>CBFHYI010000053.1:0-10238 GCA_965660025.1 uncultured Ilumatobacteraceae bacterium | reverse complement strand
GACTCCCGGCGAAGCAGAGGCATGGATCATTCAGGTCATCCCAACGACTTCCCCGCAAGACGAGGCGACGGCGGCAACCGTTGACCGTTTGCGGGATGAGGTTCTGCCGGCGTCATTGTCAGGTTCGTCGATTACTGCGAGTGTGACCGGTGCTGCAGCCTCAAACATCGATTTCACCTCGTATTTGGCGAGTCGCCTCTTCATCTTCTTTGGGGCGGTGCTCGGCGTGTCGTTCTTACTACTGATGATGGTCTTCCGGTCGGTGCTGGTGCCGTTGAAGGCGGTGTTGATGAACGTGCTGTCGATCGCCTCGGCCTACGGAGTGGCGGTGGCCGTCTTCCAATGGGGTTGGTTGTCGTCGGTATTCGGAGTGGAGCCAGCACCGATTGAACCGTTTGTGCCGTTGATGCTGTTTGCGATCGTGTTCGGTTTGTCGATGGACTATGAAGTGTTCTTGCTCTCCCGGGTGAAAGAAGAGTTTGATCGCACCGGCGACCCAACGAACTCGGTGGCCGATGGGCTTGCGGCAACAGCTCGAGTTATTTCCGCTGCGGCCGCGATCATGGTGGTTGTGTTCGGGGCGTTCTTGCTTGAGGACGATCGAATCGTGAAACTTTTTGGCGTCGGCCTTGCGGTCGCAGTGCTGCTTGATGCGACCTTGGTTCGAATGTTGCTGGTGCCGGCAACGATGGCGTTGCTTGGTCGTGGAAACTGGTGGATTCCTCAGTGGCTCGATCGTGCGCTACCCAACCTCAACGTTGAAGGAACATCGCATGAGGTTCTGTCATCTTCGAGCGAAGGTGACGGGTCTGAGTCTTCGGGTGAAGGCCGCGAGACGATTAGCGTCTGAGATCTTCCGCTGATTGGCGTACTTGCCAATCACGATCGGTGAGAGCGGTATCGATTGCTGCCTCGATCTTTGGACCGGAAAATGGAGCGAGAGCGAGAACGGCCCGTCGTCGCACCGCCGGTTTGTCTTCGCATGCGCTGAGGATTGCGGGCACTCCACGCTCGTCGCCAATCGCTCCGAGAGCGGCAGCGCCTGCCTCGCGGACAAGCTGGTCATCGTGATCTGTCGTGAGTGAGATGATCGTGTGGAGCGTGTTGTCATCGACCTGTTCTCGTTCGCCGTATGCCCACACCGCCATCTCAACGACCACCGGTTCGAGGTCTGCGAGTAGTGGGGTTAAGTCGACTCCGGGGTGGAGCGCTCCGAGTTCAGCGGCGCGGCGGCGAACAAGTCGATCGTCGTCACCTAATGCGAGCTCCAGGTCGGCATCGGTAAGTGACTGCATTCGATGTAGCGCTCCGAGAGCGAGTTCACGCACGACTGAGTCTTCGTGTTCAAGTAGTGACCGAGCCTCAGATTCGTTCTGTTCGTAGCCGAGCGCCACAACAGTTCGACGCAATGCGCGGAGGTCATCTGGGCTCATTTCAGCCGAGAAGATCCGTCAATCGAATAACGCCTGCGATTGCAATGAAGGCGGTGAAGATGGCAACGACTGCGCCAACGATGACAGAGATCACCCCGATGAGGCCGAGCGAAATAAGCCGGTGAAGCACTCCTGGCCGCCGGTACAGCGTGAGAGGCTGTTGCACAACTGGCACGCCGGTGGGTGTTCGCCGCGGGCGTAAAGCCTCCGCTCGACGTGGTGAATCTGTTGAGGCTCTGGCAGTCTTTCTCCAACCGGCAAAGAGCAGTGCAAGCAGTGCGCAACACAGTATGACAGCAGCGCGGCTTGTGAGCAGGTCGACAGTAAACGAAGAATCCATGGAAATCTCTGAATCAAATCTACTCCCACCGCCTGATGCAGAGCAGTCGTCCGTCGTCAAGGGAGTTGTTGGTCGAGTCGATGTGTTTCCTGCACGCCGTCACCGAAAGTGGGCAATTCCGTTGGCGGTGTTGTCGTGTTGTGCTGTTGTTGCGGTGGCGGTAGCTGCGCTTGTCCCTTCATCGTTCATCGCTCGTGAGATGAATGAACGGCTTGGTGAATTGCAGCCTGCGCCGTACGCGAGAGTTCCAGGATCAGCTCAGCCTGTTGGTGATCGTTTGTCGGTGAGTGCCTCAGAAGAGAGTGACGAACCTCCGCCAGAGGTGTTTCCTGCGGTCGGTGACTTCATGCTGGTTACCATTACTGAACCCCCGCAGTCGGTGCTGTCATGGTGGGTCGGTCGTGATGAGGGTGCGGTTGAGATGTTGACCGAAGAGGACAAGTTCGGTTTCCAGACAGCGGAACAGCGGCGGGTGTTCTCGCTTGAACAGATGCGCACCGCAGAGGAAGTTGCGGAGTATGTCGCATTGAGTTGGCTTGGCTTTGATGCTGCAATCGTGCCCGGCGATGTGCTCATTTCGGAGATTGCGTGTCTCGAATTTTCTGATGCCGGCGAGTGTGTTCGTTGGCCCCCATCAGATGAGGTTCTCGATCCGGGTGACCGGCTGCTAGAGGCTGATGGTGTTTCATTGACGAGCGTCGGTGACCTGACGAGTGCACTCGAAGGTAAGCAGCCAGGCGACGTCATCACGTTGCTCGTTGAGCGACGAGGCGAGGGAGAATTTGAGGCCGATGTCGAACTCACCTCGTCACCGGACGATCCGAACCGAACGATTGTCGGTTTCTTGCCGTTTGATACTCGCCGTGTTGAACTTCCGTTCGATATTAGTATCGATACAGGCTCTATCGGGGGGCCTTCTGCAGGTCTTGCGTTCACGTTGACGGTCATTGATGGTCTCTCTGACGGTGAGTTGACAGGTGGTAAGCGGGTTGCGGTGACCGGCACGATCGACCTCGACGGTTCGGTTGGAGCTATCGGTGGTCTTTCCCAAAAAGCATCAGCGGTAGAGCAAGCTGGTGTCGAATTACTCCTCGTTCCGACTCGGCAAGGTGATGAACAAATTGCAGCAGCGAGAGCAGCTGCCCCAGATCTTGAGATCGTCGCAGTTGCAACACTGGATGAAGCGATCGACGTGCTGGTGGCATTCGGTGGTGAGCGACCGAACCCATCGTCGTAAAAAATTTCTTGGGGTGACAGCGTCAGCCTCGCTCGGCTGTCTACTCTCAAGACATGGACGCGTCTTCCCCCAATCCTTCGTCCCCCGATTCGATATCACAGGCCTCATTTCCCTCTTCCCGAAAGGGTTTTGATCAAGAGAAGGTGAAGGCCTTTTTGGTTGCAGTCGCAGCTGAAATGCAGGGCGTGATCGATGAGAATGCGCGTCTTTCGAGTGAACTTGATGAGGCTCAGAAGCGTGCGGTGAATCTTGCCGAGATGGATGACGAACTGTTGCAGGAGTTGCTCGGCGAGGAGAAAGCTCGAACGTTGGTGTCGGCCCGGGAAGAGACTCGTGTTGAGCGAGCTGAGATGCGAGCTCGTTTGCGTGAAATTGTTGAAGAGGCCGACCGTCATGTCGAACAAGCAAACCTAAAGATTGCGCGTCTTCGTGAGTCGGCTCGCTTGTGGGCTGAAGAGACCGAATTGCATCAGCGTCGTCTCGCAGAACAGTTCGACCGCGCTCGGGCGTTGGCGGCCGATGTCGTTGCGGTCCTTGACCCGCAGTCGATCACCGCTGATGTTGCATCGATTGAGGAAATGCCGACGATGGCCTCAGACGCATTGAGCGATGTGTTCGACGGTCAATCTGAAGGTGACGGTGAATCTGCTGTTGCGGGCGCTGAGTCACCATCTGATGAGAGTGCTTCCGATGACGGCCCGTCAGCCGACGTTGTTCCGTTGTTTCCCGGACGACAGATAGAGACTGACGATGAGCTCGATGCGGTTGGCATCTCGATTCCACGTCGAGATGAGGTCATCGGCAGTGAGTTGGCAGGTGTTGTGCGTTCAGTGAAGAAGGCCTTCGCTGATGAACTCGATGCGGTGCTCGCTGCGCTCGATGGTGACGATGAAAAGAAGCGGCGAACACCGCTCCCTGGTCCCGCGGCATACCGTAAGCGTCACGTGAAGTTGATGACCCCATCATTTACGGCTGCTGCAGAGGCAGGTGCGGCGAGTTTATGTGCAGATCTTGTTGACGGTGAAGGGGCATGTTCAGCCGCCGATGCAGTGGTTGACGAACAGTTGCTTTCATTCGTACGTGGGCAAGTTGTGCAAGCGATCAAAGACCATGGCGATGATCAAGGTGCGATTGTCAAGTCGGTAAGAGCGACATACCGAGAAGTGAAAGGGGAACGCGTCGAGTCGGCACTCTTCGCTGCAATGTCCGTTGCCTACGCAACTGCGCAACTCACGTCCGCTGCTTCAGGAACCAAGGTGAAATGGGTAGCCGGAGGTGATGATCGGCCGTGTGCCGAGTGCGAGGACAATACCCTGGCTGGCACAGTCGCTCTGGGTGACAGTTTTCCGACCGGCGCTGTAAATCCCCCTGGACATCTTGGATGTCAATGCGAACTCGTTCTCGTTGACGAGTAGCCTCGAAGGCGATGCGACCAGAGTCGGAAATCCCTCGCCCGCCAGCCCAACGACGCCTTAACGGCCGTGTGGGCCTGATTGTTGTCGGAGCAATCGCGTTCTTCGTTCTCATTTTTGGGCGAGGTATTGCCTCGTTTTGGATTGACCTTCTGTGGCACCGGGCCCTCGGACGGAGCGACATTTTCTGGGGTCAACTCACCGCCAAACTCACGATGTTTGGGGTCTGCCTTTTCGTGTTCTTGCTACTCGGATGGGTCAACCTATGGGTTGCCGACCGGACGGCGCCGGTTCGGTTGGAAAATAACGTTCCTCCGGTAGTGCAACGCTTTCATGAGTTGTTTGGTCGCCGCATGCGACTCGTCCGCTATGGGGTGGCAGCTCTGCTCGGAATCTTGGTGTCGTTGCCAGCGACTCAGCAATGGGAAGACCTTCTCCTTTTCAGAAATTCTCGAACGTTTGGCATCACCGATCCGCAATTTGGAGCCGATGTCGGTTTTTACGTGTTCCGGCTCCCTCTGATCAGTTTTTTGTCTGACTGGCTGTTTGCCGCACTGCTCCTCATCATCATCATTACGGCAATTACCCATGTGTTGAATGGCGCAGTGCTATTTGCGGGAATGGTTCCAACCGTGCGGCAAGCGACCAAGGTGCATATGGCGGTGCTGCTAGCAATACTCGCCGTTCTTCGGGCGGGTGACTATTGGCTGGCTCGATTCGACCTCACCAATGAGACCCGTGGAGTTGTGCAGGGCGCAACGTACGCGGTTGTAAACGCGGAATTGCCGGCGCTGATGTTGCTCACACTGATCGCGCTCCTCACCGCAGTGCTGTTCCTTGTGACAATTCGCACCGACCGGTGGCGATTCCCGTTGATCGCATCAGTGCTCTGGTTGGTGGTGTCGATTGGCGGTGGCTCGGTGTACCCGTCGTTGATTCAGTCACTTGTCGTTCGGCCGAACCAAGCCGAGCGAGAACTTCCGTACATCGCTCGTAATGTTGAGGCGACCCGTGCAGCGATGGCACTTGATTCCGTTGTTACCGAGCCGATCCAGTTCAATGCACTCTCGGCTGCAGACATCGAGTCAGATCCTCAGCCGTTTGAGAATGTCCGTCTGCTGAGCCCTGGCCTCATGTTGTCTCGCTTTGCCATCGACCGAGGCGAGGTCGCAGGTTTGCAAGTCGACGACCTTGATGTCGACCGTTATGAACTCGATGGTGAACGTGAGCAGGTGTTGGTTGCGGCCCGTGAACTCGACCTTGATGGAATTCCGAACCAGTCATGGCAGGGTCGCCACCTTGTCTCTACTCGTGGATGTGGGCTTGTGATGGCTCCCGTTAGCCAAGTGACGTCGTCGCTGCGGCCTGATTACATCACTGTCGATCTTGATCGCCCTGAACTCTATTTCTCGCCGTCAATGACTGATTACGCGGTTGCGAATACCTCGGTCACCGAGAGTGGTTGTGGCGATCCGGGCGACTATTCCGGCACATCGGGAATCGAAATGTCGAGCTTTTTCCGTCGTGCGGTGACCGCGCTGTCGTTCCTCGACTACAACTTGCTCGCATCGGGTGCAGTGAATTCTGATTCACAGTTGCTGTTGATCCGCGACGTTCGCGATCGGGTCGAAAAATTGGCACCCTTCCTCGATTATGACGGTGACCCATACCCGGTCGTTGTCGACGGGAGAGTGCAATGGGTGATCGATGCATACACGTCGACCAATCAGTACCCGTACGCGCAGAGCATCGGAAACGTTCAGCTGACGCGGTCGACGGGTCTTGCACGTGATGCGAATTATGTGCGCAACTCGGTCAAGGCAACCGTCGATGCGTACAGCGGTGACGTGAAGTTCTACGTGCTCGATGGCGACGATCCGATTATCTCGGCATGGCAGGGAGCGTTCTCGGACATGTTCAGTCCGGTTGAGGAGATGCCGAATGAGTTGCGCGAGCACTTGCGGTACCCAGAAGATCTCTTCCGAGTACAGACCGAGTTGTATTCGAAGTACCAGATTTCCGCTGAGAACTTCTTCCAGCGCACCGGCGCATGGTCGGTCTCTCAGGCGCCATCGGTTCAGCCACGCGCATTTACCGATGGTGTCGGGTCGACCGATGCGGCGGGTAGCGGCGAATTCTCAACTGAACTCAACACCGAGCGTTTCGTTCCGTACTACACGCTGATGAGAAATCCGTCTACTGGCGAGAACGAGTTCGTGATCTTGCGTCCGTACGTGCCGTTCTCAACCGATGACGGTCGTACCGAACTTCAGGCGTACATCACGGCGTCGAGCGATCCTGGCTCGTACGGTCGTCTCACGACCTACCTTGTCGATCAAGAACCGCTGCCGGCCGGACCGTATCGAGTCGCAACTCAGGCCGAATCAGAGCAGCTCATCAGCCGGGAGATCACGCTGCAAGACAACGAAGAGTCAGGCACCGACGTTCTGTTCGGAGACATGCAGATTGTCCCTGTCGCTGATGGCCTTGTGTACGTTCGACCGTTCTACGTGGCAATCGATGGCATCACCGAATACCGATTTGTCATCGTGTCAAACGAGAACCGCGCAACATTTGCCGCAACAATGTCGGAAGCTCTCGCTGATCTGTTCCCTGGCTTTGACCTCGACCTTCCAGAGCGCTCAGACACTGAGGAGACGACGAGCACATCAGATGTTCCGGCATCCGATGATGGCTCATCGACCGACGACACCTCAGACGTCCCAGCCGAGCCAACCACTGATGAGCCATCGCTCACCGTGCCTGATTCGTCTGACGGGCGTGCGTCAACCGCAGAGTTGCTGTTGCAGGCAGAGTCGCTTTTCGCTGAGGCCGAGCAGTTGCTCCGCGACGGAGACCTTGGCGGGTATCAAGAAACGATTGTGCGTGCTGAGGCATTCGTGCAGGCAGCACTCGAGTCGTTGACTGCTGACGGCTGAGTCTGAAACAAACTTCGCCTACTGGCGGAGTTGTTCAATGAGCACGGCGATATCGGTTCGAAATGCCGATTGGTATCGGGCTTGCTCATTGGCGAGGCGCGTTTGGCTGTTGCGGATCTCAACGAGTGCCCCGTTGACTATGCCGGCTACATCGATTGGTTCTTGATCGGTAACGGCTGAAAGCTCGGTTCCAAGTTCATCAAGTTGTCGGGCCAATTCGGTGCTCGTTGCAGTGATCCGAGCGTCGAGAGCATCGGTGCGTCCGACGATGTCGTTCAGCGTCTGCGCCGTGGCTGCTCGTTCATCTTCAAGAATCTGCACGCGCGTGCTGAGCGTTGCGATGATGTCGTCGAGTTGATTGAGGCGCTGTGAAGTTTGTTTACGAAAGCCGACCATGTGGGGTGTGTGAGTTGAGGGTGAATACTTTAGATGTACGGTAATCGTGAGTTGACGTACGCTGGTGGAATGCCAAAGGTTGCATCAAACAGAGTGGAACTTGAGTACGTCGATCGGGGCAACGGTGATCCGTTGCTGTTGGTGATGGGATTAGGCGGCCAACTCACAAGTTGGCCAGAGGGTTTCGTCGATGAACTTATCGCGCAGGGCTTTCGGGTCATCGCGTTCGACAACCGTGACAGCGGTTTGTCGACCGAAATGGCCGGGTCCGGACTGAAGCGTCGCGACATCTTGAAAGTGTTACTTCGGCGACCCGTGACATCGCCCTACAAACTGAACGATATGGCAGCTGATGCGATCGGCTTACTCGATGCTCTTGATATCCGCCAGGCGCACATCGTGGGGGCATCGATGGGTGGGATGATTTCTCAGGAGATTGCCATCGGGTGGCCGGGTCGTGTGCAGTCGCTCACGTCGATTATGTCGAATACTGGTGATCGAAAGAACGGAATGATCGACCCGAAGTTGGCGCTGAAACTCCGTCGACAGGGTGACCCGAACCCAAACGACCGTGAAGCGATGATCGAACAGTCGGTCGAGTTGTGGAAGTGGATTTCTGGTCCAACATTCGATGAGGCTGAGGCACGCGAATTCACCGCAGCAGGTATCGACCGTGCGCTTCGCGTCGAAGGAATTGAGCGCCAGACAGCAGCAATATTTGCCAGCCGCGATCGCACCGCTGCCCTGCGACTTGTTCGAACACCAACTCTGGTGGTGCATGGCCTTGTCGACCCGCTCGTTCGCTCTTCTGGTGGAGAAGCAACGGCGCGAGCGATTCCAGATGCACGGTTGTTGATGTTTCCTGAAATGGGTCACGACCTTCCGGAATGCCGCTGGAAAGAGATCGCTGGTGCGATTCGGCAGAACGCTGATCGTGCCCCATTGCCGGTCTAACAACCCGAGCCTTCGTTCGGGTTAGCGTTTCGTATGGATCGCATCGCCACGACAGTTGACGAACTCACAGCGGAGTTCATTTCTGCGGCTCTCAATTGTGATGGTGCAGTTCGAGGCGTTTCCGCAACTCGCATAGGAACTGGCCAGGTCGCGTTAAGTCTTCGCCTTGACCTTGACCTTTCCGATGATGCTCCGCCCGATCTACCACAGGTGTTGGTGGCCAAGATCCCATCGCCTGACGCAGAAAGTCGAGAGGCTGCTCGAATGCACCTCACCTATCACAAAGAGGTCGGCTTTTATCTCGACCTCGCAGATGTGGTGTCCGTGCCTCACCCAACGGTTCGCTATGCCGTCATTGATTCTGCGTCTGGTGACTTCACGCTCCTGATGCACCAGGCACACGGAGACGTTGGTGATCAACTTGCCGGTTGCTCGCTTGCGGACGCCACCGCAATGGTCGATGCTGCGGTTGGCTTGCATGCCCCGACCTGGGGGCGGGCGAACGAACTCGCAAATGACGGGTGGCTTACACTCCCTGACCCGTCAGGAGCATCGACGAGACAGGCGATCTACTCGATGTTGCTCCCAGGGTTTATCGATCGCTTCCAGCATCGACTGTCGAGCAACGTGATGGATGCTGCGCGATGGCTGGGTGACAACCTTGAGCAGTTACTTGCGCTGTTTCGGTTGCCGTTGTGCGTTGTGCATGGCGATTACCGACTCGACAACATGCTGTTTGAGCGAACCAGACAATCGAGCGTGGTCACGGTGCTCGACTGGCAGACTGCAGCGTTCAGTCGAGGGCCAAATGACATCGCCTACGGCGTTGGCTCCGGCGTGTTACCCGACGATCGACGTTCACACGAGTCGGCACTTGTGGAGCGCTATTGGAACGGGCTCATCGGCGCTGGTGTCGACTGCACGCTCGGCGATGTTCGACATGATTACACCATCGGAACGGTGAGCGGGCTCGGCATGGCGGTGATTGCGTCGCAGGTGGTGACTGCAACCGAACGTGGAGATGAGATGTTTGCGGTAATGGCCGAACGGCACGCTCAACAGATGATCGATAACGACGTGTTCGCCCTCGTACGTGGAGGCTCGGAATGATTCACCCATACGACGATCTGCCTTTGCATCAGTCGTCTGCCCCACTGCTGCATCCGACGAGCGACTCTGCTGGTCTCTATGACCGCTATTTCTTCAACGGTTTTGATCGGAACGGTGAGGTCTTCTTTGCCGTCGCCCTCGGGGTATACCCGAATCGGCAGGTGATGGATTCGTCATTTTCTGTGGTGGTCGATGGTGTTCAACACAACTGCCGGTCGTCACGGCGTTGCAGTTCTGACCGTACGGTGACAACCGTTGGGTCAATCGACGTGCAGGTCGTTGAGCCCATGTTGCGGCATCGGATTGTGATCGATGATCACCATGGAGTCTCTGCTGATCTCACGATGCGAGTGGTATCGGCGGTCATTGAAGAACCGACGTTTGTGCGGCGCGTTGAAGGACGTGTCGTTATGGACT
>CBFHYI010000052.1:0-10334 GCA_965660025.1 uncultured Ilumatobacteraceae bacterium | reverse complement strand
CGAGACCCATAATGAACAAGCTGCCGACTCCGTACAGGATGTACTGCCGGTCACGGATGAACGGGCTTGTTCGATAACTGTAGAGAATTCCAACTGCCACGATCGAGGAGAACCCATACAGAGCGTGCATATCGTCTAACACCACACCTGGCTGACTCGCCAACACGGCACCGAGGACCGCCTGCAACACCACGATGATCTGCGCGGGGATGACAGGCCACCACATCCACTTCACTCGGGCAGGCTGCCATTGCTGAGCAATGACGAACCAAAGACCGAGCAGCCCATTCGAAAAGATGAGTATCCAACCAAAGAGGTCGTGAAGTTCTCTCACCATGACATCATCACCCGAAACACCCTGAACCTCCCAATATCACTAACACGACATCTTCATCAGAGGTTCCGGTCAACAGGCCCGTGACCGGAAATGGTTCGCGGTCATAAAAGAACGAAGGGGGAATGTCGAGTTCCTCATCGCCCTCGTCGAGTTGTGCATCGGTGCGTTTGAGCAGCGTTGCCACCGTATTTGAGATTGTGACACCTTCGCTCGTTACGAGCCCCTGCGGTTCGTCGCCCAATCGATCGATCAATCCGTAGGTGTACGACATGAAATGTGGGCGACCCGAGGCACTCGATGATTCATCGCCAAACATCAAGGACAACACGCCCCAATTCACCTCCCGGACGACCGTGCCCGCACACAAAAATGTTTCGGGCGTGGTCCAGTCTGAATCTTCTGTCGGTGATCCGAGAATCGATGAGACATAACTGATGATTGCGTCGGGTTCACTGCCGAATGCTGCCTCTCCAAGTCCACCTGCGGTGAGGATAAGTTCAGCGACTCCCAACGGCTCCGGGATCGTCGTGGTGGGCGTCGTCGCCGGAGTTGTCGTGACGGTCGTCTGACCGCTCTGGTCCGTATCCGGCACCTCATTCGGCGCATCTTCTGCCGGAGAGACCACTACGTCACCAACCGGTGACGAGGAGGCCTCGGTTGGTGACGACGTCTCATCTTGCGGAGTGAGATAAGCGCATCCGGTCACGGCGATTGCAACGATGATCAGTCGTGAGAGATGTTGCAACGCCGTCCGCACCACATCAGTGTGCCATCAAGGTGTCACTGCGCGACGTCGGGCTTAACGAATGATGGTGTCAGCCTCAGCACCGCCCTCAACAAGGGTCAAGATGCCGTCGGTTACATCGACGGTGGTGATCGACGTGTTGTCAAGAGTTCGAATGACAAGACGATCATCACCACTGCACGCCCCAATGATCGCGTTGATCGCAATGAAATGAGAGAACACGACGGTGTCGTGTTCGATTAACGCTATGCGCTCGACGAGATGGTCTCGGTACGCAACAAATTCTCCGCCGAGATCAGACCATGTTCCGTCCATCGCCGACCGCAGCCAGTCTGCTCGCTCGCTCGTCGCCATTCCCGGCGGTGACGGAATTTCGCGCACCGCCTCTTCGACCAGCGCGTCAACCCCTCGGCGCTGTCGAAATGGTTCGGCGGTATTCCTGCATCGCAGGAGGGGTGATGTCCACACCTCAGGTGTTGCTTCACCGACAAGATCGTCAAGTTGCGCAGCGACCGCTTCTGCTTGTGACCGGCCGAGGTCGTCAAGGTCAGGGTCGGGATCGATGCCCCACCCCGCTGATGCTTGGCCGTGTCGAACGAGTCGAACCGTTGTCATCAAGCTTGTGCCGCTGCGCCACCAGTGACAGCCGCATCGATGCGCCCTGCATCGAGACCCCAACTGAGAAGAACTTCTTTCGTGTGTTCACCTGGGCGGGCGCCCGGGGTTGGAGTATCGGGAGCAGTTCGAGAGAACCGTGGCGCCGGAGATGCCTGCATCAGGCCGTCAACCTCACAGAATGTTTCACGATCGACGTTGTGCGGATGCTGAGCAGCTTCAGGCATGGTGAGCACCGGGGCGAAACAGATGTCGGTATGTTCCATGATGGCGCACCACTCATCTCTCGTTTTCGAGAGGAAAAGTTCGGTCAATCGAGTCTTCAACTCAGGCCACTTGCTCTTGTCCATCTGCCGCTGGAAGTCAGCATCGCTGGTCAACCCGGTGTGTTCGAGCAGCAACGCGTAGAACTGCGGTTCGATAGACCCGATGGAAATCCACTTACCATCTGAGCACTCATAGGTGTCGTAGAAATGGGCTCCGGTGTCGAGCAAGTTGGTCCCAGGGTTTTCCGTGTCGAACGCACCCATTGCGGCCATCCCCCAAAACATCGACATGAGAGATGCGGTTCCGTCGACCATTGCGGTGTCGATGACCTGACCGGTGCCCGACCGCTGCGCCTCAAGGAGCCCGCAAACGACTCCGTAGGCAAGGAACATTCCACCGCCACCGAAGTCACCGACGAGGTTGAGCGGGGGGACCGGGCCAGATCCACCTCGGGTGATGTGCGCAAGTGCGCCACCCAGAGCGATGTAGTTGATGTCGTGGCCGGCGGCTTGGGAGTACGGGCCGGTCTGGCCCCATCCGGTCATTCGGCCGAAGACGAGTTTCGGATTGCGGTCGAGGCACACATCAGGGCCGATACCGAGTCGCTCCATCACGCCCGGCCGGAAACCTTCGATCAGCGCGTCAGCTCCTTCGACAAGGTCGAGAAGAATCGCAATACCTTCTGGGTCTTTGAGGTCGAGGGCGATGCTCTTTCGACTCCGCAGCAACACATCACGTACAGGTCCCGTCGATCCTGGTTTCACCGATTGTGCTCGATCAATACGAATCACTTCGGCTCCCATATCCGCCAACATCATCGCAGCGAAGGGGCCTGGCCCAATTCCGGCAATTTCAAGGATTCGATATCCGCTGAGTGGTCCTGACATGGTGATTGCTCCTTAGGTGTTTAGAGATGTGTGGGCGTTGGCAGAGTCGCCAAACTCCACGATTGCGGTAACGATTTCTGGCCAGAGAGGTTCGGGAAGATCATGCCCCATATCGTCGAGCATGAGTAGCGAGGCGCCCGGCACTACCGCTGCGGTTGCTTCCCCGCCTGAAGGGTGGATCAACGTGTCATCCCAACCGTGAATGACGAGCATTGGAACGGTGACCGACTTCAGTGCCTCAGTGCGATCACCTGAAACCATGATTGCTGCATACTGCCGCGTCGCACCCTCTGGGTAGAACATTCGGTCGAAGTTCGCCGCCGCTTTCTCCCGGGCGCGTTGAGGATCGAAATACCGTTGTGACGACCACACCTCGGCACCAACCGACGACTCGATGTACTCCTCGCGGTTGTCTGGGGGTTCCATCAACAATTGTTCGAGTGCCGCCTCGGTCGGAAGACCGACACCTGGGCCACCAGTGGTACTCATGATCGACACCACCGACCTCAAACGGCCCGGATGTTCAATTGCCATCGTTTGCACGATCATGCCTCCCATCGACACACCGACAGCATCAACAACCTCGCATTCGAGAGCGTCAACAAGGCCGATGGCATCGGCTGCCATGTCCGACAGGGTGTAGGGAACCTCGACCGGGTCGCCGCCAAAAAACGTTGCGTTGAAGACTGCCTCCACGTCAACGGCCTGTCCGTCGAGATGGCTGGAAAACCCAACATCACGGTTGTCAAAACGAATGACATGCCGCCCCGTTGAGGCAAGTTCTTGGCACAATCCTTCATCCCAGCCCAGCAATTGCGAGGTGAAGCCAGAAACAAGTAGCACAGTTGGATCGCTTCGCAAACCGAATTCCTCGAATTCGATTTCGATTCCGCTAGGAAGCGACACTCGCGCCATCTGCTGAGTGTGTCATTCTGCAGATGTTGCGCAGAAGTCGGGACTATGAGTTGCGAAGCCCGTCGATTGCGGCGTGAATGGAATTCTGCACGCGATCAGGATTTCGCACGTCGGTGAATGTTTGCTGACCGCTCTCACCGCCCGACTCGATGAGTAAATCTCCCGCTCCGATCAGGCGTTCAAGAAGCGACTGGTTGAACAGCACGTTATTGACGCGGCCAAGGGGAATTTCGATACCGCGCCGTGAAATCACTCCCGTTCGAAAGATGACTCGATCGGTTGTCACCACGAAGTAGGTAGTCACCCAGGACACCCAACGAAGTGCGAAACGAAGACTCGCGATGATCACCAAGACGATGGTGACCCAGGTGAGAACACCGGCAATCGATCCATCTCCGGCCGTCAACGCAATAACGATTGCAAGGGCGAGAGAAATGATGAGAAACAGGGCTTCTTTGACAAAAAACCACCAGTGTGGATGAAGGTCCACGATGGTTTCTTCTCCCGGATTTAGAAGTTTCTGCGGATACGCCATGGAGTTGACAGTACCGTTGTGGAGTGGATTCACATGACGTGCTCACCGATTTGGACGCAGACCAGCGTCGAGCAGTCACGACTGATTCACGGCTCGTTGCAGTGATCGCCGGTGCGGGTTCAGGGAAAACCCGTGTCCTCACAAGAAGAATCGCCTATCGAATCGCCACCGATACTGCCGATGCCCGCCACACCCTTGCGCTCACCTTCACTCGCGAAGCTGCTGGGGAACTGCGGCGACGTCTTCGACATATCGGTCTCGGCGAACGCATCGAAGCCGGAACGTTCCACTCGGTTGCGTTAGGGCTCCTTCGTCAACGATGGGCTGACCAAGGCAGACCGATGCCAACAGTCGTCGATGATCGACCGCGTCTCGTCTCCGCCGCACTCAAGACGCCGCGCGAACAACTTGATGACATTCTCACAGAGATGTCGTGGGCGAGCGCTCGCGGCATTACTGCTGACACCTACTCGTCGGTAGCGAGATCTCGACGTCAACCTCCCTCAAAGGCTGCCCGCATCATCGAGGCGTTGGCTGCGTATGAGCGGGAAAAGTCATCGCGAGGTGTGCTCGACCTCAATGATCTCCTCGTGCGATGCGCAAACGACCTAGAGCGTGACTCGTCATATGCCGAAGCTATTCGTTGGCGCTTCAGGCATATCCATGTCGATGAGGCGCAAGACCTAACACCGATCCAGCAGCGTTTGCTTTCAGCCTTGCGGACACCCGGCACCGACGATCTCTTCATCGTTGGTGACCCTGCGCAGTCGATTTACGGCTTCAATGGCAGCGACCCCAAATTGCTCGTGCAGATTGACGATCGCTTCCCTGGCGTCGAGGTCATTCGTTTACCGGTCAACCACCGATGCACACCACAGATTGTGAACGCCGGTGTTCATGTACTCTCACATGCCCAGCTGCCAGCAGACTTGCGCTCAAGCCAACCCGACGGACCGGTTCCCGCATTGACGGCCTACGCCGATGAAGATGAAGAGGCGCACGGGATTGCCCGCTCCATCGCTGAGGCCGGACAGCATGCAATTCGTCATGGCGAGATTGCGGTGCTCGCACGAACCCATCAGCACTGCACGCGAATTGAACGTGCACTCTCCACAGTTGGGGTCGAGGTTCGGTCCCGTGGTTTTCGAGGAGATTCGTCCGGCAGAAGGGCTCTCGATGAGGCTCGACGAATTTCATCGCCCTCGGCCTTGCGTTCGTGGGCTCATGACATCCTCGACGATGATGCTGGTGCTCTCGGTGGCGATGAGTCTAAGCCAACCGAAACCGTCTCGTCTCGACAGGTTGCCGCAGTTGCCCTTGAGCATTTGCGAGATCAACCAGATGGCACCGGCGCGACCTTCGCCTCGTGGATGACAACAGCTGATCCATTCGGGTTTCAGCAAGGCGGTGGCGTGGAGGTTCTTACATTTCATGCGGCGAAGGGCCGGGAATGGGAGCGCGTGTGGATTGCTGCAGCTGAAACGGGCTCAGTACCCCATCGAAGTGCAACGACCAAAGAGGAAACCCTTGAAGAGGCGCGGTTGCTCTATGTTGCGATCACTCGAGCCACTAGTGAATGCCATCTTTCTTGGGCAGAGCGGCGCAATGGATACCGACGATCGGTGACACCATTTTTGGCTCAACTCGACCTTGTTGAGCCCGCGATCACCGGACCTTCAGCAGAACTCTCCGATGCGATGCGCATTTCAGCGACATCGACAAGTCGAGATGCTCTCCGTCGCCTTGCCGAGTGGCGGAAGATGACCGCTGTTCGATCCGGAATTCTGCCTGAAGAAATCTGTAGCGACCGAATGCTGCGTCGTATCGCCGAAGAGCAACCTGGGAACGCTGAACGCCTCAATGAAATCACCGGTTGGGGTGATCTCACTTGCACAACGCTGTTTCCGAGCCTTCAAACCGCTCTCGTTGACTAGATGGCGACTACGTGAGGTCGACGACGACCGGGGCGTGATCGCTCGGTGAAGGCCCTTTGCGGGCATTCCGGTCGACGACGACGAAGTTGCTGCGCTCAACCATCGATGGCGATCCCATAATGAGGTCGATGCGGAGACCTCGACCCATGTGGAAGTCGCCAGAGCGATAGTCCCACCATGAGAACAGTCGCTCCCCTTCATGGTGGTGACGAAACAGATCTGAAAGTCCCCACTGTTCGAGCGCGGTGAGTCGCAACCGTTCGGCCTCGGTCACGTGCGTCGACATTGCAAGTTTGTTCGGGTCATGCACGTCGACGTCGGTTGGCGCAATGTTGAAATCGCCGGTGACGATGACATCGCGTTCGGGTGATGCATCGATCTGCAGGTGTTGCTGCAAACGGTCAAGCCACGACAACTTGTACTCGTAATGGGGGTCATCGATCGCTCGGCCATTGGGGACGTACACCGATGACACTCTGATATCAGCACAGGTTGCGGTGATGATGCGAGCATCGGGGTCGGGCTCGATCTCTCCCGCGAAGTTGGCGACGACGTCGGTAAGACCAACTTTGGAGATGATCGCAACTCCATTCCACCGGCCCTGCCCATAGTGGGCAGACTCGTACCCCATTGCCTCAAAGTGAAGACTGGGGAACGCGTCGTCGGCCATTTTGGTTTCTTGCAGGCACAGCACATCTGGCTGGACATCTTCAATCCACTCGGTCACCCGTTCGAGACGAGCTTTGAGCGAGTTCACATTCCACGTGGCGAGTCGGATCATGCCTCGTCAGCCTTACGTGAACGACTCGACGTTGCAACTTTCTTTGCTGCAGTTTTCTTGGGGGCAGTCTTCTTGGTGGCAGCGTTCTTCGGAGCTGCGTTCTTTGCCGTCACCTTCTTCGCGCTCGCTGCAGATTTCTTGGCTGCAACCTTCTTCGCTGGCGTCTTGGCTACGGCCTTCTTCACTGCTGCCTTCTTTGCTGCCGCCTTCTTCGCCGGCGCCTTCTTTGCTGCCGCCTTCTTCGCTGGCGTCTTCACCGCAGTTTTCGAAATGCTGGTTTTCGGGGCTTTCGATGCTGCTCGCTTTGACCTTGCCGGCACAGACTGTTCTGACGGCTCTTCTGCTGATGTGGTCGCTTCCATGATGCCGCCATCAAAGGCTCCGTCGACGCTCCGACGTTCGGCAACAAACCCAACGATGGTCACGTCGACGTGCTCACCAATTTTTACGTGAGCTCGCGCGCTCTTCGGCGGCGGGTCTGCCATCGACCTGAGCGGCACATACACACTCACGTCGCCCACCGCCACGTACGCGCCATGAGATGAGTAACGATCAACCACTCCAGCCACACGGGCGCCAACGGGAGATGATTCCGCAAATTCAAGGAATGGGATGAGGTCGTTCACCGGCTCCCCCGCCTTTCGGCCCTCCCCGGTCGAAGACGCGTTCTTCGTGCCACTCGCCTTTCGGGTTGTCGCACCGGGCGGCGGATTCTTCGGCACCGGCATGGGCTCGCTCGCCCGCTTACTTGCCGTTCGACGAGAGCTGGTTGCTGGTGCGGTCGATTTCTTTGTCGCCTTTCGCGACACCGGCCCGCGAACAGGTGTCCGTTCGACGAAGACCCATCCGACGTGCGGTACCGGCTTCCCTCCGACGAGTCGCCCTTCGTCGAACAGCCATTCGTAATCACCGTGGAATTCCTGAAACGAATCATTCGACAGCACCGATGCCCCAGCACGATCAGCGATGGTGAGCACGAATGCGTCACCACGACCAATCGCTCCTGCAGGAGGGGCAACGAGTTCGTTGTTCGCTACGGCCTCATCAAATTCGGGACGTTCAGAAGCATCGATTCGGTGACCGAAGGTCGCATCGACCACCACGGTGATCATTGCGTCAGGGTGGTCGGCCATAAATGTGGTTACCGCCTCTTGAAGTTGTTCGAGGCTTGGCCGCGACCGACCTTCGGTAGCGATATTTGAGCCGTCAACCACGTAATGGGCTGCCGATGTTGTTGTCATGAAAATCCTCTTCGTCCCGAACCACTCGGGCTATGAGCGGAGAAGCCCGCACGCATCTCCATGTAGCCCCTCCGTGCTGGCCAACTCTGACCACGCATCGGGAGCGGACTACACCGCAATGCAACCTTCATCGTAGAGTCGGGTCTGTCCAACCCCACGTCTTTCTCGGAGGCAACATGTCAGATCGGCCATTTGATGCAGTGTTTTGGGACTTTGGAGGGGTGATCACGACAAGCCCATTTGACGCCTTCAACACCTATGAGGCGGCCCATGGAATTCCGAAGGACTTCATTCGCGGGGTGAACACCCATAATCCCGATAACAACGCCTGGGCTCAGATTGAACGACAAGAGATCTCTGCTGAGGTCTTTGATGATCTGTTTGCTGCAGAGTCTGAGGCGCTTGGCCATCGAGTTCCAGGGGCAGACGTTCTTGGCTGCCTCTATGGCAACGTTCGGCCCGAGATGATGAACGCGCTCAATGTCATTCGCGAGAACGGATTCACCCAGGCATGTCTCACCAATAATGTCAATCGATCGGTCGAAGATCGCTCTGACGTCTCTTCAGCAATGCAGATCTTTGACCACGTCATCGAATCGTCGAAGGTCGGAATTCGAAAACCTGAGCTCGGCTTCTACACCCTCGCATGCGAGACCGCAGGGGTCGAGGCCGACCGAGTTGTATTTCTCGATGACCTCGGCATCAATCTCAAAACTGCTCGTGCAATGGGGATGGCGACCATCAAAGTTGTGACCGCTGACCAGGCACTGGGAGAGCTCGAAGAATTCCTTGGTATCTCGTTGCGGTGAGCTCTTCCGCTGTCAACTGAGGTCTAGAAACTGCCCTCGCTCACGCGGTCGATCTTCTGCAGCACGATGAGATCTTCGTGTAGTTCCATCCACACATCGTGAAATGACTCGCACATCACACCGGTGAAACGTTGTGACTGACCGTCGTCAATCGCGGTCAATGCTTCAAGAAGTCGGCGTCGATATAAGTTGAGACGAGGCACCGCGGTTTCTAGATCGGTAATCACCGGCTCTGATCGCATGTACACGTCGCGAAGTCGAGCGATGCATGCTGCGTCATAGTCGCCATCGTCATGGGGATTTGGTTCTCCGTGACGGACCTGCCAGTCGGTGCAGACCTGTTTGAACTCGGTATTCAACGAGAGAAATGATTCGTAGGCGTCGCTCAGTTCAATGATCGGATCAGAAGCCGCAAGGTGATCATCGATACGAGACCTTCCGCTCGGTGCGAGCATGTACATGTTGCGGGCTCCGATGAAATTCACCTGCTCATCGGCGACGAGATGTTCGACAACTTGTGAGGGGTCGACACCGATACTCTGCCGAAGCCCGTCGCCCGTTGCGTATCCTCGTAGGCGTAGCACACGAAGGACATCGATGTCAGTGATCGACTCGATGTCAACTCCGCCGTCACATGTTTGGTCTTGGGGCGATTGGGTTTGGGTGTTCACCGTCGCTGAAGCGTCAGGAAAGAACAACTCTCCACTCACGACAGTCGAACCCGCCCGCAGCACAGTTTGCGCAGCCACAAGTCGGGTCACCGGCACCCGATACGGAGAGCAACTCAGCGAGGTGCAACCTGCACCAATGAAGAACGCAATCGAACGGGGTTCGCCGGCGTGTTCGCCGCAGACGCCAATGTTGATTGAGGGCCTCTCGTTACGGGCATCTGAGATCGCATTGGCGATGAGAGTTCCGACCGCAACCTGATCAAGTACTTCGAACGGGTTGTCGTCAATGAGGCCAAGCGATCGGTATCGAGGCAACAGTCGAGCCTCCACATCATCGCGACTGAGTCCGAAGGTCATCTGAGTGAGGTCATTGGTTCCGAACGAAAAGAAATCAGCATCTTGAGCAATCTCACGCGCAAGCAATGCGGCCCGTGGCGTCTCAATCATCGCTCCAACCGTCAATGAATCGTCGAGCATCCCCTCGGGGTCAACCTCGGCTTGCGCGCCTCGCACCCACTCTCGGGCGAGCCTGAACTCAGCCGGATCATTGATGAGCGGAATCATGACCTCAGTCCGCGGACGGCAGCCACCGCTGAT
>CBFHYI010000051.1:0-10644 GCA_965660025.1 uncultured Ilumatobacteraceae bacterium | reverse complement strand
TTTGGCCGGCTCAAAATCTGGATACTCCGGGTACAGCGGTGCAAGAAGGGCATCGGTTGCGATGCCCTCGTAGAACGCAGCGACAAGTTCCCGAAAGAACTCCTCACCGCCGACGCGCTCATAGAGCGGCTCTTCATTCACAGAAATAGCCTACGCAACGATTACGAGTCGTAGGTGGGGTCATCCCAGTCAGAAAAGATCGTTCCCAGACCATCAGACACCTTGTCGGGGAACTGCGGTGCTCGTTTCTCGAAGAACGAAGTAATACCCTCTTTGACATCTTCAGAGCGGCCACGCTCCAAAATGCCACGGCTATCGACCTTGTGCGCTGCCATTGGGTGATCTGCTCCGAGCATTCTCCACATCATCTTCCGGGCGACCGCAATCGAGACCGCTGATGATGATTCCGTCAACGTGCGAGCGAGAGCGTACGCGGCGGGAAGCAGATCGTCGGGCTCATAGACCGATCGGATAAGACCGCCTGCCATCGCCTCTTCGGCGGGGAACACCTCACCCGATGCCACCCACTCCATGGCTTGGCTGATGCCCACCAATCGCGGAAGGTACCAACTCGATGCTGCTTCTGGAACAATGCCGCGTCGTGAGAAGACGAAACCGAACTTTGCTGCAGTTGATGC
Source organism: uncultured Ilumatobacteraceae bacterium (assembly GCA_965660025.1). GTDB lineage: Bacteria > Actinomycetota > Acidimicrobiia > Acidimicrobiales > Ilumatobacteraceae > Casp-actino5. The sequence continues at coordinate 10,006 of CBFHYI010000051.1, read as the reverse complement.
GAGCCGAATATCCATCGGAAGTGTCATCGTGACACCGACACCGACAGCAGCACCGTTGATTGCGCCGATGACAGGCTTTTTTGAGTCGAAGATTCGGAGGCTCACGGTTCCGCCACCATCACGAGGCACACCATTGCGCCCCATAATGTCTGAGCCGCCACGAGAGAAGGTGCCTTCGCCCGATGACAGATCGGCCCCAGCACAAAATGCTCGACCACGTCCTGTAAAGATCACCGCCCGAACGTCATCATCAGCATCGGTGTGATCAAGAGCATCGATGATCTCGTAACGCATGAGCTCAGTAAACGCGTTCATCTTGTCGGGCCGATTCATCCAGATCGTCGCAATACCATCGGCAATCTCAAGTTCGATGTGTTCGTAGGTAGATCGGTCAAGGTCGGTAGGTGCAGCCATCCCTACATCATGGCCTGAAGGTCACACATCAAGGAATTTGGAGGCCGCGGTTCCTGAACCAATTGTGCCGATGAGCGCGCCGAACAGCACAACGATCAAACCGACACGCCATTCATACCCGTCGACCACGACCAGAGCTGTCATGCCCGAATTAGCGGGGAATGCCTCCACCCCTGCCGTCCAGCGTCCGTTGATGAACCACATTGCGGCCGACGCAACCGCTCCCCCAGCGACGCCCTGCAATAGCCCTTCAAGCATGAACGGAAGCCTGATGAACCAGTCGGTCGCGCCAACGAGCTTCATCACCTCGATTTCTCGACGCCGAGCAAACATCGCTGTTCTGATCGTGTTCCAAATCAGCAGCGATGCTGCAACCATCAACGCAATCCACAGGCCTGTCGTATACGTCGACACAAAGCCCTGCAGTTTTGAAATGAGATCGAGTTGCTCTTCTGCGAGCTGCACCGAATACACATTCGGTAATTCGAGATAACGGTCACGCAAGCCCCGCAAAATATCGACCTGCGTTGCGTCGACCGGAACCACTTTGTACTGCGTCGGAATGTTGAGTTCGGTGAGCTGTGATCTCGTTACCGGGTCACCGGCAAAGAGACGATCGGCATCAGAGAGCGAACACGCAACATCGCAATATGACCACGATTCGATCGTGACACCTTGCTGCTGGCCCAGCGCGTCCTCAATGACGAGGCGCTGCTCTTCACCTGCACCTGAATTCACATAGACGATCATCTCGACCCCGCCCTCCCACTGGGACAGCAAATTGTCGAAGCCATGCTGAATGATGAGGGTCAGCCCAAAAATGAGCAGCGACACCGCAGCGGTAATAACCGAAGCAACAGAAAGAGTTGGATTACGGCGAATGCTCTCACCGGTCTCACGGAACATGTATCTGAGGCGAGACATCACTGGTACACACCTCGCTCTTGGTCGCGAACAATCACTCCTCGATCGAGCTGCACAACGCGCCGACGCATCGCATCGACAATCCGACGATCGTGTGTAGCCATCACGACCGTCGTGCCCGTGCCGTTGATCCGGTCGAGCAATCGCATGATGCCCTCACCAGTGCTGGGGTCAAGGTTCCCGGTTGGTTCGTCAGCCACGAGAATGAGCGGGCGATTCACGAACGCACGCGCAACCGACACACGTTGCTGCTCACCACCGGATAACTGGTGAGGAAAACGATCTTCCTTGCCCGACAATCCCACAAGGTCGATGACGGCGGGCACCTGCTGAGAGATAACGTGCTGTGGTTTTCCAATGACTTCGAGAGCGAAGGCAATGTTTTCGAACACCGTCTTGTTGAGGAGCAGTTTGTAGTCCTGGAAGACATTTCCGATGTTTCGGCGAAGTTGAGGAATGCGGTTGGCAGGCATGTCGACAATGTCACGACCTGCGACCCATACCGAGCCCTCCTCCGGACGCTCCTGACGGTTAATCAAACGTAAGAGGGTGCTTTTTCCTGAACCTGACGGGCCCACAAGAAAGACAAATTCGCCCTTCGGTACCTCGAAACTCACGTCGTCAAGAGCGACCACCTCCGACGAATAACGCTTCGTGACATTTTCGAGCCGAATCATGACACCGTCGAGGGTAGTTCGCCATTCAGTAATGAATGGTTCAGGCCTCGTCCTCCGATGAGCGACGCCAGCGAAGATAACCCTCCATGAATTCGTCGAGGTCGCCATCAAAAATGCCTGACACATTCGCCGACTCAACTTCGGTTCGCAGGTCTTTCACCATCTGGTACGGCTGCAACACGTATGAACGAATCTGGCTTCCCCAACCGACCTGGGCCTGTTTCCCACCGATCGCGTCGAGTTCTGCTTGATGTTCCTCTTCAATTTTGGCTGCCAACATGGCTTGAAGACGTCCAAGCGCGCGTTCACGGTTTTGTAGCTGACTACGTTCTTCCTGAGAGGAAGCGACAAGCCCGGTGGGCTCGTGAATCAGGCGCACTGCCGATGATGTCTTGTTGACGTGCTGACCACCTGCACCCGATGCGCGAAACACCTCCATGCGAATATCTGCCTCATTGATGTCGATATCGGGTGCGTCCATCACCGGCCACACCTGAACCGCCGCAAAACTTGTCTGCCGGCGACCCTGGTTATCGAACGGGCTGATGCGCACGAGGCGATGTGTTCCCCGCTCAGCGGTCATCAAACCGTATGCATAACGCCCCGTAATCGTGACTTCAGCAGAGTTGATACCTGCCTCAGTGCCCTCTGACTGATAGTTCAATTCGATCGCAAACCCGCGACGCTCCGCCCAGCGGCCGTACATGCGAAGCAACATTTCAGCGAAGTCTTGGGCATCAACTCCACCATCTTTTGCATTGATCTGCACAATGCACGCCGAGTCATCATGATCGCCGGTGAAAAGACTGCGGAGTTCAAGTTGGTCGAGTTGAACAGCAACTGCGGCAATTGACTCGTCAATTTCAGGCTCGAGGCTGGCATCATCTTCGTCGCGCGCAAGTTCGTGCAACACCTCGACATCTGACACCGACGCAACGATCTGCGAATAGGTATCGACGTCATCTTTTACAGCCGCATACTCAGCATTGACCGCTTTGGCTTTATCGGCATCATCCCAAAGGTCTGGTCGGGAGATTTCGGCCTCCAGTTCAACGAGTCGGTCACGACCTTCGGGAATATGCAGATACGAAGAGGCTTCGTCTACCCGGCGAACAAGGTCGCGAATGTCATCAGTAAAGTCGCGCATCGCACTCTCTCGTCAGGCTGCGCCGTGGCAGTTCTTGAATTTTGAACCCGAACCACAAGGACACGGAGCGTTTCGAGGTGTCTTCTCGAACGCGTCTTTCACCACCGTCTGCTGCTTTACCGCAGGAGGAGGCGCAGCCGTCGGTGCCGGGGCACCCGATTCTTCTGCGACCGCTGCTGCCCGAGCGGAGGCAAAGCCGCTCTCGTTCGACGACTCGCTGGAGGTCTGCTGCATATTCAGCACCTTCGGCGTGAGTTGAGGCTCATCGGGCTGAGTGACCTGCACGTTCATCACGTAACGCACAAAATCTCTTGCAATACCGGCCATCATTGCGCCGAACATCTGGAAACCTTCGCGCTGCCATTCGACGAGCGGGTCTTTTTGACCCATCGCTCGAAGATTGATGCCCTCTTGCAGATAATCCATCTCTTCGAGATGCTCTCGCCAACGCTGGTCGATAATGCGAAGCATCACTTGGCGTTCAACCTGACGCATGACCTCTTCGCCAAGTTCAACCTCGCGCTGCTCGTAATGGTTGCGCGACTCTGCGAGCAGCACCTCGATGACTTCTTGCGAGGCGTGAAGGCGCCCGAGTTCTTCCGTCGTTGCGGTCGTTGGCCAATACAGCGCAGTTTCTTTCAAGAGACCGTCGAGATCCCACTCGTCGGTGGCTGCCGACACGCAGTGAACGCCAACGAGGTCAGAGACGGCGTCATCGAGGTACTCGTAGGCAGCAGAGCGAAGGTCGGCCCCCTCAAGAATCTGATCGCGCCGCTGGTAAATGATCTTGCGCTGCTCATTCATCACCTCGTCGTACTTGAGGACGTTCTTACGAACTTCGGCGTTTTTCTGCTCGACGGTGGTCTGGGCACGTTCAATGGCCTTCGTCACCATCTTCGCTTCGATTGCCTCATCTTCATCGAAACGTCCCATTGCCCACTGCAGGGCACCGGTGGCGAATAACCGCATCAGTTCATCGTCAAGGCTGAGATAGAAGCGACTTTCGCCGGGATCTCCTTGGCGGCCAGAGCGTCCACGCAACTGGTTGTCGATTCGACGGCTGTCGTGGCGCTCAGAGGCAATGACGTACAGGCCGCCGAGTTCCCTTACTTTCGACCCCTCTTCACTGCATTCCGTGGAAAACCGGTTCAGGTGATGCTCGTAGCGCTCGAAGGCGGAGAGTCGTTGTTCGCGGAATTCGTCGGGCATGTGCTCCAACGGCTGTGGGAGAGCGAAATCATCGACGAGTAACTCTTCGTCGAAACCTTCCTTCAGCACCTCTCGACGAGCGAGAAGTTCGGCGTTGCCACCGAGAAGGATGTCAACACCACGACCCGCCATATTCGTCGCAACCGTGATCGACCCGAGCCGGCCCGCTTGAGCGACGATTTCTGCCTCTCGGGTGTGTTGTTTTGCGTTCAGCACCTCGTGGTCGATGCCGCGATCTCTCATCATCTTTGAGAGCAACTCGCTCTTTTCGACCGACGCCGTGCCGACGAGTACCGGTTGGCCAGTCTCGTGGCGCTCAACAATGTCATCGATGACTGCGCTGAACTTTCCTACTTCGCTCTTGTAGATCAGGTCTGCGTGATCGAGTCGAGCAATCTCTCGATTCGTCGGAATGGGAACGACGCCGAGACCATAGGTATTCATGAGCTCGGCTGCCTCGGTTGAGGCAGTACCGGTCATACCGGCAAGCTTGTCGTACATGCGGAAGTAGTTCTGCAAGGTGATCGTTGCGAGGGTCTGGTTCTCCTCTTTGATCTTGACGCCCTCTTTTGCCTCTACTGCCTGGTGGATACCTTCAGACCAACGGCGACCCTCGAGAATTCGACCGGTGAACTCGTCAACGATCTTTACGTCTCCGCCTTGGACGATGTAATCCTTGTCGCGGCGGTACAACTCTTTTGCCTTCAACGCCACCGTGAACTGGTGGACGAAGTTTGCCTGCACGTCGTCGTAGAGGTTTTCTACTCCGAGGGCTTGCTCGACCTTCTCGATACCGGGCTCGAGCGGAACAACAACTCGCTTATCTTCTTCAACCTCGTAATCAACGTCACGGGTGAGGGTCCGCACAATCGATGCGAATCGGTAATACAACTTTGCGGCATCGCCAACTCGTCCAGAAATGATCAGCGGGGTTCGCGCCTCGTCGATGAGGATGGAGTCAACCTCGTCAACGATGCAGAAGGCGTGACCCCGTTGCACTTTGTCACTCAATCGACCCGCCATGTTGTCGCGCAGGTAGTCGAAACCAAATTCGTTGTTCGTTCCGTAGGTGATATCGCAGCCATAACTGGCGCGCTTTTCATCTGATCCGGTCTTCACTCCTGGAATCACCAAGCCGACCGTCAAGCCGAGCCAACGGTGTAGCTGGCCCATCCACTCAGCATCTCGACGAGCGAGATAGTCGTTGACGGTAACGAGATGCACGCCGTTACCTGACAGCCCGTTGAGGTAGGCCGGCAGGGTTGAGACGAGGGTTTTGCCCTCTCCGGTTTTCATTTCGGCTACCCAGCCGAAATGCAGAGCCGCACCACCCATCAACTGGACGTCGTAATGACGCTGTCCCAGCACACGAGTCGCGGCTTCACGAGTAACTGCAAACGCTTCGATGAGAAGGTCGTCGAGCGTTTCGCCACGGTCAAGCCGCTCCCGAAATTCAACGGTTTTATGACGGAGGTCATCATCTGATAGCGATCCGATCGAGTCTCCGAGCGCGCCGATATCGGGCACGATGCCCTCAAGAGCTTTTAATTTCTTTCCCTCACCAGCGCGAAGGACGCGATCAAGAATTCCCATGCGCTCATGAGCCTATCGGCGGGTGCTCTCAGGCTGCCGCCCGATATCGCTCGCGTGTTACCTCACGCCCCTCGGCAACGCGTTTCGGTGTCGCTGCAACCGCAGCCACATGGATGTGGCTGACTCCGGCCGTTCTTAGGGCGCCAGATGCCGCAGCAAGGGTTGCTCCGGTGGTGACAACATCATCGACCAACAACACCCGTGAGTAGTGGGTACGCCGCCCCCGAAAACCAGGGCCATTCCAACGCTCGACACCACTCCGGGTTTTCTGCTCTCCCGAGTCAGCCCTCACCAGGGTTCGAACAACCGGCAGACCGAGCTGAGCCCCGACCATGCGAGCCATCAGCTCACTCGGATCAAAACCGCGCTCACGACGACGACGTGCCGAGGTCGGAACCCACGTGACCGCATGGACGTCAACCCCCGGAACGAGGCCATCGCCGATAATGCGCCGAGATAACAGGCCACCCAGATACTTGGCTGCACCCCGATGCTTTTTGAATTTCATGCCGTTGACAACGTCACGAAGACACCCACTGAACTCGCCAACAATCGTGCGGTTGGTCTCAACCGGCGAACCTGTCGAGACCCAACGCAACTGTTCGATCATCGAGCATCGACACAACCGGCACACCTCGGCTCCGGCTCTACCGCACGCCGCACAAGATGGCGGACAGACCGCGTCGACGACCTGCGTAAGGGCTCTTCGACAGAATTGAAACAGATTGTTGAACACCACCTCGTCAGCATGACGAAAGGGTGTAACAGCTGGTGCTCAGTAGCGGTAGTGCTCTGGCTTAAATGGACCCGAGGGCTCGATACCGAGGTACACGGCCTGCTCGTCGGTGAGTTTCGTCAACCGCACACCCAACGAGTCGAGGTGGAACGTGGCGACACGCTCATCGAGATGTTTCGGCAACACATGAACACCAAGTGGATACCGATCAATATGGTTGAACAACTCGATCTGGGCAAGCACCTGGTTTGAGAACGAACAACTCATCACAAAGCTCGGATGACCGGTTGCGCAACCCAGATTCACAAGGCGTCCCTCCGCAAGGACGATCACCTGATGACCATCATCGAACGTCCAGACGTCGGTTCCCGGCTTCAACTCATCACGAACCGCTCCCGAACGAGCGAGTCCAGCCATATCAATTTCGTTGTCGAAGTGACCGATATTGCAGACGATTGCGTTGTGCTTCATCTCTCGCATGTGGTCGATGGTGATGATGTCGGCATTACCCGTCGCAGTAACGAACACATCAGCATCTCCGACAACCTCATCGAGAGGAAGCACCTGCAAGCCCTCCATTGCGGCCTGCAGCGCATTGATCGGATCGATCTCGGTAACGATCACTCGGCAACCCTGGCCACGCAGAGACTGAGCGCAGCCCTTACCGACATCGCCGTACCCGCAAACGACCGCAACCTTGCCGCCCAACATGATGTCGGTCCCACGACTGATCGAGTCGACCAGTGAGTGGCGGCAACCGTAGAGGTTGTCGAACTTCGATTTGGTGACCGAGTCGTTCACATTGATCGCCGGGAACAACAACGTGTTGTCCTCAGCCATCTTGTACAGCCGCTTCACACCTGTGGTGGTCTCTTCGGTGACGCCCTTGATGAGCTTGGCCATGCGGGTCCACTTTGTCGGCTCAGACTTCAGCGTGCGCTGCAACAGCCCGAGGATGACGGCAAGTTCTGCGTTATTGGCCTCGGTCGGGTCAGGCACCTGCCCGGCTGCTTCGTACTCAACACCTTTGTGAAGTAACAGCGTTGCGTCTCCGCCATCGTCGAGGATCATGTTGGGTCCGTCGTGACCTTCCCAGGTCATCATCTGCTCGGTGCACCACCAATATTCCTCAAGGGTCTCACCCTTCCAAGCAAAGACCGGCACGCCCTGCGGGTTGTCTTCGGTGCCGTCAGGCCCCACGACAACCGCTGCTGCTGCATGGTCTTGGGTGGAAAAAATGTTGCATGAAGCCCAACGAACTTCAGCACCCAGCGCCGTCAACGTCTCAATGAGCACTGCGGTCTGAATCGTCATATGCAGCGAGCCTGAGATGCGGGCGCCAGCGAGCGGCTTCGTCGAGGCATACTCTCGACGAATTGCCATCAGGCCTGGCATTTCATGCTCAGCAAGCAACATCTCTTTGCGGCCAAACGGTGCCAGTGAAAGATCAGCAACACGGAAATCTTGCGACGCCGAAATACGGGTTTGAGTAGACATGGCGGTTCTCCTCGACTGAAGTCGTTTAGTGAAAGTCTGATTGAGGAACGAGCCGGAGCCTCCTGGCCCGATCACGACAGCCCGCCGAAGACCTCAGCCTAACGTCACGAATCGAAACCGTGACGGACGCTGTCAACCTGCAGCGATCGCAAGCAGCCGCTGCACCTCGTCGTCAGAGATCTGAGAGGCCTCATCAATGAGCATCACCGGGATGTCATCACGAACTGGATAGGTGCGAAGGAGCCGCTCGTTCAACAGCACGCCTTCGGACTCGACATACACCAACGCACCCTTATCTTCAGGGCAAACCAAGATGTCGAGAAGTTGGGGGTCGAGTGACATGTCGTCTCCTTTTCAGATCGCTTACAGCGTACCGAGTAGTTGCTGTGCAATCAGCACACCTATGCGGTGATGATGTCGAGCACTTCTGCGACATGAGCCTCGCACGACGCCACGTCTGCAGCCTCAAGATTCAATCGAAGTAGCGGTTCGGTATTCGAGGGGCGGAGGTTGAACCACCACTCGCCAGCGTCGACGGTCAGCCCGTCGAGCTCATCGAGATCGCAATGCGAATACGCGCCTCGAACCCGGTCGATGACCGCCGAGGGGTCGTCGACCACCGTGTTGATCTCACCTGAGGCGACATACGGCTCGTACGGCGTGCGCATCTCTGAAAGTGTCGAGCCCGAATGAGCGAGTTCAGAGATCATGATGAGACTCGCAATCAGACCCGAATCTGCTCTGAAATTGTCAGCGAAGTAGTAGTGGGCCGAATGCTCGCCACCGAACACGGCATTCCTGCTCGCCATCTCTGACTTAATGTAACTGTGGCCAACACGAGTGCGAACCGGGTTTCCGCCATGCGCTGAAATCGTTTCTGGCACCGCTTTCGAACAAATGAGATTGTGCAAAATCGTTGAACCCGGATGATCTCGCAGCATCGCCACTGCAAGGATCGCCGTCGTCACTGACCCGCTGAGCCCAACGCCCTTCTCGTCAACGATGAAGACCCGGTCGGCATCACCATCGAAGGCCAACCCAATGTCGAATCCGCCCGACACCACTCTCGCTTGAAGGTCGCGCTGGTTCGCTGGCTGCAACGGATCGGCCGGATGATTAGGAAACGTGCCGTCGAGCTCCCCATACATGACCTCGACTTCAATCATCGGAAGTCTCTTAAAAAGTGCTGGCACCACGAGACCACCCATGCCATTCGCCGTATCGGCAACAACACGCATTGGCTTCAATGCCGAGACATCAACAAATGACATGACGTGATCGACAAACGCATCGAGCATGTCGCGTTGTTCGCGTTGGCCACGCTCTGCCGCTGCCTCGGGCACGTCTCCGTCAAGCATTGCTTGGGCAGCATCACGAATATCTGCCAAGCCAGAATCAATGCCGACAGGCCGAGCGCCTGTCTGACAGAACTTGATGCCGTTGTACTGCGCCGGGTTGTGCGACGCCGTAAAAACAGCACCGGGCAAATCAAGGCTCCCAGAAGCGAAATAGAGAAGGTCGGTCGACACAAGACCAAGGTCGATGACGTTGATGCCTGCATCTTGGGCACCCTCGGCGAACGCATCTACAAACTCAGGTCCACTCGGACGCATGTCTCGTCCAACGACTATCGCATCTGAGTCCACATAGCGAGCAAACGCTGAGCCGAGCGCTCGAGCCGTTGCGACATCGAACTCCTCCGGGACGACACCTCGAACGTCGTACGCCTTTACGATCCGGGAAAGATCTGCCATTGCCGGGAGGCTAACTGGCGATTACGAAGTGCCGCTCTCGTTCACAGGAACGACA
>CBFHYI010000050.1:0-10810 GCA_965660025.1 uncultured Ilumatobacteraceae bacterium | reverse complement strand
CAAACCATCGGACCGCTTCTTGCAGGCGTATTGCTCAGCGCATCTGGCGCTCCAGCGGTATTCATCGCTGGAGCAATTGCATCTGCATGCGCTGCCGTCATCTTCATCGTTGGTCCCATCGGTCGATCGACGTCGACTGCGACCTGACGCTCCGGTAACCCCAACAGCGAAGATCGCTCTACCCTGTGACCATGGCTCCTCTCGCTGCGCCACCTGAGTTCCAACATACGTACGCACGCAAGCTTCCGTCGCTTGCAATGAGTTGGAAGGCTGATGTGTCAGCTGACCCGCGGCTTGTCATTGCGAATTCTGAGCTCGCCTCCGACCTTGGAATTGAGCCTGAATGGCTCTACGGCAGTGAGGCGCTTGCGCTGTTCTCTGGCCAAGAGCAGGCAACCAACGCAGAACGATATGCCCTTGCCTATGCCGGCCACCAGTTTGGTTCGTACTCACCACGACTCGGTGATGGGCGAGCACTCCTCGTCGGCGAATTCACCGATCAACACGGCTCGCGTTGGGATCTTCACCTCAAAGGTTCGGGACGCACCCCCTTCGCCCGTGGGGGTGACGGCAAGGCGACCTTGGGGCCGATGCTGCGCGAGTACCTCATCGGCGAAGCGATGGCCGCTCTCGGGATTCCCACCACTCGAGCCCTCGCTGTCGTCACCACCGGTGAACTCGCGGTGCGAGAGCAACCGCTGCCAGGAGCGATTCTTGTTCGGGTGGCGGCATCTCACCTCAGGGTCGGCACGTTCCAGTACGCCGCAGCACTCGGTGACCTCGATGACCTTCGTGCTCTTGCCGACTATTCGATCGATCGCCATTACCCCGACATCGCCACCACTGATGACCGCTATCTCGGTCTACTGCAATCGGTCATCGATCGGCAGGCTCGGCTCATTGCCGAATGGATGCTGGTCGGATTCATTCACGGAGTGATGAACACCGACAACGTCACGATTTCAGGAGAAACCATCGATTATGGGCCATGCGCGTTCATCGACAGCGTCGACCCACTCACCGTCTTTTCAAGCATCGATGAGGGGGGCAGATACGCCTTTGGCCGACAGCCCGCTATTGCTCAATGGAACCTGACCCGATTCGCTGAAACGTTGCTGCCATTGATCGCCAATAATCCAGAAGACGCAATCGCACCAGCGACAGAACTGCTTGAAACATTCCCTGAAACGTTCTCACGCTATTGGCACGACGGCATAGCCCGCCGCCTCGGTCTCTCCACTCACGTTGATGGCGATGATGTTCTGGCCAACGACCTTATGCAGCTTCTTCAAGAGCGACGCCTCGATCTCATCTCAACGATGCGCTCACTCTCGGCTCATCTACGAGGAGGCGACATCGACCTCGGTGACTGGACGACCCGTTGGGAATCTCGCCTGCAACTCGAGAACGCAACAACCGAAGAACTCGTTCAACGTCTTGACGCCATCAACCCGATCTACGTGCCTCGAAATCACCTCGTCGAAGAAGCTTTGGCCCAGGCTGTTGCCGGTGATCTCGACCCGTTCATGCACATGCTCGAACGCGTCACTCGCCCGTATGAACGAGTTGAAGGTGCCGATCGTTTCGCCGAGCCGGGCGACCCGGCACCAGGGTACCGAACCTACTGCGGCACATAAAACAAGGGGTCAGACGGCAAAGCCGATTGACTTTGTTTCGAGGTACTCCTCAATTCCGTCGTGGGAGCCTTCGCGTCCCAACCCAGAATCTTTCATGCCGCCAAATGGCACCGATGCCGATGTCGGGTTCACATCGTTCACGCCGATGATTCCGAACCTCAAGCCTTCGGCGGTGCGAATTGCCGTCGAAATGTTGTTGGTGTAGACGTATGCCGCGAGCCCGTAATCGGTGTCGTTTGCAAGTGCCACAACTTCTTCGACGCTCCCATAGGTGATGATCGGAGCAACCGGACCAAAGGTTTCTTCCCGGTAAATCGTCATCGTGTCGGTAACGCCACTGAGCAATGTCGGAGCGAAAAAGTGGCCGTCTGAGAATTCTCCTTCGGTGAGACGATGGCCGCCCACTAGGGCCGCCGCACCCTTGCCCACCGCGTCATCGACTTGAGCCTCGACCTTGGCGACTGCGGCCTCGTTCACCAACGGGCCAACGCCGACACCGTCGGTGAAACCATTCCCCGCACTCACCTTTGCGACGCGCTCCACCATCGTCTCGGTGAACGCATCAGCATGTTGCTCAGAAACGTACAGACGATTCGGACTGATGCACGCCTGACCTGAGTTGAGGAACTTCAACGCCGCAGCACCCTTCGCTGCACGAACAGGATCAGCATCGGGAAACACGATGAAGGGCGCGTGACCGCCGAGTTCTACCGACACTCGTTTCAGATTCGCAGCAGCCTGGCCTGCGAGCATTCTGCCGACCGGAGTTGAACCAGTGAAGGTGATCTTGCGGACACGCGGATCAGAAGTGAACACCTCGCCAATTGGTTTTGGATCTTTTCCGGTCACCATATTGATCACGCCGGCGGGTATTCCGGCCTCAATAAACACATCGAAGACCGCCTTCGCGCAGAGCGGCGTATCTTCAGCTGGCTTCAACACCAGCGTGCAGCCGGCGGCGAGCGCCGGGCCCATCTTTCTCGTCAACATTGAAATCGGATAGTTCCACGGGGTCACCATCGCCACCACACCGACCGGTTGACGCAAGATAAGGAACCGTTGATCGGCACGTTGCGATGGCAGCCATTCACCAGCCACACGCGTTGCTTCTTCGGAGTAGTAACGCAGGAAGTCAGCTGCGTAGTTCACTTCGTTACGCGCCGCCTTCAACGGTTTTCCTTGTTCGCGCGTCATCAACTCAGCAAGCTCGCCGGCTCGCTCGGTCATGATCTGCCACGCTCTCAGCAACATGTCGGAGCGCTCACGGGCCGTTGTCGCTGACCACTCAGCGAATGCGGCGTCAGCGGCGCCGATTGCTCGTTCCGCATCTGCGGTGGTGCCATCAGGCATTGAGCCAATTACCGCTCCTGTTGCAGGGTCGACGACATCGAACGAGTTACCTGTGGATGCTTCACACCATTCGCCATTTATGAACATAAACGTGACCCTACCTATCGACGGGCAAACAACAGAACTTCGTCAACTACGGCATTGCCACGACAAGCCATGAGCTCACCGCAATCACTGCGATCAATACTCCGAGCTCAATCGTTACCGAACGCTGGAACGTTGTCTGGACATCTCGAGATGCGAGACGAGGAACAACGCTCCAATGATGGACAGCACCGATCAACCCAGCGATGAGAACTGTCACCACCTTCACGATGAGGATGCGCCCCCAGGTTGAATCGGTGAGCGACGACAGATCATCAATGATGATGAACGTCATCACCACACCCGAAAGCACAACAGCAGCAACCGTGCCCATCAGTGCCTTCGCTGTCCGCTGGGCGACAGCACTCAACTGTTGACGATCAGTTCGCGCAACCACGGCAAGCCCGATCACCGACCCGATCCACATCGACGTCGATCCCATATGAACCACATCACTGAGGGCGTGCAGTAGTCGGGGCCCCATCGAGACCGTGTGGCCATCAAAGGTAGGAGCAACGAGGAGCCCCAGACATGGGATGACCAGAAGGGCTCGAAATGACGACCGAGATGTCACCTGACCCGTCAACACTGATAGCGCTGCAATCGCTAAGACAGCAGCAGCACATGTCGTGATGACGGGCGATCGAGAAAGCTGGTGAGACAGGGCATCGCCAAATGTGATGTCGAGTTGACGACCGATGGTTGCGATTTCGAGAAGGCCCGCAAGCGCAATCACCACCCCTAGAGCGATGGAGACTCGGGGTGCAGGAAGAATGTCCTCCCGCCGCCAACACGCGATTGCGAAAACGAGGTAGCCCACCACTGTCATTCCCAACAGGTTCTGAGCCAGACGTGAAATGTGGTTTGCGGTGTCGATACCCGATGAAGACAATGGCCCCGATGTGGGAGGCGGTGCACCAGCGTCGACATCACCGGGCTGCGAGGTGCTTGATCCTTCGGTCGTCGACGTGGTCTCGACAGGTTCAGAAACCGCCAGAGTTCCCTCCCCATCATCTGCAACTGTTGTTGTCGTTGTTGCGACCGTTGTCGTGGTAGCAGCCACTGCATTGAGAGCAAATTCACCTTCAATAAGGTGACCGTCTTCAGCACGAAAGGCATACGCGATCCGGAACAGGTCACCCTGTAGCGGCGGGGTAAAAACTGCAATCCAGTTGGTGTCACTTTCCGCGACAAGCTCACCTTGCGTTGCAACGCCCGACGTCTGCGCTACGGCAACCACCGATGAGCCCTCGCCGATCACAGAGGTTGCGAACATCAGCGTGATCGAGTCAAGAGGTTCGACGAGCATTGCGTCAGCAGCCGGTTCAGAGCCCTCAAAATCGGAATGAGCAGACGCCACCGGCGCCAGAGCAACAACCACCATGAACGACGCAGCAATCATCCGGCCTAACAATGACAACGCCCGTGCCAATCTCGTGAACGCTCTCATCCCACTTCACCCGCACCGAGCACATCCACTCGGCCCTACGCAAATGATAGAATTCCTTCGGCGACAGAGAGCACCCACTGCGGATAAATGCCGATCGCCAATGTGAAGCCAGCTGCTCCGGCGATAGCAATACCGCTCAAACCGGGAACAGTCACCGCTTCGGCGTTGTCATCAGCGGGTCGCAACCACATGCTCACCATGATGCGGAGATACAGGAATGCCGCAATGACCGCAGCGAGCATGGCGATCACTGCCAGCCAGTAACTGCCGGCGTCAACTGCAGATTGGATCACGCCCCACTTTGCAACGAAGCCAGAAGTAAACGGCACCCCAGCCTGTGCGAGCAAAAACACTGTCAGTGCGAGCGCAAGCGTCGGGCGACGACTCGACAATCCGTTGAAGCCATCGAGCGTTGTGTCACCACCGCGACTTGCGACACTGACGACAGCAAATGAGCCGACGACGAGCACCGAGTAGAGACCGAGGTACACCGCCACCGACTGCACTGAGGAAAACATTGCGCTCTCACCCGCCGACAGACCCGCAGCTTCAAGGCCAACGAGAATGAAACCAGCATGGCTTACCGAAGAAAACGCAAGCATTCGTTTCACATCGGTCTGCACGACCGCAAGAAGCGAACCAATGACAAGCGACAGAACGGCGAGCACCCAGATGATCGGTCGCCAGTCGTCGCGATAAAACGGCAGGGCAGATGTGAGCACCCGCAACATCGCTCCGAATGCGGCAACCTTGCCGACCGAAGCCATGAACGCAGTGATATTTGATGGAGCACCTTGGTACACGTCCGGCGACCAGACATGGAACGGCACTGCGGAGACCTTGAATGCGAATCCGATCAACATGAGTGCAAGACCGGCGAGCACAAGAGCGTCATTGCCGCCAATGTTGACCTGGCTTTGAAGGCGGGTCACCATGTCGGTCAATGAGGTCGTACGAGTGCCGCCATACAGCAAAGCGATGCCGTAGAGGAAGAATGCCGAGGCGAGACCCCCGAGAATGAAGTACTTCATTCCTGATTCTTGGCTTGCACTACGACGGCGATCAGATGCGGCAAGGACATACAGCGCAAGTGACACGGTTTCAAGACCGAGGAACATCACGATGAGCTCGTTCGCTCCGACCATGACAAGCGCTCCTGTTGCGGCAACGAGCAACAATGAGTAGATCTCTGGACCGTCGTTGTCGGTACCACGAAGTTCAGCATCAGACATCAACGCAACCAATGCCGTTGCCGCGAGCACCGCGAATGTGAGAAACAGCGACAAACGGTCGACTGCGAGTACGCCACCAACAATTGCTGACGGCCCTTCCGCGCCAATGTCATTCCAGATGAACACCGACAGCACTGCGGCAGCCACGGTAAATCCCACCGTCGTCAACGACATCAGATTGCGCGGCCAGGCGGGTGTCAACGCGCCCACCACCATCAAGAACAACGCTCCGCCGACGAGAACGAGATGAGGTGAGAGCGCAAACCAGTCAACTGAAGGCCCTATAAAGGTGTCCTGAGCAACCATCAGCCCTCCTCCCCATGCGAGTGAACCTCATCATCGACAACAGGGGCGGCCGGCTGCGGTTCGACAAAATCTGTTCGCTCCTCGACATGCCCAATGAGCGCATTGACCGCTGGCTCAATGCGTTCGAGCATCGGCTTCGGATACACACCGGTGAAGAAGATGACTGCAATAAACGGAAGGATGACAAGCGCTTCCTTCACGCGGAGTTCGGCGAATGTTGAGTTCTCTTCATCGGGCTCACCGTGGAACACACGCTGATACGCCCACAACAGGTAGAGCGCAGCAAGAATGACGCCGGTTGCCGCAACGACAACCCACCAGCGTGCGGTGAGAAATGCTCCGATCAAGATGAGATACTCACCCACAAAGCCGTTGAGCCCCGGGACACCAATCGATGACAGCATGACGACGGTGAATGCCGCCGCAAAGATCGGGGCAACATGCTGCAGGCCTTTCAGTTCGGAGATCTGACGGGTGTGTCGCCGCTCATAGATCATTCCAACCATCAAGAACAGGGCTCCGGTCGAGACACCGTGGTTGACCATTTGCATCACCGAGCCGGTGACCGCTTGGGAGGTGAACGCAAAGGTGCCGAGCACGATGAACCCAAGGTGTGCAACCGACGAATACGCAACAAGTCGCTTCAGATCTTTCTGCATGGTTGCTGCAATTGCGCCGTAGATGATGCCGATCACCGCCAGCGTCAACCAAAGAGAGCGACTCCAATACGACGCCTCGGGGAAAAGATAAAGACCAAAACGCAACAGGCCATATGTGCCCAGTTTCAGCATCACACCCGCAAGCACGACGGAGCCTGCAGTCGGGGCCTGAGTGTGTGCGTCGGGTAGCCACGTGTGCAGCGGGAAAATCGGCACCTTCACCGCAAATGCGATTGCGAAACCAAAGAACAACCATCGACCGGTCGACGCCGCAAAGTTCGCTCCCTCGGCGAGTTCAATGAGGTCAAACGTGATTTTTCCGACGCCGTTATCTCGGGCAATAAACACTGTGGCGAGAATCGACACGAGCATAAATGCCGAGCCCGCCATCGTGTACAGGAAGAACTTCGTCGCCGCATATTCACGGCCTTCGTAACCCCATCCACCGATGAGGAAGTACATCGGTACCAGCACGATCTCGAAGAACACGAAGAACAGGAAGAGGTCGAGGCTCAAGAACGAACCCATGACGCCAGCCTCGAGTAGCAGCAGCCACGCGAAGTACGGCTTATCTCGGCGAGGGTCATCGTTGTGCGGGTCAATTCCAGCGATCGCAAGCGGAAACAGAACACCGGTCAGCAACACGAGGAACAGAGAAATTCCATCGACACCGAGATGCCATGAAATTCCCCACGACTCGATCCACGGATGCTGGCTCGTGAACTGGAACCCTGATGAGTGACTGTCGAAATTCGCAAAGGTCCACACCGACAGCGCACCCGTGCCCACCGAGGCAAGTAAGGCAACGAGCTTCGAATACTCAGGCCGACGGTTCGACAGCACAGCGATGAGCAGCGCGCCGACGACCGGCACCACGATCATCATCGAGAGCAGTGGGAATGCCACCTCAGTCGAGGTTGCGGCAACCATCACATCACCCCCCTCAACACCACGAACCAGACGAGAATGAGCACAACGCCGATACCGATAACACCGGCGTAGCTACGGACGTTTCCAGTTTGGATTCGACGAACAGAGCCTGAGGTCGAGCGAACCGCGGTCGCAACACCGTTGACCGCACCGTCGACGATCTTCGCATCGAACCATGCGATGGCATCAAACATCTTGCGGCCGGGGCCACCCATGAAGGCAGAAACACTGCGGTCGTAACGCCATCCATCGGCAAGAATCGCGGGCTCGATCGCACGCAACTTGCGACGGCCGTACACGAGCACCCCAAGCGCGATTCCGACGACCGCGCAGCCGGTAGCGAGCAGAGCAAGCCACACTTTGGCGTCGTAGGCCGACGTCCCAGAAATCACTGCCTCACCTGGTGCCACCACCGGGTGTAACCAGTCTTCTAAGCGATGGCGGAGGCCTTTTGGAATAATTCCGAACGATGGCAACTGAATAATTCCACCCACGACCGACAGCACCGACAGCACAACGAGCGGGAACAACATAATGGGCGGAGACTCATGCGGTTTGAAATCGCCGTGCGCACCATTGTCTTCAGCGTGGCTTTCCCACTTGGCTTCCCCGAAGAAGACCATGATCACCTGACGGGTCATGTAGTACGCCGTGAGGATGGCTGTGACCAGACCGATGACGTAGAGCACTGGGCTTCTCGCCAGGGTAAACAGCAAGATTTCATCTTTCGACCAGAAACCAGCGAATGGGGGGACACCAGCAATTGCGAGCCATCCGATGATGAATGTGCCGGCCGTAATCGGCATCACTTTGCGCAAGGCTCCCATCCGACGCATGTCCTGCTCGTGGTGCATGCCATGAATCACCGAACCTGAGCCAAGGAACATCAATGCTTTGAAGAAGGCATGGGTCACCATGTGGAAGATCGCTGCGACGAATGCACCAGTACCTACTGCGAGGAACATGAACCCCAACTGGGACACCGTTGAATACGCAAGCACCTTTTTGATGTCTGACTGCGCTACCGCAATCGTTGCCGCAAACAGAGCGGTCAAGGCACCAACCCACGCAACAATTGTCGGAGCCCAATCAGCAGCGGCGGCGAGCATCGGGTTCATGCGGGTCATCAAGAAGACACCTGCCGTGACCATCGTTGCCGCGTGGATCAGGGCCGACACCGGCGTTGGGCCTTCCATTGCATCAGGCAGCCACAGATAGAGAGGGAACTGGGCCGATTTGCCGACCGCTCCAACGAACAGGAGAAGTGCAATTCCCGTCGCAGTCGATGATGCGAGCGAACCTGATTCTGCCGCCGAATTCAGAGCCCCATAGCTCACCGAACCAACGGCCTGGAAGCCAAGGAACATCGCCAACATGACACCCCAGTCACCAATACGGTTGGTGACGAATGCTTTCTTGCCAGCGGTTGAGGCCGAGTCGCGAGTGTGCCAGAACGAAATCAGGAAGTAGGAGCACGCTCCGACCCCTTCCCATCCGAGGAAGGTGACGAGCAGATTCTCGCCGAATACCAACATGAGCATCGACAGCACAAACAGGTTCAAATACAAGAAGAACTTGGAGAACTTTGGATCACCGTGCATGTACCCGATTGCGAATAGGTGAATGAGGAAACCGATTCCAGTGACAAACAGCGCCATCGTCACCGACAGAGGGTCGGCAAGAAGTGCCATATCGATCTGCAGTGATGAAACCGGCACCCATTGGAACAGGGTGACCACGTGAGAGCGGTGATGTTCATCAATTGACAGCAGGTCGAAGAACACCCCGACGGTCACCATAAATGACGCAAAGACTGCTGCCGCTGCGACATAACCGGCAGCGGGCTCACCGAGGCGGCGGCCGAACAACAGAATCAACAAGAATCCGAGCAGCGGAAAGGCAGGTATCAACCACACGACGTCGAGCATGTTCAGCCTTTCAACTCCGCAAGATCGTCGATTGTGGCTCCGGGGCGACGACGAAGAATGGCGATGATGATGCCAAGCCCAACGACGACTTCAGCTGCTGCTACCACCATCACGAAAAACACGGCGGTCTGACCTGAGATATCGGTGAACGCCTGGGCGAAGGCAACGAATGAAAGGTTCACCGCGTTCAACATGAGTTCGATGCACATGAACATCACCAGCGGGTTGCGGCGAATCATGAGCCCGACAACGCCGACGCCAAAGAGCACTGCAGCGAGCACGAGGTACCACGTTGTTGTCGGGGTCACTTGCTCGCTCCCCCACGCTGGCGACGGGTGAGCACCACGGTTCCGACGACCGCAACAATCAGCAACACCGATGTCAACTCGAACGCAAACACGTTGTCGCTGAACAAACTGCGAGCCAACTCCCGAATGTTGTCGTCTCCTGGAACACCTGACTCGAGCTGTTCACCGAGGGTCGATCGACCGCGAACCACAGCCGCGATGACGAGGCCACTGATCGCAACGCCCACGATGACCGCTAGCGGGCGCTGAATCTGGAATGGTTCGACGCTGAGATCTTCTGCACGGTCAACCCCGAGCAACATGATGACAAACAAGAACAACACGACGATCGCGCCCGCGTAGACAATGACTTGCACCGCCGCAAGAAAATGGGCTTCCATCGAAACGAAGTGAACTGCGATTCCGAACAGTGTCAACACGAGACCGAGTGCTGCATGCACCGGGTTGTTGTACGCGATAACACCGATTGCCCCTGCCAGCACCATCGCCGAAGCAAGGACAAACACAAGAAGTTCCATTAGTTATCGCGCTCCGCCTGTTGCGGTTCGGGCGCGCGTGTTCCGAAGCCAAGTTCGTCACTCCACCCGACAACACCCTCGAAATCGGCATCTCCGGCTGGCGACGTTGCCCGCATCCACCCTGAGGTCAGCAACTCTTCGCCATCGCGCCAATCTTCCCATGGGAGTTGCTGCGGACGGCCTTCGTCATCAACAAGCAATTCCGATTTCGTGTAGATGGCATCGCTGCGATTGGTGAACGAAAACTCGAACAGTTTTGATTCGGTAATGGCTTCGGTCGGGCAAGCTTCCACACACAAATCGCAGTGGATGCAGCGCAGGTAATTGATTTCGTAGATGAAACCGAAGCGCTCCCCCGGGGAGGTCGGGTTTTCAACATCGTTGTCAGCGCCACGCACGTAGATGCAT
>CBFHYI010000049.1:0-11262 GCA_965660025.1 uncultured Ilumatobacteraceae bacterium | reverse complement strand
AAGGCTCTCGAGCTGATGGTGAAGCGTGGCATCACCCGCGAAGCCTTTGGCAAGCGCATCGCAAACCTCGGCAAGAACCCAGAGGTCATTGCGAAGGCTCGTATCGAAATTGAGTCGATGCGTCGCATGGTGCTCACAGCCGCCAAGGCAATGGACGAACTCGGAAACGCTGAGGCTCGCGTGTGGGTGAGCGCCGTCAAGGCAATGGTGCCGATCCGCACCTGCCAGATTGTTGACGAAGCCATCCAGATTCACGGCGGTACGGGTGTCTCGCAGTGGACTCCTCTCGCCCGCATGTATGCGAGCCAGCGCACGCTGCGACTTGCTGACGGCCCGGACGAGGTGCATTGGTTTGTGGTCGGTCGCTCAGAGATTGCCTCCACCGAAGAGGCAGCTCGCGACTACAACCCGAAGGAAACCTTCTACGCAGAGAAGGGTTCTGACAACGCGGTGGCATTCTCCGGACCCTGATCCGGAAGTTGCCAACCAGTTTCTGATTTGGTCCACTGTCGAACGCTGCGAACCGCGGCGATTGGCAGTGGACCATATATGTGGGGGAACAGTTCCTCGGCTCCTGGAGCGGGCGGTTCTTCGATGATGTCGGCATCGACAAGGTCGGGATCGATTTCGAGGAGGAGCAACTCTGAAAGGTCTGAGTAAAACCGCTCTGCGACACCCTCTATCTGCTCAGGCGTTGAACAGTGGATGTATCCGACCTCATCGAGCGTCATTCCGCGAGTACTGATGCAGTAGTTGCCTGAGGCCTGAGCCTCGAACCAGTCGGTCTTGAGCGCAATATGCCAGATCATTGGTGGTGAGGTTCCGTTTCGAGTGGAGGGGACTCAGGATAATCACGGTGGCTCGAGCGGCATCGTGACCGATGCCTCAACCTTGTCGATTCCGATGATTCGAAGTGTGGTTGAAACCGATCGACGAACATTCACGGTGATGGTTGGCGAGTCGACGGTGACGCTGACGTCGTCATCGCCGTGTATACGTACAACGTCTTCCGCTGTTGAGATTGGCTGGGTTGAGCGAGCGGCGGCAAGCGCAGCTTCTCGGGCGAGAGAGATGACGTCAATTTGATGCTGGACCACGACGATCGAATTGATGCCAAGCACGCCGAAGGTGGCCAACAAGAGGAGTGCAAACGCGAACTCAACCGTCGACTGGCCGTCATCACGCCTGTTCAACCGCCGACCGAATCACTCGGCTGAATAGGCGACTGATGAGTTCTTCACCTGATCCACTCGTTGCCCAACCAATGACAAGAAGGCCGATAAAGGCGGCGGCGAGTAAGACGAGCGCGTACTCAGTAGTCGCCTGGCCCGCGTCACGCTTGTTGTTCATAAGTGCTCCGATTCAAAGTGTGGAAAGGGGGCTGGATGACAGTCCAGCGAGTGAACCTGCGAGGGGTGGAACGATCGCAAGGCAGACAAAGGCAGGAAGAGAACATCCCACGAGTGGGCCTGCAAGCCGAATGGGGAGAGTGCGGATGTAGCTCGCCTCGAGTTGGGTTCGCGTTTCATCGACGCTGTTGACGAGTTCTCTCAGGATCTCTGATAGTGGACTTCCGTTGCGTTGACCCTCAATGAGGGTGATGACGGTTTGATCGCTCACCCCACCGAATTGCTGACCCCATTTCTCGAGTGCGTCGGTGAGTAGCGCTCCGTTGTTGAGATCAATCGCTAATTTCTCGAATTGTTCTCGGACAGTTGGTGGTGCGAGGAAGGGTGAATCGACGAGTGCTGTTCGTAACGGTGTGCCGGCCATGACTACGAGAGCGACGGCTTCAAATGTGTCGGTGAGATCGGTGGAGTTGGATTTTTGACGCCGTCGTCGTGAAGGGTCGATCACCGCTCGCGAAGTTCGGCGCCCGCATTCGTTGAGGACAAGACCTGTGAGAAGTACAGAAACACCGAGTGTTGAATGAACGAACTGCCGGACTGAAGTTGAGGTTGCAACGAGAAGCGCCAAGGTTGCGAGGGGGAGGGCGGTGAGTGCACGAGTCGACAACCGAGCTGGAGCGCTGTGGAGTTCGCGCTCGTGCCGAAGGCGTTGACGGAGCGAGAGGCGCTCGGCGGTTCGTTCAAATGCTGCCCCGCCAGGAATACCGAATGTAAGGACGGAATACGTCACCCAGACGACAAGCCGTTCGTCTGACGACAGATCTGAGGCCAACGACCGTCTCAGGCGTTCGGCGAGTGTGCCTCTTCTGGAAAGGCGAACCGGGAATTCCTGTGTGACGACTTCGGTGATAGTGGTTCCGGCTCGGAGTTTTCGTGCGGTTTGAGAGGACCAGTCCGCGAGAGATCGCTCGGACGTAGACCAGTGCGGCCCGGCTACTGGAGCGCGTGTTCGCGAGGGAGGGCCCACATCAAGAGCTGATCGAAGCCCGAGTGATCCGACGATCGCCGCTGCCGCGTGTAACGCAGTGCTAAACAAAACGTTCACCCCTGTTGAGGAGAGGTCCGATCACCTGACCTGCAGAGACAACTTGTACGAGACCGCTGGCAGTTGGCTGGGAAATATCTGCCACGACACGACGACCACCTGATGCACGACGGAGATGGACGACGACGTCAATCGATCGATGCAATTGATCAACAATTGACGTAAGCGGCCAGTTTGGGGAGTGTTGCAACATCAGTTGGCTGAGCCGATGGACAGCGTCGTGCGGGCTATTTGCATGGCAGGTTGACATCGAGCCGTCATGACCGGTGTTCATTGCTTGAACGAGGGTGACGACCTCGTTACCACGAACTTCGCCGACGACGATGCGATCGGGCCGAAGTCGTAGCGCTGCGAGCAATAGGTCGTGAAGGGTGACTTCGGCGGAGTGATCGGTTGACCGCTGGCGAGCTTCGAGGTGAACCAGGTGCCCCGCACCCGTGTCATTAGATGGCTGCAGTTCGGAGGTGTCTTCGATGGCGATGATGCGATCGCCTTGCGTAAGAGAGTGTGCGAGCAGAGCAGACAGAAAGCTTGTTTTCCCGGAACTTGTCGGGCCACTCACGATGATGTTGTGTCGGTCGTCGACGAGTTGCTCGATGATGTCGGCAATCGGAGGTGTTGTGAATTGCTCAAAGTCGAGTTGTTGGCGACCGTGGCGACGAATAGAGAGCTCAATGCCATCAACTGCGACTGGAGGAATGACAGCGCAGATCCGTGAGCCGTCAGCGAGTCGAGCGTCGACCATTGGCGTAAGGCGATCAAGATGTCGACCGGCCTCGGCGAGACGTTGCTCGAGAAAGAGTTGCAGTTCGTGGGGTTCTATCGACCCGCTGAGCGAGAGCTTTCCCGCTCGATCAATCCAGACTTCTGAACCGTGATGAACGATGACCTCGTCGATCGAGGAATCATCGAGGCACGATGCAAACACCGAGCGATGCAGTTGTCGTCGTGCGTTAGGCATGGTCAGAGCCGTGAAAGAGGGTCAAGCGAGCGGGGTGGCCGAATTGAGAGCAACCCTGCGTCGACGGCTCGAGCGACACGCGGGTCACAAGGAATCTGCGCAACAACAGGGGTATCGAGACAGCTCGCAACGTCATTGGCAGAGAGTGCTCGTCCGGGCTCATCGACAAGCACGATGCCATCGGGGTTGAAGTGGGAAATGAGACGCGCCCGCCGCAATGCGAGATAGCACGGTCGAAGTACGATCAGTCGTCGGTGTGCATGTTGTAGTAGCGGCATGGGCAGGTCGTCGATTGAGGCAACAGTTCCTGCGTCGATGGTGTACGAACCTCGTTGAGCAAAGTGCATGGCAAGGTCGTGCCAACGATGAGGCGGAACAGGTGTCTCCGCGCCCCGCCGAATAAGGAAGTGACTGTCGTCGATGTTGGTTGAGAGTCGATCGATGTCATCGACGTTGTTTTCGGTAGCGAGGGCATCAAGAACCCCCCGACCTCCATCGTCGAGCCCAAGAACTGCAGGAAGATCCCCGGCGAGGTCGACCAGTGTGTGGGGCCCGTCGTGCCATAGCGCAAGTGCCGATGCGACGACAGTGGTTCCGCTGCCACCTTTTGGTGACCAACAGATCGTGTACATATTCCTCCACGGTGATGAGGTGGAGAAGAGGTCGGGTCGGTAACTGTAAGCGGTGGCTAATGACCCTGCGAGCTAGCCGGTGATTGTCTCGCGAAGGTTCTCAATGAACGCGTCTTCTGTTCGACGAATAGAGCGATCAGTGGTACCCGAGGAATGTGGAGACACGATGACCCGAGGCATCGACCACAACGGGCTGTCTTCAGGAAGAGGTTCAACTGCGAACACATCGAGTCCCGCTCCACCCAGATGCCCTGATTGCAGGTGAGCAATCATTGCATCTTCATCAACACAGTTACCTCGACCCACATTGATAATGATTGAACCCTCCCGCATAAGACCAAACTCACGGTCGCCAATCGAATGATGGGTCTCATCAGTCAGCGGCATACACAGCACGACAACGTCTGAGGTTGACAGCACCTCATCACGACGTGATTCGGGCCAGGTCTCGCATGGCTCATCGCCACGCGGAGTCCGACGCACCCCGATCACCTCAGCACCGGTGACCGCCACCAGTTTTGCGACCTCCGCACCAATCGACCCCATACCGATAATGCCAACTCGCAGATCGCCGACGTCGACCGTTGACCGCACTTCCCAGGCGCGGCGTTGCTGAGCATCAAGCAATTCAGGAAGACCACGAA
The DNA here is from genome assembly GCA_965660025.1 of uncultured Ilumatobacteraceae bacterium. Lineage (GTDB taxonomy): Bacteria > Actinomycetota > Acidimicrobiia > Acidimicrobiales > Ilumatobacteraceae > Casp-actino5. The sequence goes on along the minus strand of CBFHYI010000049.1, from coordinate 6,571 downwards.
CCAGTGCCAGCATCATCATCATGACGGTCTGAGCGATCGATGGTGCCGAACCTCCCGGCGTAAACAACACCTCCACTCCACGATCTTGGAATCGGCCAAACACAGGATGGTCGCCTCCGGCTGACGCACTTTGTAGCCACTTCAAGCGAGGTGCCGCAAGGCATGTTTTGAGAAACGGAGTGCTCCGGTCGGGCCAACAGTCGGCAGAAAAGAACGCATGGGTGATGCTCTCAAGTTGTTCTTCAGAGAACTCAACACCATCGACCAGCTCGAGTATCTGAAGATGTGGAGCAAACGAAGAGACCGTGTCACGAAGGCTTGCCGCCGCCGTGTCGGTCATCAGCAAGACGTCACCCACTACACACCTCCGACCCGACGATCGACCCCTTGCCAATAGGGCTCGCGCAGATTGCGCCGCTGGACCTTACCCACCGGGCTCTTCGGTAGCGGATCGGTTCTCAACTCGACAACTCCGGGCTTCTTATACGAACCCAATTGGTCGACACACAACTGAACGATTTCGGTTCGATACGCCTCGTGATTGTCGTCATCACCTTCGGCGACCACACACACCGCCGCAGGGGTCTCCCCCCAACGATCATCAGGAACTGCGAACACCGCTACCTCAACAACAGCCGGATGCTCAGCGATGGTGTTCTCAAGTTCTGCGGGCCAGATGTTGTAGCCACCAGAAATGATCATGTCGTCTTTGCGATCGAGTACGTAGAGATAACCATTTTCGTCGAGTCGGCCAATGTCACCGGTGAGCACGAAGCCATCGGCGGTAATCCGCTCAGCAGTTGCCTCAGGGTTCTCCCAGAAACCGGTCATTTGCCCGTCGCAACGAATAGCGATCTCGCCCTCCTCACCGATCGGCAGACTCACCGAAGAATCCTCAGGGTCACGAATTTCGAGAAGCGCAAACGGCAATGCCCTTCCGGTTGAGCGTAAAGGGTTTGACCCCGGCACCTCAGAGAACCACTCATCTGGCCCCATCATGCACACCGGCACTGCTTCGGTCTGTCCATACCCTTGAAACAGCACTGGGCCGAAGACTTCGCGACCGAGGAGAGCGGTTTCATCAGCAATCGGAGATCCACCGATTTGCACCACCCTCAGCGACGACCAATCGCGAGAACGAGCACTCGGTTCACGAGCCAGAGCATTCAGCATTGCCGGCACCGCAAACATGTACGAGATCTTCTCTCGCTCCATGATCTCAATGGTTTCAGCCGGATCAAAATGGTCGAGCATGACATTGGTGCCACCACTCAACCATGTCGGTGTGTAGAGATAGCCCGACCCGTGAGAAATAGGCCCCACATGCAAGCACCTGTCGCCAGCCTCCATCGGCGGAAAGTTGTAGAACCAGTCGCGTCCAGCAGCAAGCCACGACCGGTGGCTATAGGCAACACCTTTTGACTTACCTGTCGTTCCACCGGTGTGGCGAATGATGTACCAGTCGTCAGGGCTGATCTCCACGTTCGGGTCGTCAGCCGAGAAGCCTGCGAGCCATGACTCGTAATCATCGCCACGTACGATCACGTGCTCAAGGTTTGGTAGCCGGTCACGCACCGCATCAATTTCATCGAGATAATGGCCAGCAACGACAACCGCCCGACAGCCGGTGTGATCAAGCATGTGGTGGTGGCTGTCAACACTGTTTCGGGCATAGAGAGGCACCCGTACAAACCCGCCGGCTGCTGCACCGGCGAAGAAGTCCTGTGCGCCAATTGAGTTATCTTCGAGCACACCAATACGGTCTCCCGGATGCAGACCTAACTCAAGGAGGGCATTCGCCATCCGGACACTGCGCTGCCACGCCTCAGCGAAACTGAGGTGCTCTGAAGTGGTGCCATCGGTGTAGATGATTGCGGTTCGATGCGAGTTGAGATGCGCGGCTTGGCGCATGAGGCTCCGGACGTCCATACCTCGAATTTAGGGGTCAGAAGATGTTGACCCCCCATCGAAACGCGAGGAGAAGCCGGGCCGCTGTCGATTTAGGCGGTAAAACCGTCGAGGCGAGCAAGTACTTGCAACATCACCTCGTCAGCCCCTCCTCCGATCGATGACAGACGGTTGTCACGGAAGAATCGAGCAGTCCACGTTTCCTCGACGTAACCCATGCCACCGTGATACTGCAAGCAGGCATCGGCAACCTTGCGGACGAGACGACCAGCGGTCAATTTTGCGATCGTCGCTTCCCGGGTGGTGTCGATGCCTCGTTGATATTTATCGGCAATCGAATAGTTGTAACTGCGCAATAGATCAAGCTCAGCAGAGAGCTCCGCAAGCGTGAATTGAAGGTGCTGATTGGCGAGTAACGGCTTGCCGAATGCATGGCGCTCACGCAGATACTCAGCAGTACGCTCCAAGGCCAACTCGCACGCACCAACGCACGAATATGCCGCCCACATACGTTCGACAACGAACTGCGACATCTGTTGTTGGAAGCCTCGACCGATTTCGCCAATCGTGTTGCTCACCGGAACCCGACAATCATCAAATGACAGCAAACCTGTATCGGAAGCCCGCATACCGAGCTTGTCGAGTTTCTTCGAGACCGAGAAGCCCTCGGTCTCGGTGGGCACGATGATCTGACTCATGCCGCTATAACCACCGTCATCAGACGTTCGTGCAAGCAGGCACAACCAATCGGCCTGCAGAGAATTCGTTATCCACATTTTCGAACCGTTGATCACCCATTGGTCACCGTCACGAACAGCTCGAGTTCTAATGCCGGCAACGTCAGAGCCCGCGTCGGGTTCGCTCACTGCGATAGAGCAGACGTTTGTTCCCTGCAGCGCAGGCTTGAGGTACTTCTCTTTTTGCTCGGCAGTTCCATACATGGCGAGCGAAGGCGTGGCCATATCGACCTGAACCCCAAGAGCCATCGGCAACGACCCGTGGTCACAGCGCCCAAACTCCTCTGCGAGAATCACCGTGAACAGGTGATCGCCGCCCTGCCCGCCGAACTCGGGTTCATATTCAAGTCCGAGAAATCCGAGCGAACCCATCTTCGAGAAGATGTCGCGGAGCGGCATCATCTCGGCCTCTTCCCATTCAGGAATTCGCGGATTTACCTCTTGCTCGACGAACGATCGAACAACGGCCCGAAACTCATTATGTTCAGCTGTGAAGTCCATGCAATCACGCTAGGCGCCCGGCTCGCTGCGGGTGCTGTCGGGTCGCGTAGTTTGCAGACATGGCCATTCAACATCAGCAACGAGCAATCGACCTCGGCATCGTCATTCAAGATTCAGAACGCTCCCTCGCGTTCTATCGAGATCTTCTCGGCATGAACCATGAAGGTGACATGCCAATGCCCATTGGCGGTGGGGGCACGATGCACCGTCTCCGTTGCGGTGACTCGCTGATCAAGTTGGTGTGTTTCGAGACGACACCCGAGTCTCGACCCGGGAGCGGGGGGATTGAAGGCGGCACCGGCTACCGGTACTTCACCATCCACATGGAGAACATTCACGACGTTGTCGCTGCCTGTGAAGCAGCCGACGTGAAAGTGGTGACTCCGGTCGTCGAACTTCGTCCAGGGATAACCATTGCGATCGTTCGCGACCCAGACGGAAACCTCGTCGAATTCCTTCAGATGGGCTGAACACGACCATGCCGCCCGAGAGTGGGGGCAGAAATCTCAACCGGCGGGCAGGAGCGGAGAACGGTTAGACCGCAAGCAAGTCGCGAGCACCCGTGTCGCTGGAGGGGTGACGCAACTTCGACATCGCACGAGCTTCGATCTGGCGAATTCGCTCACGCGTGAGATTGAAATGCTCACCGACCTCTTCAAGCGTGCGGGGCTCGCCACGATCAAGACCGAACCGCAGTTTCAAAATCTCGCTCTCGCGCTCATCGAGCGGTGCAAGCAGACGCGAGATCTCCTCAGGAAGCAGAGCGGTTGCCGCAACCTCGAAAGGCGATTCAGCAGAGCGGTCTTCGACAACGTCACCGAGTTCGGCATCGCCATCTTCACGCAATGGCTCAGACAGGGAAAGTGGCTCAGCTGCGAAGCGCAGAGCTTCGGTGACCTTGTCTTCTGGCATCTCAACTTCTTGAGCGAGCTCGGCCAACGTCGCCGGCCGGCCATACTTCAGTTCGAGACGGGTGCGGGCCTTCTGAAGACGAGCGAGAGTGTCACCAGCGTGGACTGGAAGTCGAATGGTGCGGCCGGTGTTTGCGATGCCACGAGTGATGGCCTGACGGATCCACCATGTTGCATACGTTGAGAATTTGAAGCCCTTACGCCAGTCGAACTTTTCGACGGCATGCATGAGGCCGAGGTTTCCCTCTTGGATGAGGTCAAGAAGCGGCAAGCCTGAGGCCTGGTACTTCTTTGCGATCGACACGACAAGACGAAGGTTTGACTGAACAAATTGGCGTTCTGCTTCTTCACCCCGGCGGGCGGTGCGGCGCAACTCACGCTTCTTGTGAGTGGTGAGGCCCTTACCACCGGTCTCGAGCGTTTCAAACGCCTCTTTGCCCGCCTCGATTTCCTTTGCAAGACGGACTTCGTCGTCCTTCGTGAGCAGGACATACTGACCGATGTCGGTGAGATATAGACGGACGAGATCCTCGTCGTCTCTGTCAACTCGTTCCTTCGCCATTACGGCTCCCTTTGCGATAGCAATTCGGTGGATGAGACAAGTGTCACGATACCGACCCACAGGCCGACCCCCACCGAAAAACGCAAGGTAACATGTCTGTAATTCGGTAACAGATCCCTAGGAGGTAGATGATGTCGAACCCTGTTCTCAACGAACGAACCCTTGAAAAGTGGTCGGCGCCAGAGGCGTCGGAACGCGCTGGGGTGAATGACGGACCAGTTTCTGAATGGTCGCCGCCTCCCGCTGCGGGTGAATCAATGACGGTGAAGGGCAGCGTGAGCGCGACAGCCGTGCTGCTTGTGCTGTTGTTGATCTCCGCCGCATATGGCTGGTTTCAGACGGGCTCGCCGACGGTAGACGGACAAGGCGTTGTCCAATACGGAATTCCTTCACTTGCGATGGTCGGTGTTTTCGTTGGCCTCGGGCTCGCATTCCTGATGGCGTTTAAGCCTCATCTCGCACGCTTCGTTGCTCCCATCTACGCCCTTGCCCAAGGTGTCTTTGTTGGCTCGGTCTCACGTATGTTTGAAGAGTTCTACGACGGCATCGTCATCCAGGCTGCAGGTGCAACTATTGCGGTCACGGCCGTCATGTTGGGGATGTATCTCACCGGCATTATCCGCGTGACCGACCGGTTCCGCAGGATTGTGATTTCAGCCACCCTTGGACTGATGGTGTTCTACCTCATCTCTTGGGTCATCTCGCTCTTCGGCGCAAACGTGTCATTTCTCTCAAGTTCGAGTCCGATGTCAATCGGGTTTAGCCTGATTGTTGTCGGCCTCGCGGCGATGAATCTTGCCCTTGATTTTGATTTCATTGAGCGTGGGTCACAGGCGGGGCTGCCCAAACACTTTGAATGGTTCGCAGCATTTGGTCTTCTCGTGACACTCGTATGGCTGTATCTCGAGCTCTTGAGGTTGCTTGCGAAACTGCGCGATCGGTGAACGAACGGGTTCTTGAAGCTGCTGCAGTAGGCGCGGTCGGCGCGGCACTCGGGGCTGGGGCTGGCACCCTCGTGGGCCTTACTGGCCCTGCGGCTGCTGTTGCGGCTTCTAATGGAGCGGTATCGGGCTTCAGGCAAACTTACGAATGGACGTCACAGAAAGGTCGCCTGGCGTTCGTCCTCGATTCAACTTGGGCGCTTGTGACGACGGCGGCGTCGCTCGTGCCTCAACTGGTTGGGATGCTCACCCCCGGTGAATACGACGAGTCATTGAGCCGCAGATCGAATCGGCACGTGTACAGACGGGGTTTTGTCGTTCGTCGAAACTTTGCAGTGACGGTGGGAAATGTGGTGTCTGGTGCTGGCGATACGTCCGACGAGAGCCGCCGGCGCTTAGTCACCGATCACGAAGACGTACACGTGTGGCAATCACGACTCATGGGGCCGTTCTTCCCCATCGCCTATCTCGGTTGGATGGCGATCATGGCGCCCATTGCGGTAGCGGGTTGGTTTCGCAGAAGAATCGCAGGCGACCGATCGACATCTTTGTGGGCGGCAGTTGACCGCCGTGCCTACTGGCAACACCCGCTTGAACAGCAGGCGTATCTCAGAGCGAGTCGAGCCAGCCAAGGACGATCTGGTTGAACGCCCCAGGGGCTTCCTGCTGCACCCAATGCCCGATACCTTCGATGAGCTCTGTCGCTTGGTGATTCGGAAGTTCTGATGACATGCGACTGAGATATTCCGGTCGACCGAGAATGACCGGGTCGAGGTCACCGGCAACAAAAAAGGTTGGCATCATGAGCGGTGCTGCCCCGATCGGATCAAAAATGTCGTAGTTGGCATCGAGATTGCGATACCAGTTGATCGGTCCGGTGAACCCACTTGTCGTGAACTGCTCGGTGTACACCGCAAGGTCGTCGCTCGTCATCCACGATGGGCAGTGCTCAATTCGTCCACCGATCATGTGCTCGAAATAGTCGGTGAGTCGTGTGCCTTCAGCGGGAAG
>CBFHYI010000048.1:0-11335 GCA_965660025.1 uncultured Ilumatobacteraceae bacterium | reverse complement strand
TCCACAGATGCGTTTTCGATCGCATCTGTATGTTGACCCACGCAGAGGTACACCGATCTCAATTGCGACTCATGCGTAGCGATCGCTAGTTCCCCCGATGCATCGACGTAATACTGCGGAACGGTGAGCGTGTAACCAAGTCTGGTGCACTTCTCCCAAATGCCTCCACTATTGTCATAGTTGCCCTGAAGAATGCCGGTGCTATTGACCGATAGGTTGCCGCCGCCGCCAGACGACGACCAAGTACACGTGCCGGTGCCGACTCCGTAAGTGGGGCTCGTGACACCGTAGTTGATCTCAACTTGCCGTTGTTCGGCGATGAGATTGAGGGCGTCTGATTCTGCTTTCGTGTACGAGGCACCAACATCAGCTTTCAAGTCAATCGATGCGTTGATTTCAGCTTCGGTGGCGTCTGATTCTGCTTTCGTATAGGCATCAACCGAGCCGTAATACCCGTTGGCGTCAATAATCAAGTGCGCTGAGCCGTACACGTTCAAACAAATCTTGCCGGTCGCGCCCAATGGCACCACCGTCGAGTTCGCCGCATCAACACCCTCAACAAAGTTCAACGTCGACGCATTCGGCACCGTGTCAGTCACGGCAGTACACGGGAACGCCGTCACAAACCCGTACCCCTGATTCCGTTCACCTTGGGTCACTGTCAAGTTCAACGACACCGCGTTTGCTCCTGCAGGTACGACCGTTGCAGCCGGCGTCGTACCATCAGACGCATACGTCGTGACCTCACCAGTTACCTGCAACGCAACCGTCTCACCTGACACTTTCCCATCGGTGCCCTGACGAGTATCCATAATGCGAGTCGGCGTCACCGTTTTCAACGACGACGCATCACCAGACGCTGCCGACACCCCAATCAAACCGCCACCACCGAGCGTGACCGCAACCGCAGCCCCAATCGCAGCCCAGCGGGAACGAATCAAACTTTTCGAACCCATTGTTTTCCCCAATACATCAATCGACGCCTATCGACGCCACCGCCCGACTTCCGGGCGACCCCTCCAGTACAGCACAAACCAAATTTGTTGGCGACGAATAAATTTTGAGTACACACACCAACCCCACCACGCGAAAGAGTCCGCCCTAAAAGGGCGGACTCTTTCCAGATCTTTCGGGTTACCCCGAAGACACTTCTGAGTGTGGGTCAGATGGCTTTGACGTCTACGGCTTCAGGACCTTTGCGTCCTTCACCGAGTTCGAATTCAACCTCTTGTCCATCAACCAGGGTGCGGCGGCCTGAACCGACGATGTTGGAGAAGTGGACAAACAGGTCTTCTTCGCCGTCGCGGCTGATAAACCCAAAGCCCTTCTGATCGTTGAAGAACTTGACGGTGCCTTTTGGCATATCGGGGTACTCGCTTTCGTAGGTCTCGGTTCATTAGCGACCGAGATCATTTCTGAGGCTAACTCCGTCAACGCCTCCACCACACCTCCTGCTCTGAACTGTCTGAATCGAGAATCGTCATCATTTCCTGCGAGGATCTTCACATGGGCGACCCGATCCTCCTCGACCAGCCAACACCGGGAGTTTCTCGCATCACGTTGAACCGCCCAGATGACATGAACACGCTCACTGTTGATCTGGTCGATGCTCTACACGATGCACTGGCGACGATTCACAATGACCATGACTGTCGCGCTGTAGTGCTAACAGGCGCTGGTCGGGCGTTTTGCGCCGGCCTTGACCTCAAAGGCTACGGAACCATTCCGGGAACCGAATCATTTGGGGAACCGCAACAGGGTATGGCAGTGCAACAACATATTGCCGACATAGTTCACCGCATGCGATCGATTCGTCAGCCAATTATCGCTGCAATCAACGGGGCGGCTGCGGGTGGCGGGTTTGCGTGGGCGTGCGCAAGTGATATCCGTTACTGCAGTGACAACGCAAAATTCGGCACAGCATTTATTCGTCTCGGGATATCTGGTTGCGATATTGGTGTGAGTTGGACACTCCCCCGCCTCATCGGTGTTTCAAGGGCATGGGAGCTCATCTATACGGGCAGAATTATCGATGCGGCCGAGGCTGAACGTCTTGGAATCGTGAGTCGATCAGTGCCATCTGAAGACTTGATGGGCACTGCGCTCGGTGTCGCAGAGGAGATTGCTGCGAACAGCCCCTTTGGTGTCTGGATGACGAAAGAAGTGCTGTGGTCAAACCTTGAGACACCGTCGATGCGCGCAGGAATCGATATCGAGAATCGCAATCAAATTTTGGCTGCCCAAACCAAAGACTCGAAAGCCGCAATGAAGGGCTTCCTCTCCGGCAATATTCCCGACTGGGAAAATCGTTAAGACAAGACGTTCGCCAGATGTCGGGCTCTCTCCGCAAACTACTGTTAGAGCGAGCAGTCAGCATTACGTATAGCTCATCTATCAGGGGGGAATCATGATCACATCGCTTGGTGACATCGTTGAACAGCACGCGGAAACGTTCCCAAACAAAGCCGCAATCATCCAAGAGGGTGTGACCTGGACGTACCAAGACCTCCGAGAACTTTCCCGAAGGGCGGCTCAGGGTTTACTTGAGGCCGGAGTCGGCGAGCAGGAACGGGTTGCGTTTCTCGACAGAAGTTCTCGGGAGTATTTCCCGTTCCTCTTCGGCGCAGGCATGGTGAATGCGGTAACCGTTGCCGTCAACTGGCGGCTCGCTGCACCCGAGATGGAGTACATCTTGAATAATGCTGGCGCGAAGGTGCTGCTCATCGGCGAGGAATTCCTTGGCCATCTCGCCCAGATGGATCTTCCTTCGACGACAACCGTGATCGTGCTTGGCGACCCCGGCGACACCGGCTACCCAACATGGGAGGACTGGGTGAACTCGTTCGAACCTGAGTTCCCGGGCATTGATGTCGCCCCGGAAGACACCTGCTACCAGCTCTACACATCGGGCACAACCGGGCTTCCAAAGGGCGTGGAAATCTCGAACCGAAACTTGTTCGCGATGCTTCCCAACTCTGGAGTCGAATGGTCATTCGACAGCGACTCGGTGAACCTTGTATCGATGCCTCTGTTCCATATCGCCGGAAGCGGATGGGGGGTCTGTGCGTTCTTCTTTGGTGGTACCAACGTCATTCTCCGCGATGTTGACCCCGCCGAAATTCTTCGGCTCATCGACACTGAACGCATCACGAATATCTTGCTGGTGCCTGCTGTTCTTCAGTTCATCCAAGCGGTTCCCGGCGCAGAGAACACCGACTTTTCCTCGGTGCGCTCAGTTGTGTACGGAGCATCACCGATCAGCGAAGAAGCACTTGTCGGTGCAATGAACCTCATGGGTTGCGACTTCGTTCAGACCTATGGCCTCACTGAGACAACCGGCGGGGTGACCACTCTGCCGGCCTCAGACCATGATCCTGGTGGGCCAAACGCTCATCTGTTGCGCTCTGCTGGAAAGGCATGGGGCGATGTTGAAATTCGAATCGTTGATGACGAAACGATGACTGATCTGTCCGATGGAGAAGTTGGAGAAATTTGGATCCGAAGCCGGCAGAACTTGGAGGGCTATTGGGCGAACCCTGAAGCGACCGCTCTTGTGTTCCCTGAAGGCAAAGGCGAAGATGGAATCGGCTGGTTCCGAAGCGGAGATGCCGGGTACCTCCTCGATGGCTACCTCTACATTCACGACCGAGTGAAAGACATGATCATCTCTGGTGGCGAAAACATTTATCCCGCGGAGATTGAGAACGCACTCATGAGTCACCCCGATCTCGATGATGTCGCTGTCATTGGCGTGCCGAGTGAGAAGTGGGGCGAGACGGTGAAGGCGATCGTGGTGATTCGAGAGGGATCAGACCCAAGCGAAGCCGAGATCATCAACTACTGCCGGTCGCGAATCGCTCACTACAAGTGCCCAACTTCGGTTGATCGAATCGATGTGCTCCCGCGGAACCCGTCGGGCAAGATTCTGAAGACTGAACTTCGTGTTCCGTATTGGGGCGACAAGACCCGAGCGGTGAACTAACGGTAGTTTTCGGCGAGTTCGGTTTCGTCGCTTCCCGCAATGCGGGTGTGCCAGATTCGACGCGGATTCGAAAGATCGAACTCGGTTGCACGATGCATGAGCCGCCGGTTGTCCCACACGACGACGTCGCCAACTTCCCATTGGTGGTAATGCACGCGATCGTCGGTGCACGCCGCTTCGTTAATTCGGTCGACAAGCGCAACCGACTCATCTTCTGAAAGGCCGCTCACTTCGTGGGCGTGACGACCGACGAGCAAATTTTCCACGCCGGTTTCAGGATGCACTTTCACCATTGGCCTCACCGGCACCGGCTTGTCGTGATAGCCGTACATTGCGTAACTGCCATCGTCATTCGGTGTCGGCAGGTAACCCGAGCGCCCCTGCGAGTAATGGAGCGAATGCTTTGCGGTGAGACCTCTCAGCATGGTTTTCGTGTTGTCGTCGAGGTCAGCGAATGCTGCCCGCATATCAGCGAACCCGGTTGGCGCCTTATCGGGCGGAACCACCTCGGCTGATACCACCGCGCCGAACGCTTGCACTGGCATATATGTCGAGTCGTGATGCCAGCCCTCGTTGCCTCGAATCGACTTGACGGTGTCATGACCTTCGTCGCTCAACACCTCGCCGTTGTCATCGATGTTCGTGATCGCCGCTGCTGGGAACTCGAGCGGGCCGAACATCGCTGCGAACGCGTTTTGTTCGTCGAGTGAAATGTGTTGATTTGGGAAGACGAGGAACCCGTATTCAAGGAGTGCCTCACGAATTGATGCGAATGTCGCTGAACTGAGCGAACCCAGCGCAACATCGTGGATGTGAGCCCCAAAGCACACATCGAGTTCTTCGATACGAAGTGTTTCTCCCATGAGAAAAACATAGTCGCCCGCACCGACGCGTGCGGACGCTGGAGAGCCCCAGCATGCTTGGGCCGATGTGACGAGCTAGAGAATGTCGGCGGCCAGCCTGGCGGCGTTATCGAGGGCAATGCCGATGCGGGTGTGGAGTAGGTCCACGTCGACGCCCTCGGTGCTTTTCTTTCCTGCTCGATAGCGGGCGTACACACCATGAACGATGCAGGCGGTCTTGAACCAGTTGAAGGCCCTGTAGTACGGCATAAGAGAGAGGTCTGCGCCGGTCGCTGCCGCGTAGCGTTCCATCAGTTCTTGTCGGCTCGGGAACCCTTCGAGCACCGTTGGAGCGTCAACACCCTCAGCGATGTTGTCGCCGGGTTCTGTCCACGCGTTGATCGAATAGGCGATATCAGCAAGCGGGTCTCCCAAAGTGGCGATTTCCCAGTCGAGCACCGCAGACAACGAACCATCGCTCAGAAATAGGCAGTTGTGTGGCCCAAAGTCACCATGAACAACTCGCCCTTCGCCTTGTTCTGGAATGTTTGTCGAGAGCAACTCATGAAGACTGTGCGTTCGGGGGTCGTCGTAGTCAGCATCACCGACTGATGCGGTCCACGATCCGTACCAGGTTTTTAACTGCCGGGCGACGTACCCATCAGGGCGGCCGAGGTCACCGAGGCCGACATCTTCGGGAACAATCGAGTGCAATGCTGCGAGCGTGTCGACAAATGACTCACCTGCCCGCTTCCTTGCTGGCACCTCAAGTAGCGCAGCAACTTCTTCGCCGGTGTAGAGCGCATTGCCGTCGACTTTGCCCATGACGTAGAAATGGGCCTCACACAACGATCGGTCATCTTGATATGACACAGGCTCGGCAACAGGTACGGGTGTGGGCCAGAGCCCGTCGATGATGCGGTATTCGCGCCACATGTCGTGCGCTTTCGGCAGCAGCTCGCCTTGTGGTGGTCGACGAATGACAAATTCGCGGCCATCGGCGTCAACGATGAGGTAGGTGAGGTTTGAATGACCTCCCTCAAGGCGGGTCCATGTAAACGGGCCGGTCGCCCCACCAACCGATGGCAACCATGCGTCGATCGTTGCAACGTCGAATCCGGCAACCCCGTTATCCCCTGCTTCCATCACATGAGCGTGCCACGCGGCAGATGCTGGCAACGACCCCTAGGGTGTAGGGAGTGGATGGAATTCAGATTCAGGTAGGTGGTCGCACTCGGGCACTTGGGTGCCTCATTGCGGCGCTTCCGTTTCTCACCATCTTTGGCATTGGGTTCGTTTTTTGGTTGCTCGCTCGGATGATTGGCGATGCAATTCTGCCATCAGGGTCATCAGGGTTTTCTGAAGCTCTCGTCGGCGTCGCAGTGATCTGGCTACTGCTGAAGTTGCGCCGGCGAATGAGGGCGCGGCGGTTTACAACTGCACGTCAAGATGACAACCGACCAACTCCTCCGGGCGTCATCGACATCTAATTTCGGTTGGATGCCCACTACGGTCGCAGGCATGGCGAAACGTAGTTGGGTCACTGTCATAATTTTTTGGTCGTTCGAAGACCGGGAGCGATTTGAGGCGATGGCCACTGAAATGGCCGCTGCAAGCCGTGCCGAACCGGGCACGTTGATGTACGACTGGTACGTGAATGAAGACGGCACGTCGGGCGTGTTGCTCGAACAGTACGCATCGCAGAAGGCGTTAGGCGATCATGTCGCTGGGCCCGTCTTCACCGAGATCGCGCCCCGCTACCGTGGTGTCGCTCGAGCCCAGAAGGTCGAGATGTTCGGCGCCGACGGCATGGAGCGTGCTGATGTGTTGAAGGCAACCACTACGTGGTGGGGTGAGCCTGTCGCTGCCGTGACCGACTGAAAACGGGATCATCGCAAGGCCGATGCTCGCGTCCGAGTAGTCGACCGCCCAACGCATACCATCGACCCATGGCAGCACCACTTGACGACCTGACGTTCTATGACGACATCGAGGGTTATTGCTCGACACTCAGTGTGGTAGCAGGGTCACCGATCGGACTTCACGTTTCGACGAAGTCGTCAGAATTCACGGTCACCGTTGAGCGTTGGGGGGCGACACGCGAACTGGTGTGGTCTTCTTCGAGCCCGATCGCCGGCGCCTACCACCCTGCTCCTGACGACGCTGATAGCCGGGGTTGCAACTGGCCAGTCAGCCTTGAGATTCCTACGACGGCCGATTGGAAGAGTGGTTTTTACCTCATCACCCTGACCGCCATCGGCGCACCAGAAGGAAGAAACATTGCCCATGCCGGCGTCGTCGTCCGCTCAATTCAACCTGCAGCGTCAGCTCTCTTCGTTCTTGGCACCAACACGTGGAATGCCTACAACACATGGGGAGGGTGTTCGCTCTACACCGGTGGCCACGAGGTCTCGTTCCGCCGCCCGTTCACACGGGGCCTCCTGTGTCGCGAAGTATCAGAGCGAGATGATCGAAAGGCCCGCCCGGTTCGCTGGGATGAAGAACCTGATCCCGACGGCGAGATCTATCAGCTCTATCGGGGCGACCGCGCTCTGCCAGCCGCGATTGGATCATCTGGATGGTTCATCCACGAACGTCGTTTCGTCGAGTGGGCCGAAGGCGCTGGGTACAACTTCGACTACGCCATCTCGTCAGATCTCGACGAGATCGACGGCATTCTCGATGGTTACGACCTCGTGGTTTCGGTTGGCCACGACGAGTATTGGTCGGCTGGTCAACGTAACGCTCTTGAGGCGTTCATCGAACGTGGTGGCAATCTCACGAGTTTTTCCGGCAACACGATGTTTTGGCAGGTTCGCCTCACCGACATCGGGTCAATGATCTGTTACAAGTACAAAGGCCATACCGAAGATCCCGCGCTCACTGACGGTCGCACCATTGAAATGTCGGGCATGTGGGGAGACCCTCTGGTGAATCGTCCAGAAGCCTCAATTCTTGGGGCCGGAAGTGCGTGGGGCTTGTACCACCGCTTTGGAAATGCGAACGCTCGAGGCATCGGTGGATTCCTCGTCTACCGAGATGACCACTGGCTACTTGAGGGCACCTCCCTTCGGTATGGCGACGTGCTCGGCGCTCGTGATGGCGTTGTCGGCTACGAGACCCTCGGCTGTCACATCGCCCTCGATGATGAGCACCTGCCAGTAAGTACTGGCAACGACGGCACACCAAGTGACCACACGATTGTTGCAATGTGTCCGTCATCGAATCTCGGGGTCGGCGACTATCCGAAATCGATCTCTGCGTTAAGCGATCAAGGGGATCTCGAATTCATCGCTGAGCGTATTCATGGTGAGGTCAATGAAGTGAACAAGCGTCGTGTTCGTCACGGGAATGCTGTGATAGTCGAAACACAACCCTTTGGAGCGAACGGTGGCACCGTCGTCACCGTCGGAACGACGGATTGGTCATTTGGGTTAGGAACTGACCGAGCGGTCGAGCAAGTGACACATAATGCTCTGAGCCGCCTCGGAGCGTCTGCATAGGATCAGCCGATCAATATGTTGATGCTCAACAGGACATGCCGGCGTCGATGACAACCTCGCTACCTGTCATGTAACTCGAGTCGTCACTCGCCAAAAACAGCACGCCGTTTGCGATATCAGTCGGTTGTCCGAGCACACCGGTTGGCACTGCGACCTGGGCCATGGAGTCAACGTCGATTGAAGCGTTTTCTGATCGTGTTAGTGCCGCACCGACCGTGTCCCAGATCGGAGTTTCGATAATCCCAGGATGCACTGAATTCACTCTGACCTGCCAGCGTTCACGCGCACATTCAAGCGCGACACTCTTCGTCATCAAGCGAACAGCGCCCTTCGAGGCGTGATACCCGGCAAGGCGTGGGGAACCTTTCAATCCGGCGACGGACGACATGTTGATGATTGAGCCGCCACCGGTGTCGCGCATGCCAGGAATGCAGTGCTTCATCCCCAAGAACACTCCGTCGACATTTATCGCCATTTGCCGCTGCCAGTCAGAGAGTTCGAAGTCGAGGACACTTCCACCTATACCGATGCCGGCGTTATTGACGAGCACATCAATACGACCGTGGGCCTCCATGACAGATGCCGCTACCGCTTTCCATTCATCTTCAGAGGTGACGTCGTGGTGAAGGTACGACGCCGCCCCGCCAGCTGCTTCAATCTCGGCGACGACAGCTGCGCCAGCGTCATCTTGAATGTCGGTGACAACGACAGTTGAGCCCTCTGCTGCAAGCAACAGTGAACATGCCCGCCCGATGCCTGATGCACCTCCGGTCACGATCGAGACCTTGCCTGTTACGCGTCCTGCCATTGTTCTTTCCCCTCAACGTGATGTGCTCTGAACGGTACTCCCAGTCGGCAACCGGCCCGGAGTCGGATTCACCAACGGCGACTCACGCCATGCGTTCGGCGGCCCATTCACGAAGCACAGGCTTTTGCACTTTGTTCGACGGAGTGAGTGGCAAGGTGTCGACAAACCAGACGTGCCGAGGAACCTTGTAGTTCGCCATTTCCTCTCGGCACCATGCAACGACGGCCTCTTCGTTGATGGTGCTGCCAGGGGCTCGAACAACGAACGCGGCGCCCACCTCGCCCAAGCGGGCCTCAGGCACACCGATGACCGATGCGATTCCGATGTCTGGATGTTCGACCATCATTCGTTCGATCTCCGCCGGATACGCGTTGAAACCACCAACGATGTACATGTCTTTGATGCGATCGGTGATGTCGATGTACCCGAGTTCATTCATCACGACGACGTCGCCGGTATGCAGCCAGTCATCATCATCTGTTGCTTTCGTGATACCGCCATCGCCGAGCAGATAACCGGGTGTCACCTGATATCCGCGAACGAGCAACTCCCCTGGCTCACCACGAGGCACGTCATTTCCTTCTTCGTCGATGATGCGAACCTCAACATCATCGATCACGCAGCCGGAGGTGTTCGATACAAGTTCATCAGGGTCGCCGTTGAGGGTGTACGTCACAATGCCCGACGTTTCCGTCATGCCATATGCAGTTGAAATGTCCTTGAAGCCAAGTCGGGTGCGCATCGCCTCGATCATCTCAACCGGAATCGACGCCGCACCCGTTATGCATCCCCTGAGCGATGAGACATCGTAATTGTCGAGATCAGGGTGGTTGAGCAGACCCTGATACAGCGCTGGCGGGCCAGGAAAGATGGCAACCTTTTCTCGTTCGATGATCCGCATCACTGCGACCGGTTCGTACACCGGGAATGGAATGTTTGTTGCGCCAAACAGCAGGCACATGACGATGCCGCCATTGAATCCGAATGCATGAAAGTAGGGGTTCACGATGAGATACGGATCACCTTGTCGCACGTCCATTGCGGCGCCCCACCCGCTGAATGAGCGAACCATCGCTCCACCTCGAACGAGCACACCCTTGGGGTGCCCTGTTGTACCGGAGGTGAACATGATTGCACCGATGTCGTCATAAGTCACTGCGTCGGTGCGGGCTTCAACTTCGTTGAAGAGCGCTTCGTCACCGGTCGCCAAGAAATCATCAAACGCAGAGGTCGACAGATCGATGACCTGTTGAACGGTGGGGAGCTCTTGAGCGGCGAGCATGCCGCTGTAATCGGTGTCGAGGAACCCGTCGACGATGAAAACAATGCGCGCTTCAGCGGTGTTCAACACGTGGGCGGCCTCTGCGCCTTTGAAGCGCGTGTTGACTGGAAGAACAACTGCGCCGGCGCGTGAGATGCCCATTGATGCCACGAGCCACTGCCAGCAGTTCGGGGCCCAGATCGCAACAACATCTCCAGGGCCAACTCCGGCTGCAATCATTGCGGCCGCCGCTTTCTTCGTGACCTCACCGAGTTCGCCATACGTCAATGACGTGTCTCCATCACGAATTGCTACGACTTCTGAATATGTTTGACATGACCAACGCGCAAGTTCAGCGAGATTGGTCGACTGTGGCGACAGCGTCATTTCTTATTCCCCCTGGCCTTTATCTACTTGATCTGCATCACTCACACCGACACGGCGGTGCTGTGAGGCTGCCCGACCGACATTCCGTTGACGACCATCTGAAAGACATGCTCCCCAACATCTGCGGCGGACACTTCTTCGCCGGCATCGAACCATTCGATCGCCCAACACAGCGCGCCGATGATGATGAGCCGGGCAACTGAACGGTTGAGGTCACCCCGCAGCACGCCCGATTCAACACCGTCATCGATGAGCTGCGTCCAAATTTGGCCGTAGTTCCGGTGGCCCTGTCGGTGCCGGTGCGCGAGGTCGGGTGGGAGTTGACCAAACGTTCGAACGTTCGCTCTTGGGTAGTCACCACCTCCGAGAACTGCTTCAGCATGAGCGATGATCGCAACCCGCAACGCTTCTCTCGGATCGCGCTCATCAGGTAATTCGGCCAGTGCTTGATCGACTGCGGTCACCGCTCGGGCAGTTCCGATATCGAGCACTTCTCCAACGAGATCATCTTTAGAAGAGAAGTGGTAGTAGATCGATGCATCCTGCATTCCG
>CBFHYI010000047.1:0-11381 GCA_965660025.1 uncultured Ilumatobacteraceae bacterium | reverse complement strand
TTCAGGCTGGCAGCGCTTATCTTCGGCGAGTAACTTGCGTTGGTGGTTCGGTTTGCAACAACTTCTTCGATTATTCGGAGGCGGTCATGAGCCAGATCAGTCCCTGCACCAAGGTGTGCCGGCTCGATAGCGGTATGTGTGTCGGATGCTTCCGAACCAGCTCAGAAATTTCGATGTGGTCAATGTTGAGTGACGACACGGCCCGAAAAATCATTGCTGAACTTCCGAGCCGTCGGCAACCGCCGGTCTCAGATCTTGAAGAGATCGTCGAGTGACGATGGAGCAGATTCTTCTGCTACTTCCTGATCGTCGCCCATGAATGCTGCATACCCGTCACGCTCAAGAACGTCAGCCAGTTCAGCGCCACCGCTCGTCACGATTTGCCCCTTCACCAAAATGTGAATGTGGTCGGGTCGAAGCTCATTCAACAACCTGCTGTAGTGAGTAATTGCGAGCACTCCGAGAGGGTTCTCGGCATCATTTGAGAGCTCTTCGACTCTTCGTGAACAGTCTCGCAACGCGTCAATATCAAGCCCTGAATCGAGTTCGTCGAGAATCGCAAACCGTGGCTGCAAAACTGCGAGCTGCAGTGTCTCGTTTCGCTTCTTCTCGCCTCCTGAAAAGTCGACAGTGAGCGAGCGATCGAGAAAACGATGCTCGAAGCCAATCCGATCGGCTTCGGCCTTCATCAGGTCAGAAAGCCCCGCTGTATCACGACCGCGATGCTGCAATGCTTCGCTCAACGCGTCGACAAGCGAGACGCCTGGAACTTCCGTCGGGTATTGCATGATGAGGTGCACTCCCGCCGCAGCGCGCTCCCAGGTCGACAGGGAGAGAATGTCAGTGCCGTCGAGGGTGATGTTTCCTGCGGTTACGGTGTATCCGGGTCGGCCCATAATTACCGCCGACAACGTGCTCTTGCCTGCGCCGTTTGGGCCCATCACCGCATGAACTTCACCTGATTCAAGACGAAGGTCGACGCCGCGCAGAATTTCGTTTCCGGCTACTTCTGCGTGCAGCCCCGAAATCTCAAGGACGCTCATGGTGAAAGCTCCACATTGACGTTGCCGTCAACGATCGACACCTGGTGAACCCGCACGGGAACTGTCGCTGGCAGGGTGTCTGGTTCACCGCTCGTCAAACTGAAGGCACTTCCGTGTTTCGGGCATTCAAGCGTGCAAGTATCGGGCCAGACATCTCCTTCTGATAGCGAGACATTGGCATGGCTACAGACATCGTCAATTGCATGCACATCGTCACCGATTCTCACGACTGCAACGGCAACCCCGTCGATCACGTGACACGTCGCTGCGCCGTCAACAAGGTCATCGAACTTGCAGACGCTACTCATGACGTCACTCCGATCGACAACTTCCTCGCAACGCGCTCCCGCACTTCGCCAACAATGTCGACGTCGGGAAGGCGGTTTAACACTTCATCAAAAAACCCAAGGACCACGAGACGCTCCGCCACCTCTGGTGGTACACCACGACTTTCGAGGTAGTAGCGGTGCTCTTCATCGATCGGCCCAACAGACGATGCATGGCTGCAGCGAACATCGTTGTTCCTGATGTCAAGATTGGGCACGCTTTCTGCCCATGCTCCCTCGCCCAGGGTCAAATTTCGGTTCGTCTGATTTGCGGAGGTGCCCTTCGCCGATTCTTCGATTGCGATCATGCCGGTGTACACGCTCCGAGCCCGATCTTGAACTGCGCCTTTAAACAACAAATCGCTTGACGTATGTTCGGCCACATGATTCTGAATGACACGGAAGTCATGCATCTGGTCTCCACCTGCGAAATACAGGGCGACCTGCTCGATCTCTGAGCCTGTTTCTTTTGATGTCGCTTCGGTCCGAACCCTCGTGTAATGACCTCCAAGGGTGATTGTTGAAAGGCGAACTGACGAGTCGCGGCCTGCGGCAATGAGTTGATGGCCAATCTGCCATGAAGACTCGTTGAGATCATTTACCGCCAGATATGTCACCGACGAGCCTGGCCCTGCGTCAACTGCGAGCACCGGCACTACGAGCGAGGCTGCGTCGTCCGCAGATCTGAAGCGCTCGATCACCGTGCACGACGCATGAGCAGCGAGTCGAATCACTGTGCGGGGAAACATTGCGCTACTCGACTCAGCCAGATGCTCGATCACGATCGGGTCAGAGACTGCGGTATTTGCGGGGATGGCAATGTCGACCGTTCGTTGATGGCCGGCGTTGTATTCAGCGAAGACGTCGGGGGATGCAATCGTCTCATCAGCCTCAGCGTCAAGGGTGATGAAGGTCTCATCACCCGTCACTTCACGGGAACCGGGCTGAATCTCGAACCCAGTGAGGTCCAAATCGGCGATGCGGCTGTAGCGCCAGATTTCAGCGTCGGCAGTGGGGAGTTCTAGATCTGCCAGTGCAAGCACAGGTGGAATTCTACTATCGAGATAGTGCTAATTCACTCGGTGCTCAGGAATCACCGCGACGTCTAAATATGCGTCGAAAACGGCCGCCTCGCTCACTGCGCTCGCGCTCTTCAGCAAGTTCTTGCATTACCGATGGGGCGGCATCATTCAAAATGTCTTCAGCCGCATCGAGAAGAGCCTCAACACTTCCATCGTCAAGCCCTTCCGGCTCGGGAGGTGTTGCAGAAACAACGAGCGATCCGTGCGTCCATGCGGCGTCGGCAAGTCGACGCTCATATTTTGGGCACTCATCAGGGCAACGCCACGGGGCGTTAGGCGCAAGGTCGAGGTTGCATTTGCGAACCGTGTCACCACTTGGATACGACCTCGATTCGAAGTGCTTGCACTCTGTCCGCATTGGCATGATTACACCCTAGATGGCTGCGAAGAGTCGCTCGTCGAATTAGCCGACGGAGCCTTCCATCTGGAGCTCAATGAGACGGCTCCACTCGACTGCATACTCCATCGGAAGTGTCCGAGTGATTGGCTCAATGAAGCCGTTGACCACCATTGACATCGCTTGCTCTTCAGAAAGCCCACGGCTCATCAAATAGAAGATCTGTTCATCTGCGATCTTTGACACCGTTGCCTCGTGACCAATCTCGGCATCCCTCTCGCCCATTTCCATATAGGGATAGGTCTTCGACACCGAATCTTCGTCAAGAATGAGCGCATCGCATTGCACATGGCTCTTGCAACCATGCGCACCTTCATCGACCTTCACCAACCCTCGATACGTCGTGATTCCACCGTCTTTTGAAATCGACTTCGACACGATCTTTGAGGTGGTATTTGGAGCAGCGTGAACCATCTTCGCTCCCGCATCTTGATGCTGACCATCGCCGGCGTAGGCGACCGACAAGACTTCACCCGTTGCGCCTTCGCCAACGAGATACACCGCCGGGTACTTCATGGTGAGTTTTGAGCCGATGTTGCCGTCGATCCATTCCATGTGGCCATGGGCCTCAACACGAGCACGCTTGGTCACCAAGTTGTACACGTTTGGCGACCAGTTCTGAATCGTCGTGTACGTCACTCGAGCGTGAGGCTTCACCACGATTTCGACGACCGCGGAGTGCAGTGAGTCGCTTGTGTAAACCGGGGCGGAGCAACCTTCGATGTAGTGCACTTGAGCGCCCTCATCAGCAATGATGAGCGTGCGCTCGAACTGGCCGGCATTTTCAGAGTTGATGCGGAAATACGCTTGCAGAGGCATTTCGCACTCAACACCGGGCGGAACGTAAATGAACGACCCGCCCGACCACACTGCGGTGTTCAGCGATGCGAACTTGTTGTCGCCGGGAGGGATGACCGAGCCGAAATACTTCTTTACGAGATCTGGGTACTCGCGCATTGCGGTATCCATATCGCAAAAGAGGATTCCCTGAGCCTCGAGGTCTTCACGGTTCTTGTGGTAGACAACCTCAGACTCATATTGGGCGGTGACGCCCGCAAGGTACTTGCGCTCTGCTTCGGGAATACCGAGCTTCTCATAAGTGCGCATCATCTCTTCAGGGAGTTCATCCCATTCGTCGACCTGTTCACCAGCTGGCCTTAAGTAGTAGTAAATGTCTTGAAAATCAATGTCGGGCATGTTCTGCGCAAACCACTCAGCCATTGGTTTACGGTCAAACAGCGACAATGAACGCAGGCGGAGATCGGTCATCCACTTGGGTTCACCCTTCCACCACGAGATTTGTTCGACCACGCCCTGGTTCAAACCCTTCACCGGGTCGAAGGCGTATTCGACTTCGTCGTTCCATCCAAGTTCGTACTTGGAGAGGTCGAGATCAAATGCAGTCATTCGCTAGCTCCGTTACATCGAGGGGTTATACGGGGTAATTAACACTACCTACATAGTAACAATCCCGATAAGTGCTCCGCATGCCCACCTTCTAGATTTTGCTGTCAACTACGGCACAGCGCACTACGGACGATATCCCCATGACGGCTCGGTCGGTTTCATTGTTCGACGAGCAAGTTGCACCCACTCGCACAGCATGGCTCTGGTGTCTCGAGGATCGATGATCTGTTCGATCTCATAAAACTCGGCCGACCGATGCGGTGACCGAACACTGTTGAGCCGTTCAGCGATTTCGGCCTTCAGCGCCTCAGGGTCGTCACTTTCCTCAAGCTCAGCTTTATATGCGACTTCGAGGCCACCCTCGAGAGGTAGCGACCCCCAGTCACCCGAGGGCCACGCCAATCGGAACGATTCACTACCGGGCTTGCGGTTTGCCGCCCCGGCAACCCCGAATGCTTTCCTCACGACAACTGTGCAATATGGCATCTCCGACTCTCGGAGAGCCACCAACACCTCGGTGCCATACCGAATGGTTGCGCTCTCTTCAGATTCCTTGCCAATGAGAAAGCCAGGGCAGTCCTCCAGGTGAATCATCGGCAATTTGAACATCGATGCCAGATCGATGAGACGGGTGAGTTTCCTGCACGAATCTGCAGTCCAACCCCCGCCGTACATCATCGGGTTCTCCGCATATATCGCAACTGCCACGCCATCGAGACGAGCGAGCCCCCCAATAATCGACGTACCCCAGTCTTCACCGATCTCGAAGAAACTGCCCTCATCAACGAGCGTCGTCATGATGCGTTTCATGTCGTAGCTTTGCCGCGGATTTCGAGGCACCACATCGACGAGCCACTCATCGCGTCGAGCAGGGTCGTCACCCCAATCTTCAAGCGGTGGAAGTTCGTCAACGGAGGTCGGCAAATACGACAGAAACTGCAGCGCTTTCTCAAATGCTTCTGCCTCGGTGTCGACCGCGTCATCAATCGCCCCATTGCGAGTGTGAATGTCAGCGTGACCAAGTTCGTACTTCGAGACCGCTCCCAGACCAGCCTGTTCGACGAGTGCTGGTCCGGCGATCATCATCTGAGAGGTATCTCGAACCATGACCGAATAATGCGACGCGGTTGCGCGAGCGGCTCCGAAACCTGCCACCGAGCCCAGAACGAGGGAAACTGATGGGGCGATATTGAGGTGATCGCACACGGTGTGCCAGCCGGGAAGCAACGGAATATAGGTGCGGCCTGCCTGCTCGATCGTCTTCACCGATCCCCCGCCCGACATCCCGTCGAGAAGGCGCACATGAGGGAGTCGCATTTCGGCCGCGATCGTCTCGGATGCCTCGCGCTTCGCTGAAATTGACGCATCGTTCGAACCGCCCCGAACCGTGAAGTCATCGCCTGACACCACTGCCGGCCGGCCGTCGAGATTCGCAATGCCGAACACAAAGTTCGATGGCATGAACTCGATGAGATTCCCCTCGTCGTCATAGGTCGCCACACCTGCGGCTTTACCCATTTCCCAAAAACTGCCCTCGTCGACTACCTGGTCAATCCGTTCACGAATCGTGAGTTTCCCAAAGTGGTGCTGCCGCTCAACCTTGTCTGCTCCACCGAGCTGCTCAGCGAGACGCTCCCGCTGATGCAGTTCTTCAAGTTCTGGTTCCCAGGTCACGCCTAAGACGGTACTCAGCGCTCTTTCTCAGCCGAGAGCCGCACGGCTCGCAACGATGATAATGGCCGCTGTAGACCACCGGCATGCGGATCAAAAACGCTGCAACTACGGGTGCTACCGTTCGCTTCACTGTGCCGAATTCCGCAACGACATCAATTCCATTTCGGGTATGGAAATTCGGTATTGCCGTCTACGCGCTCTCAAGAATTCTCGTGCTGCTCGGCCTCGGCGTTGTTGCCGTAGCCCGCACCCAAGAAGACGCCCGAAACGGACTGCCTCGGCTCTCAACCCTTCATCACATTCGTGAAACGTTGGTGAGTTGGGACGGTTTTTGGTACCTCGAGATCGCATCATCCGGATACCCCTCGAACATTCCGGCAAACGTCACCTATTTCATGCTGGAGGCGCGAGCAGCATTTTTCCCCGGCTTCCCGATGGTCATCCGGATGGCTGACGTCGTGCTTCCGTGGGGCCGACCTGAAGCGGCTCTCATTGCCAACATCGTTCTCGGTGCAACCGCTGTGCTCGCGGTCGGCGCTCTCGCGTACCGTCTTCACGGAGAGAGGGCGGCAACCCTCTCAATGGCAATCTTTTCGATGTTTCCCGGGTCGTTTGCGCTGTCAATGGCGTACAGCGAAGCCTTAATGATCACCTTCAGTGCTCTTGCCTTGCTCTTGTTAGTCGACGAGCGTTGGCTACTTGCGGGTCTCGCAGGAGCAATCGCCACGATGACTCGGCCAAACGCTCTTGCAATCGGACTCGCCTGCCTCGCCGCCGCCTGGGTTCACCGTCAGCGCATCCGCGCAGTCATCGGAGCTGGTTTTTCAGCGGTGTGTACCGGTGCCGGATTCATCGTCTCGCAACTCGTCATCGCCGGAACCGCACAGGAAGCAGGTGCGTGGTTTCGCGTGCAACGCGAAGCGTGGTCGGAAGGCTTTTCATTCGGAGTCGACACCGTTCGACTTATCGGAGAATGGATAGCGACACCACTTGGTTCGCCAACCCGAGCGCTCACCGTTGGCTCCACTCTTTTCAGTGTCGTTGGTCTTTGGGCACTTGCACGCTCACGCCTTCACCCAATTGTTGCGTCGTTCTCGATCGGCATCGTCAGCCTTACTCTGCTGGCGTCGACCACGACTCCTCGACCAAGGTTTATCCTCACTGCGATCGGAATTTTCATCGCCATTTCCGTCACTTGGATCAACATGCGCTCGCTGTCACCTGAACGACGCAGGTCGCTCGAACTTGCAGCGTCAGGCATCTCAGGAGCACTGCTCGTCACCGTTACAGCCATCTACGGTCTGCTCGGCGCCATACCGTGATCGAACGACTTCGCCTCATGCGCTTGGACAGAGCTAGTTGGGCGTTTCTCCTTTGGCCATTCGTCGTCGTTCTTCTCTCAGACCGGGGACGGCTTAACGCTGACACCAAATATGACCTCACGGTCGCTCCCCGCCGACTCATTGACGCTTCGTTATCAACGTGGGATGAGGTCAGTCACGGGGGCTGGGTTCTCCAACAGCACGCGGGCTACCTGTGGCCATCGGGACCATTCTTTTCGGTTACCGATGCCCTCCCCGATTGGGTGCAACAACGCCTTTGGCTTGCCCTCATCATCGTGGCCGGCGGCATGGGTGCACGATGGGCGGCACGCACCGTCGGCATTGCTCCCGCGATAGCGACACTTGCGGGGCTGATCTACCAGTGCTCGCCCTACCTTGTGCCGTATCTCGCTCGAACATCTGCGATGTTGCTGCCTTGGGCGATCGTCGGCTGGTTGTTCGGCGCATCGGTCCGTGCAACCCATTTCAATGCTCCGCGATGGGTAGCTGTCATGGCACTCCTCATCGCGACCGCAGGTGGAGTCAACACCACAGCGATAGCGATGGTGAGCTGGTTGCCGATCGCCGTGTTTTTTGTCGCCTATCGAGATAGCACCATCTCGGGCCGACGATTCACCGGGCTCTCGTTAGCCACCACAGCGACTGCGTTGCTGACGAGCGCATGGTGGGTTGCGTCAGCGGTGATTGGTGCCCGATATGGCCCTGACCTGTTGGGGTTCTCGGAGACGGTGAGAGACGTCTCGTCGACCTCGACCGGTCTTGAGGTGTTTCGGGGCGCGGGCTACTGGTTGAGTTACGTTGTCGAGCCCGACGGCTCACCGACCTCGGCGGCGGGACAGCTGCTCACCGAGCAGCCGTTTGTCATTGCGGCGACGTTCGGTGTCGCACTTCTCGGGCTCATTGGCGCAATCACACTGCATTCACCCCATCGCCGACTCTTCGCCACCCTGATGGTGATCTCAGTTGTGTTTGCCATTGGTGTTCACCCATATGACAGCCCGTCACCACTTGGCCAGATCATGCTCGACTGGCTCCCCGAGGGAGCGCTTTCTGCAGTCAGATCGTCTACTCGAGCACTTCCGATTTGGACGCTCGTGATCGCACTCGGATGCGCTCAACTGCTCTCTCGTGTGCGGGCATCATCAATCGTTATCGCCCCGACGGTTGCACTCACCGCCATTGCCGCTCCGTGGTTCACGCTCGGCTACGTAGTTGACCCTGTATTGGAACGGCCGAGCACTCCCCCGACGACGTGGGAAACGCTGCTCGACGAACTCGAGGATGTCGACCGAGTGCTCGTTCTTCCGGGCACCGAATTCTCCACCTTCGAATGGGGACATACTCAGGACCCTCCGTGGACCTCTCACACTTCAGTCATCACGCGCGAACTTCTGCCGCTTGGTTCCCCCGACAGGATGGATCTTCTGCTCGCTCTCGATGACTCATTGCAAGACGGTGTCATCGACGTTGACGCCATTGCTGAAACCGCCACCCTCATCGGGGCCGACGCCGTATGGGTGGCAACCGATGTCAACCTCGCTCGCTATCGAACACAACCGATAGCGGTGAACGACCTCATGGGTGCCAACGGCCTGCAACTCGTATCGGAGGTGGAAGGCGTTGGCGGCCTCTTCATGGTGGAACCTGGTGCTCGCAACGGCTCTGCCGAAAGCGTTGCGCTTTGGGGCGGTGGGCGTGGAGCAGTCGATGCATTAGCAGCAGGAGTTGTCTCGTCTCACGACGTATTGTGGCGCCCCGCAACTGCACCCGATCGGGTGAAAACTGTCATCACCGATGGCGACCGCAATGCAGTGCGGCAGTGGCGAACTTCGCAGGCCACTCGTGGAGCAACAAGCGAACCGTCCGATATTGGCCGAGACGGTGCAAATGCCCTCACCGAGCCTGACCCAACCCAAACCGTCGTGAGATGGGGAACATCTGGGCAGTGGACGATCTCCGCGTCGACCTATGGAAGTGGTCTCGAACTTGAGCCGGAACGCCGGGCTGCAATGGCAGTTGATGGCAACCCGATTACAGCGTGGACGGTTGAAGATCCATCGATAAGGCCAAGCCTGTCGATATCTGGCCCGCTCACCACATTGGCCCCGGTCGCCACTGCCCTCCACGGAGGCATCACCGAACTCGAAGTGAAGTACCTCAACCGTGGCGAGGACGGTGTTCGCTCGGTAGCCGCTCATTCCGACGGCTCGTTCCCTGAGGTCTATCTCCCGGCTGATACCTATGCAGTGGAGGTCACGATTTCTCAGGTCGTCCCCGGCACGCGAGATGCCGGGCTCTCCCAAATCCTTCCTGAGCCAGTTGACGAAATTGTCGTCGTGCCTCCCCTACCTGACTCAGCGACCGATGTTGTGCTGACAAGGTGGAGAGTCAACCGACCCGACCTGGGCAGAAGCGACCCTGAAATTGTCTTGCACCGAACCGTCCAGACCCCTGTAGCAAGAGAAATGATGCTCAGTGTCGAAGGGCTTGCGCATCGTGATTTTGCTGAGGGCGAGGATGTGTGCATCAGTGGCATCGTGTTTGTTGATGAGGTTGATGTGCCGGTGAGCCAAGCAACCGGGCACACATGCAACGGTGAGCCGCTTTCCTTTGACCCCGGTGAGCACATCATTTCGTCGACGGCGAATCGTGTGATTCTCCGCGATCTGCAGCCACATAACGACGACGCTTGCTGCGTGACACGCCTCGGTCGAGCATATGCCGAAGGTTGGAGTGCTGAGTTTGCAGGCGAATCGATCACACCGGTGTCGCTCATCGGTGGCGAGATGGCCATCGTCACAACGATCGACGCTGTGAGTTCTGAAGTTGCGCTTGAGTGGTCGCCTGACCGCTGGTACCGGTGGTCGCTCGTCGTCTCAGCGCTATCTGCGGTGATTGCACTTTTTGTCATCATCATCGACCCCGGTCGCCCTATCGACGCACCGCAGGCACTTCGTCGAGCTCGGTCGACATCACGCCTGTCGATGCTCCTCGATGGCGCAATCGTCGGAGTTGCCGTCTTTGGCCTCGTCGGATGGAAAGAGGCTCTCGTAGCGGCAGGAATCACGACCTTCATTCGACGCCCGCTATGGCTATTCACATCTGGAGTGTTTCTTTCCTGCGCTCTCGTAATCGCCGAAGCGACACGTGACAAGCCGTCGCATGGCATCGCCTGGCCCAGCCATTTTGAAATTCTTCATGGCCCGTTCACCGCCGCCATCATTTCCCTCGGCATCATCGCCATCGTGCGACCCAACAAGACGGTCGGTCGACACGATGTCTGATGCACAGCAACGGTCGACAGCCCGATCGGATCACACTCATCTCACATTGACGCACGATCCCGCTCTCGATGGCCTACGAGCGCTAGCGGTTATTGCGGTCATTGCGTACCACAGCGAATTCCGCGGTACGCCGGCAGGGTTTCTCGGCGTCGATCTGTTCTTCGTGTTGAGCGGATACCTCATCACGACACTCCTCATCGTCGAGCACAACGCAACCGGGCGCATTGACTTCGTGAACTTCTGGATTCGGCGGGCTCGCCGTCTTCTGCCGGCTCTCATTTTGATGGTGGCGACTGTGGTCGCGGTGTCACTCGCCCTGCCCAATCTGTTTGCTCTCGATTCACTTCGGAGAGATGTCGTGTCGTCGCTGCTCTATGTGCAGAACTGGAACTCTCTCCTTGGTGGCGACTCGTACTTCGCAATGTTTGACGAGCCAAGCCCCCTGATTCACGCGTGGAGCTTGGCAATTGAAGAGCAGTGGTATGTCATATGGCCAGCTCTTTTCCTTGTACTGCACCGCGTCGTCGCCAAAACGTTCATACCTGCCGTCATTGCTGGGCTCGCTGCGTGCTCAGCGCTCACAATGGCGTTCACCGCCAATGGCTCAGACCTGTCACGCTCATATTTTGGCACCGACACCCGAGTTCAAGCCTTGCTCATCGGCGCAGGAACCGCGCTGGTGCTTACCGCACCGCAGAGACGTCTTGGTTTTCTGCGTGAACGTTGGGTTTCAATCTGCGCAGTTGGTGGGCTCATCGGTTGGGCCCTGCTCGTCGTCTTCGCTGCGGATAACGATCTCTGGATGTACCGAGGCGGCTTCACGGC
>CBFHYI010000046.1:0-12204 GCA_965660025.1 uncultured Ilumatobacteraceae bacterium | reverse complement strand
CTCGGGATGCCCGAAGTCTCAATCGAGGTTGGCCAACCCGCGGACCTCCTCGCCGTGCGGGCAGGTTCGACCCGTCAGGCAATTGCCGAGGCACCAGCCGATCGAATCGTCATGAAGGGTGGACAGGTCGTTGCCCGCACCACCGCCATGAGCGAGTTCCCGGTAATTATCACCTAATCTCGGCGCCATGGCGCAACGCATGGCCCTCTACCTACAAGACAAACATCCGATCTCCTATGAGATCGAAATGGCTAAGTACGCGGAAGAGCAGGGATTCTCAGAAATTTGGCAGGCCGACACTCGTCTCGCACGAGACTGCGTCGTATTAATGAGTGCCCTACTCACCGAAACAAAGCGCCTGCGAATTGGATCGGGTGTGTTGCCCATTTGGACCCGCAACCCGGCAGTCATTGCAGCAACCTGGAGCACACTGTGGGAACTGGGGGGCCTTGTCGACGGTGAAAGTCGCGTGATGTGCGGAATTGGCGCATGGTGGGAGCCAATTGCGAGCCGTGTTGGTGAGAATCGTCGACTTCCACTTCGAGCGATGCGAGAACACGTTGAGGCATTGCGCGCATTGTTCACCATGGAGGAAGTCACCTACGAGGGCGAGATCGTTCAACTTGACCGTGTACGACTCGATGTCGCCTACGGAGACACCTCTCCAAGAAACATTCCGATCTACATCGGCGCAACCGGTCCAAAAATGCTTGAACTCACTGGAGAGACCTGCGACGGCGTTGTTCTTAACTATGTCGTCTCAACTGACTACATCCGCTCAGCGGTTGAGCACGTTGCCACCGGCGCCGAACGCGCAGGAAAAACAATCGACGACATTGACCGTCCCGAACTTCTCGTGTGCTCGCTTTCCGACGATGACCCCGAAGAAGCATTACTCACCGGAAAATCACTCGTTGCGTACTACCTGGGCACCGAGCCTCACATCATGGAGGCGAGCGGGGCTGACCCTGAGTTAGTGGAACGTGTGCAGGAAGTTGTTGGCTGGCCTGCCACAGAGGCCGACTACCGTAAGGCGGCGCACCTCATTCCCGATGACCTTGTGCGGTCGCTGATGGCTGTTGGCACAACCAAGGAGTGCCAAGACAAGGTTGCTGAATACATTGATGCTGGCGTGACGTGCCCGATCCTGTATCCGATGATGGACGACATCAAACCAGTGATCGACGCATTCGCCCACTGGATGCCAGATGGCGAATAGCCGACTCATCTTCGGGGGAGCGGTAGTCACCGTTGACTCCTCTCACCGGGTGCTTGACCCGGGTTGGGTTGTTGTCTCAAACGGTGTGATCACACAACTCGGCGAGGGTGAGCCACCGGCAGACGTCGTGTCTTCGGTCGATGAGCACATCTCGGCAGTTGGCTGTGCCGTGATGCCCGGTATGACCAATGCACATACCCACCTGTTTCAATCGTTTTTCCGAGGCCTTGCCGACGACCGGCCGCTTCTCGACTGGCTTCGTGAATGCATCTGGCCAGCAGCGGAACACATCACACCTGAGATTGCATACCATGCGGCGCGAATTGGACTTCTCGAGAATCTCTTGACCGGCTGCACGACTGTCATTGACCATCAATACGTGCACCCTGGTGCCGAAGGTGACCTCATTGATGATGCAGTTTGTCGTGCTGCCGACGAACTTGGCCTTCGTCTTCTTCTTGCACACGGCTGGGCCGACCGCAATTATCACGAACCGCTCGCAGAGGACGCGGCGACTGCGATACGGCGAGCAAAATCGGTGTTCGATCAATGGGATGGCCACGACGGACGAATACGTGTCGAGCTTGGGCCTCTGATTCCGTGGGGATGTTCTGATGAGGCGATGGTGTCGACGATCGAAGCGGCCCGATCATGGGGTCGAGGTACCCACGTTCACTGCGCTGAAACCGCGATCGAAGTAGAGATGAGCCTTGAGGAGCGCGGAATGCGTCATGTTCCTTGGTTGCAAAGCGTTGGCTCCCTCGCGTCCGACGTGCAACTCGCCCATGCCGTGTGGCTCGACGATGATGAACTTGACGCCATTGCCGCCGCAGACGCGGTGGTGGTGCACTGCCCGGTGTCGAATATGTACCTCGCGTCTGGCGTGGCTCGCATCCTTGAGATGAAGGAGAGGGGCATCACGGTTGCCCTCGCCAGCGACGGCTCGGGGTCAAATAATCGGCAAGATCTCTTCGAAGCGATGAAGGTGAGTGTGCTGCTCCAGAAAGTGCATCATCTCAATGCAATGGCGTTACAACCTGAAGATGCGATTGAAATGGCATGTGCCGGGGGCGCTCGGGCATTTGGCGAACCCGACACGCTTGGACGTATTGAAGTTGGTCGAGAAGCTGATCTCGTCGTCGTCAATCTTGACCACCCTGCGGTGGCGCCCGTTCACCGAGTGCCGAGTGCATTGGTCTTTAATTGCACACCGCAGCATGTTCGAGACGTGTTCGTGAAGGGCAAACCTGTTGTGAGGAATGGGCAGCATGCTGGTGTCGACATCGCTGAGGCAGTTGATTCGGCGAAAGATGCTGCGAGAACCCTGTTTCAGCGGGCGGGCATTGACTCGCGTCTCGGCTAACTTCAATAGCGTGCCGTTAGTAGTCGAATACCATCGTCCGGAGTCATTGGCTGAGGCCGTTGAACTCCTTCAGCAACCACACCACGTAGCACTTGCGGGGGGCACCGTTGTGAACGCGGATCGAAACCGCTCGCAGTTGGTGGCGGTTGACCTGCAATCACTTGGTCTCGAAGTGGTCTCCCGGGAGGCTTCACGAGTGCACTTTGGTGCAATGTGTCGACTGTCTGAGGTTGAACGGCACTGCAGTGGAGATCTCCTTGCTGAGGCGGCACGTCGCGAACTTCCCTCAACGCTCCGGACCGTTGGCACGGTTGGCGGAGCGGTTGCTGCTGGCGGAGGAGAAAGTCTCATGGTTGCCGCCTTGATGGCGTCGGGCGCAACGGTTCGCACTGCAAATGATGATGAGGTAAGTGTCGAACGTTATGTCAGCGCACCCGGTGAGCTCATCGTTGGGGTTGACGTGACCGCGGAAGGCGCGTGGGCGATCGAACACACAGGTCGTACGCCGATGGACACCCCAATTGTGGCGGCAGTGGGGCGACGATCAGAAGACGGCATCACTCTCGCCCTCACAGGGGTCGCGGCGCAGCCGGTGGTAGCCCGGTCAATCGACGACATCAACCAACTCATTCCGATCGACGACTTCCGTGGGTCGAGCGAATATCGGCATCACCTCGCCGTCACGTTGGGCGAGCGCGTGTTAGGAGACCTATCGTGACATCGATTTCCCTCACTCTCAACGGCAGACAGATCACAAGTACCTGCGAGGTTCATGAGACACTCAGGACCTTCTTGCGATCGCAGGGAATGTTCAGCGTGCACTACGGGTCAGATAGTGGTGAAACCGGAGCGGGGGCTGTGCTGCTCGACGGCGAACTTGTTAGCAGCGATGTCATCCTCGCGGTACAGGCCGATGGTCACTCCATTACCACTGTCGAAGCTCTGAATACTGAAGCCGATCTTCACCCGATCCAGGCTGCGTTCGCTGCAGCAGGCGCATTTCAATCGGGTTATTCAGCGGGTGCAATGGTGCTCGGAACTCTTGCGCTTATCGAGAAGAACCCGGCACCAACCGACGCACAAATACGGGACATGCTGTCGGGAATACTTGATCGGGAAACGGCCTATGTGAAGCCGGTCGAAGCTATCCATAGGGCAGCGGCGGTGCTACGCGGCGAAGAAACAGAAGCATTCGCACCCCTCATCGTGCCACCACTTACCCAGCAGGGCGAGCCAGCCGAATACGACCCGAGCGACCCCGCGCCGACAGCTTCAGCAGCAGTGCCACGCGTCATTCCATCGCGCGACGTACCTGACATGGCCGTTGTTGGTAAACCGGAAATCAAGGTTGATGCAATTCGACTCGCAAAAGGTAACCCTGCATTCACCGATGACATCGAGTTGCGCAACATGCTCTACGCGAAGGTGCTGCGCAGTCCTCATGCGCACGCTCGGATCACCAACATTGATGATTCCGCTGCCCGGGCACTGCCAGGAGTTCACGAGATTCTCCACTACCAGAACACGCCTCGAGTGAAATATGCATCTGGCGGACAGTCATGGCCGAACCCTCATCCACATGATCAGGTGAGTTTCGACGACAAAGTCCGCCATGTCGGTGACCGTGTTGCGGTTGTGGCTGCAGAAACCCCAGAGATTGCAGCGCATGCGTGCACACTGATTGACGTCAGCTACGAGGTGCTCCCAGCGATTCTCGATGAGCGAGACGCAATGTCCGATGGGGCGGTGGTGATCCATGACGAACCTGACACCCTCGAAATTCACGATCGAGAAAAAAATATCGTTCATCACATCGCCGCCCGTCGAAACGACCCCGATGCGGCCGTTGAGCACGCCACAGAAAACGGCCACCACGTGTTTACTCAGACCTTTCGTGTGCACCAGGTGCAGCAATGTCCAATCGAGCCACATATTTCAATTGCGTGGCTAGACGAAGACGAACGCCTTGTCATTCGAACCGCCACCCAAGTTCCATTCCACGCCCGACGAATGGTGGCTCCACTACTCGATCGAGACATCAAAGACATTCGCGTCGTGAAGCCACGCATTGGTGGGGGCTTCGGCGCTAAGCAGGAGATGCTCATCGAAGACATTGTTGGGCATCTTGCTCAGGCAACTCGGCGACCTGTTCGACTAGAACTTGACCGCTCAGAGGAGTTCATCGCAAGCCGAACCCGGCACCCTCAGACGTTGACATTTACCAGCGTTGTTGATGGTGAAGGAAAGCTGGTCTCTCAAGACCTGTACATCATTGGTAATACCGGCCCATACGGCACCCACGGCTACACCGTTCAGACCGTCGCAGGTCTGCGTGGCCTCACCCAGTACAACGCACCAAACAAACGCTTTCGCTGTGACGTCGTGTACACGAATATCCCGGTTCCGGGCGCATATCGAGGTTACGGCGCGCCACAGGCTGAATTTGCGCTTGAAGCCCATATGGATGACATTGCAGCCGAACTCGGCTACGACTGCATCGAATTCAAACGTAAAAACTGGCTGCGTCTAGGTGATGAACTCAACATTGCTCCGCACCTTGGCGAAAGAGCCGCAAGCGATGAAGAGCTCGATGAGTATCCACGAGTGGCATCGACCGGGCTTGAGGAATGTGTTGCACAAGCACTCAGAGAAATCGGCTGGCATCGTCGTGAAGATCAAACTTGGCGTGAACCATCTGACCGCCCCAATATTCGCAGAGGGCTCGGCTTTGCCTACTGCATGCATGGCACCGCAATTCCGTTCCTCGATATGGGTGGATGTTCCATCAAGCTCAACGATGACGGTTCATTCAACATGCTGGTCGGCGCAACCGACCTTGGAACGGGTGCTGACACGGTTCTTGGGCAAATTGCTGCTGAAGTACTCGGCGTTCCACTTGACGACATCAAGGTGTATTCGAGTGACACCGACATGACCCCTTTCGATACGGGGGCATACGCCTCGTCAACAACCTATATCTCTGGCACCGCAGCCCTTCGCGCAGCCGAGGCCGCCCGTGAACGCATCAAAGAACGTGCCGCCATGCTCCTCGGTGTGGAACAGCCATGTTCCATCGAACTACGTGACCGGCGGGCCTATGCTCCCGATGGGCGCTCGGTCTCAATGGAAGATATTGCGCTCGATTCTTTGCATACGCAAGAACAAGAGCAGATCATGGGCACAGCGTCGTATGTGTCGCCTGAATGCCCACCACCGTTTGCCGCCCAGGTCATCGAGGTCGAGGTTGATATCGACACCGGTCAGGTGACCGTGAAGAAGATGGCGATGGCCGTTGACTGTGGCGTCGCAATCAACCCGGTGACGGCATCTGGTCAGGTAGAGGGAGGCATGTTGCAAGCGCTCGGGTACGCACATTGCGAAGAGTACGCATTTGATGAAAACGGAAAGATGCTGAACGATTCATTTGGGCCGTACCACATCTATCGAGCCGATGAAATGCCTGAGACGTCGGTCTACCTCGTTCAAACAATGGAAGACAGCGGCCCATTTGGAGCTAAGGCGGTGGCAGAAATCCCGAAGGACGGCGTTGCTCCAGCCCTCCGACATGCCATCCAAAATGCCGTCGGTGTCTCGATGAACGAAATCCCATTTACGCCAGAACGTGTCTGGCGGGCTATGAAGGCCTCCGGGTAAGACCCGACGCACATGATTATTCAACCCGACTGGTTGGTTGCCTCAAGTGAGGAGGTCAGTGCGAACACTGCTGTTCGGGTTCTTGATGGGGTCATCACTCACGTCGCGCCGCCGGAAGAACTCGTCGCTCTCTTCCCTGAAGATGAGATCGTCGATGCATCCGGCTGTGCCCTTCTCCCTGGATTCGTCAATTCTCACGTTCATCTCTACGGCACGCTCGCCCACGGAATCGTGATCGAATCACCGCCAACAGGTTTCGAAAGTTTTCTCGATGACTACTGGTGGCCTCAAGTCGAAGATCGTCTTGATCAGCAGATGATTGGTGCCGCCACAGAATGGGTGTGTGCCGAAATGTTACGAAGTGGCACCACCACCTTTTTTGATATCTGTGAGGCCCCAGGGGCGTTGTCAGGTGTTCTCGAAGTTGAAGCCGAGTATGCGAGCCGCGTGGGCATGCGAGGCATCTTTAGCTTTGAGGCAACGGAGCGATCGGGACAAGAAATAGCAGAACGATCCCTGCGCGAGAATCTTGATTTCATCGACGCCCACCAAAGTGATCCATTGGTGTCGGGGGCGATGTCGTGGCACACGGTCTTTACGTGCTCGCCGCAATTCATCGAGCGAGCAGCAGATGAAGCAAGAGTGCGATCAACCTGGTACCACGCACATTGCAATGAGGGAACACACGAGGGCAACTGGGCGCGGGAGAACCATGGAATGGACACCATGGCTATTTACCGTGAACTCGGGGTTGCAGATCAGTCGTTTCTTGCAAGCCAATGTGTGCAGATGACCGCGTCAGAACTCGACATCATTGCCGCGACTGGAACCCGTGTTAGCCATATGCCGCTCTCTAACTGCGAAGTCGGTGGAGGCATTGCGCCAATTGCTGAACTCCTTGCAAAGGGTGTGACCATCGGCCTCGGCACCGACGGGTATGTCAATGACATGTACGAGGTCATGCGGGGAGCATTCTGGTTGCAAAAGGCTCGACTTCTTGATCCATCGACCCTTCCTGCGCACGATGTACTCCATATGGCAACCGAAGGCGGCGCCCAGGCGCTCGGGATCAACAACCTCGGTCGAATCGAACCAGGGTGGATCGCTGATCTCCAACTGGTCAATTGTGACCTCCCTACGCCGATTGACGCTTCGACGATCTGTGATCAATTGGTGCTGTGGCGAAGCGGTCAGCACGTTCGTGATGTGATGGTGGCCGGTGAATGGCGGGTGCGAAACGGCGAGGTGCTTGGAGTCGATGTTGAACGAGCTCGAGGGCGCGTTGTTGAGGAAGCGAGCCGACTGTGGGGTCGTTAGATCTGATTCGACAGGCGCTCGACACCGCCTCAGCGGGTGGTAAGGCGGCGATTGCGACAGTGGTCCGCACCGACCGATCGGTGCCCAGACGCATTGGTGCAGCGATGCTCATCCGTGACGATGGAAGCCGGTCGGGAACCGTTGGCGGTGGCGAAATGGAATCAAGGGTGGTTGATGTGGCGGTGGAGGCAATGGCCGATGGTCAACCTCGCTTGCTCACCTATCGGCTTGTTGATCCCTCCACGGGAGACCCTGGTGTGTGCGGAGGCGAGATGGACGTCTACGTTGAGCCGTATATGAATACCGCCTCCCTTCTCATCATCGGTGCCGGTCATGTTGGACGTGCCGTTTGCGAGCTCGCGCAGTGGACTGGATGGGATGTTCACCTTTGGGACGATCGACCTGAACAACTCGAAGAACTCGACGATGCCGTCACGTCCCATGGTGGCGAACTTTCTAAGGTGCTCGCCGATGTTCCACTTGACGCTCGATCAGCCATTGTCATGGTCACTCGCAACGTTCCTCTTGACGTTGAACTCATTCCTGCGGTCGTGAAACAACCGGCCGCCTACATCGGCCTCATGGGAAGTGCGCGCAGATGGTCGACAACGAAGAAACTTCTCATTGACGCCGGGTGCAGTGAGGATGAGATTTCCAGAATTTCCACTCCGATCGGTCTGGAAATCGGCGCCGAGACCCCTGAGCAAATCGCGATCAGCATCATGGCTGAGGTCGTTCGTGCAACCAGCACCAGATGACATCGCCCTTGTGCGAGGTGGGGGAGATATTGCAACTGGCGTTGTGTGGCGCCTTCACCATGCCGGCTTCCGAGTGGTCGTGGCCGAGCTTGCCCAGCCGCTCACCATTCGACGCACGGTCGCGGTTTCTTCAGCGGTCATCTCAGGGCACATCGACATCGAAGGTCTCACCGCCCGGCGTTGTGATGACGAATCGTCAGTTCGCTCTTGTTGGGCCCTTGGCGAAGTTCCCGTTGTCGTGGCACCCACCCTCGGCGATGTGCCGATCTCGCAGCAGGTGAGGAGCATCATCGACTGCCGGCTCGCGAAACAGCCTCTCGATGCATCTGTCAACGACGCGGACGTCGTGATAGGGCTCGGCCCAGGTTTCACCGTCGGCACGCATTGCCACGCCGTCGTAGAGACTATGCGGGGTCACCGTCTTGGACGAGCCCTCTTTTCGGGCATGGCCGAGCCGAATACGGGGAGCCCGGGAGAAATCGAAGGGAAGTCAGCTGAGAGAGTGATTCGGGCGCCTCAGGCTGGTCGTATCGACTGGTCATCAGAAATTGGTGACTGGGTCGAAGACGGCAGTGTGCTTGGCGAGGTGGTCGCCGAGTCAGCAACGCGAGTTCATGCTCCGTTTACTGGAATGGTGAGAGGCCTCATCGCTCCCGGTTCGCACGTCTCAGCAGGGCTGAAGATTGCCGATATTGACCCCCGGCATGACCCGGAGGCCTGCACTCAAATCTCTGATAAGGCGCTCGCAGTGGGCGGGGGAGTTGTTGAAGCACTGCATCGCCTGAGTGTTCGATAATGATTCCGATCCCGAGTAAGAGACTGGCTCACGCGCTGGATCTCAAGCAGCGAGAACTGGTCGCCCTCGTCGGAGGCGGTGGCAAATCAACGCTGTTATTTCAACTCGCACGAACCTTGAATGCCCGCACGATCGTGACCACGACGACGAAGATGGGGGAGCGTCAAACGGGAAATTTCGAGGTGATTGAAGCACCGTTTGCGAGGCCCCTTGAGTTGTGGAATGGAACATCACCGGTGTTCGTTCGAGCTGGAGTCAAAGACGGCAAATCGATCGGTGTTCGTCCATCTTTCTGTGACGATTGGTTTAGCGACCACTCTCTTTGCGATGTTGTCCTCGTTGAAGCAGATGGTGCACGTCATCGGCCATTCAAAGCACCCGCAAATTTTGAGCCGGTGCTTCCCGATCAAACGACCACTGTTCTGGCGGTCATCGGAGCCGACGCTCTCGGACGTGTTATCGCCGATCAATGCCATCGACCGCTGAGGGTTGCCGCAGTTGCCGGTTGCAGCCCTTACGAACGCCTCACGCCTGCTCGGGCTGCCACGGTTCTTACCTCGCCGTCTGGATCATTCAAGGGGTGCCCGACATCGGCTCGAAGAGTAGTTGTCATCACCAAAGTTCCGTCACAGGAGGATGACCCAACTACTGCTCTCTTGGTCGATGAACTCGTTGACGCTCTCACGCCGAACGACGAGGTCGTATCGATTGAATTCGAACATGTTGAGTAGCGTTTCGTCGTGGTCTCGTTAGCACTGAACATCATTCCCGATGGCCCCATTGAAGAGGTCATTGACCTAGTTCAAGTCGCCGAACACTCGGGCTACAGCACATGCCGGCTGTATGACGAGGGTCTCGCCACTCACGATGTCTACGTGGTCTCAGCCGCCGTTGCCTTAGCGACCTCCTCAATGCTCGTAGGCCCTGGCATCA
The DNA here is from genome assembly GCA_965660025.1 of uncultured Ilumatobacteraceae bacterium. Taxonomy (GTDB): domain Bacteria; phylum Actinomycetota; class Acidimicrobiia; order Acidimicrobiales; family Ilumatobacteraceae; genus Casp-actino5. The sequence continues at coordinate 2,164 of CBFHYI010000046.1, read as the reverse complement.
CAAACCCCTTCACCCGACACCCGGGACAGACGGCAGCTGCCCATGCGAGCCTCGCAGAACTGAGCGGCGGGCGAGCTGTAGCCGGCTTTGGCGCCGGCGGATCTCTCACCCTTGACGCACTCGGCCTGTCGCGCTCACGCCCGGTTGTCTCGCTGCGGGAACTCATCAGCGTATGCAGGGGGTTGTGGGCTGGTGAGCAGGTCGACTTCGAGGGCGAAACAGTGCATCTTCACCATGCGAGCTTGGCCCGCCCATATCGAGACATTCCGATCTGGCTCGCTGGGCGTGGGCCCCGAGTGCTGTCACTCGGAGGAGAGTTAGCCGATGGTGTCATTCTTGACTTTCTCCATGAGACAACTCTTTCCGCCTCGGTCGACATCGTTCGCAATGGCGCAGCCGTGTCGGGAAACTCGGTCGATTTGTCGTACTCAACATCGATTGTGATGACCGATGACGATCTCGAGGCCGTTCGTCCACATATGACATACCGGCTCTGTGACTCACCGGCTGACGTCCGCGAGCAGATTGGTATGACCGACGAGCATGTCGACCGGGTGCGGAGTGCCATGGCGGGTGGTCTTCATGCGGCGGCGAAATACGTTTCTGATGAATGGGTGCTGCCATTCGTTATCCATGGCTCCGAGGCCGAATGCAGGACGCAGCTCACAGAACTTATTGAGACTCACTCGTTGACCGAATTCATGCTTCCCGTGTTCGACATGGAGAATCCACGCGACTACGTCGAGCGCGTTGGAAGGCTATTTGAACGTCACTGAAGATGGCGGCGGCGTCACGTCACCATTGGCCACGGGCTTCGAGCACCGTCTTCAACACCTCAGGTTGATCGGTCATTACGCCATCGACTCCAAGATCGAGCAGACGATTCATTTCGTCGGCATCATCGATCGTCCAGACATGAACCTGAAGTCCACGTCGGTGGGTTCTTGATACAAAACGCTCTGTCACCAATGGCAGCTTTCCAGCGGTCGGCGGAACTTGCGCAGCGTAAACCTCCTTGGGAATAGGAGCCCCGGCGGTGAGTCGAGTCGTCTCGACCGGGCCCAGGCTCGTGCACACGCGATTGCCAAAGGCTTTGCGAACGGCTCGAAGGCGACGATCGCTGAAGCTGCCCACGCATATGCGATCAAGACAATCACGTCTGCTGAGCAGAGTGATCAATGGTTGCAGCGCTTCATCTGATTTGCAGTCAACGTTGATTCGTGCGTGCGGAAATGCATCGAGCAGATCGGTGAACTGAGGAATCGGGTGAGTGCCGTCGACTTTGGCCTCACTCACCGCATCCCAACTGAGATCATTGAGCTTCCCCTTGATTCCACAGGTTCGCTCAAGGTCAGCGTCGTGAAATGCAACCAGCACACCGTCACTGGTGAGGTGAACATCGGTCTCGAGAAAGGTGTACCCGAGATCAACGGCATGTTGAAATGCGTCGAGCGTGTTTTCGGGCGCTTCGCTCATGCCCCCTCGATGGGCAAATGCAAGCACACCCTCCCAGTCAAGAAACGGGTGTGGAGCGGTGGGTCTACCTGTTGCCATTAAATGCTTCGACCTGCAGCCGCCCAGTATTCGTCTTTGAGCAGGCGCTTGTAGAGTTTGCCGGTCGGGTGTCGAGGAAGTTCTTCCCTAAAATCAACCGATCGTGGACACTTGACGTCAGCAAGTTGTTCACGACAGAACCGAATGAGCTCGCGTTCTAGTTCGCCTGCTGCTGTGTCGTCGACCGGCATTTCTACTGGCTGGACCACAGCCTTGACTTCTTCGCCGAAGTCATCATTTGGAACGCCAAACACGGCAACGTCAATGACCGCCGGATGGGTGACAAGAAGGTTTTCTGACTCTTGTGGGTACACGTTCACGCCACCTGTGATGATCATGTACGCCTTGCGATCGGTGAGGAATACAAAACCATCATCATCGACGTAACCCACGTCACCAAGCGTGCTCCAGCCCTTTGGGTGCCGGGAGCCGGCGGTCTTTTCGGGGTCGTTGTGGTACTCAAACGTTCCTCCAGCTTCGAAGTAAATCGTTCCAGATTCCCCGGTAGGTACTTCTTCGCCGTCTTCGCCTACGACGTGAACGACGCAATTGAGAGGTGACCCAACAGTGCCTGGGTGGGCGAGCCAGCCCTCGCTGTTGCAGTACACAA
>CBFHYI010000045.1:0-13185 GCA_965660025.1 uncultured Ilumatobacteraceae bacterium | reverse complement strand
CAGGCTGACCACGGATGCATTGGTATCCATGTCAACATGCCAATTGCGGCACCAACCGCGAAGGCGATGAGTGACCCCGACGAGGGGGACCAAGACGCGTTTGCGGCACTCGGTTATTACCAGCAGTGGGACTCTGGCTATTCAAAACAGCAGTCAACTCGCCCTCAGACCTTGGGGTACTCGTTGGTTGATTCACCGGTCGGTCAACTGTCGTGGATCATCGAAAAGTTCTGGGCGTGGACCGACTGCGACGGGCATCCCGAAAACGCCCTCAGTCGAGACGCAATGCTCGACGATGTGATGCTGTACTGGCTCACCGGCTCTGGAGCGTCATCAGCCCGGCTGTACTGGGAAAGTTTCGGCGCGTTTGGCGGTGGTGAGACCGTCACTATTCCATCTGGCATCGCTGCCTTCCCGAAAGAGATCATCCGGCCACCACGATCATGGTGCGAGAACTCGTACAACGTCACGCACTGGACTGACATGCCCAAAGGCGGGCATTTCGCAGCCTTTGAGCAGCCGGAAATGTATATCGACGACGTGCGAGCGTGTTTCCGCTCGCTGCGCCCATAGGTCAGACGATCTTGTTGGTGCCTTCACCCCAGTAACGGTCACGAAGGAGCCGCTTGTAGAGCTTGCCGGTCGGAAGTCGGGGCAGCTCAGCCTCATAATCGATCGAGCGTGGAACCTTCTGGCGTGAAAGATTCTCGCGGCAGTGCTGCAGCAACTCTTCGGTGAGATCGTCACCTGCGGTGATATCTGGCATCACCTGAATGACTGCCTTCACCTCTTCGCCGAGGTCTTCATTCGGAACGCCGAAGACGGCAGCATCGAAGACTTTCGGGTGGGTGATGAGAAGGTCTTCAATTTCTTGCGGGTAGATGTTGACTCCACCTGAAATGATCATGAACGTCTTCCGATCGGTGAGGTACAAAAACCCGTCATCATCGACATAACCGATATCGCCGACCGTGGTCATGGTGCCGTCGGGCGAGGTTGACTCTTTCGTTTTCTCAGGATCATCCAGGTAGCTGAACTCGGTACCCGACCTGAACCACAGCGTGCCCGGTGTGCCGTTTGGCAACTCGTTCATCTCGTCATCCATGACATGAACTTCGCCGAGAACGATCTTGCCAACAGTGCCAGGGTGTGAAAGCCACTGCTCGCTGTCACAGGCGGCAAAACCGAGGCCTTCGGTTGCACCGTAATACTCGTGAATGATTGGGCCCCACCACTCGATCATTTGGTGTTTCACCTTCACGGGGCACGGTGCCGCAGCGTGAACTGTAAATTCAAGCGATGAAAGATCAAACTGCAGACGTTGCTCATCTGACAGTTTCAACATGCGTGAGAACATCGTCGGTACGAGCTGGGAGTGGCTCACGCTGTAGGTCTCGATAAGCCGCAGATAGTCAACCGGGTCGAACTTTTCCATGACGATGACGGTTCCGCCGGCGCGTAGGGTGAGCGATACCGCAGCCTGCGGAGCCGAGTGGTAGAGCGGGGCAGGGGAGAGATAGATCATGCCTTCGCGGTACTGCCACAGATTGAGAAGAAATGTGTACAGCGGAAGCATTTCTGCGGGCGGTTGATCTGGAAGAGGTCGAAGAATGCCTTTCGGGCGCCCCGTCGTTCCTGACGAGTACAACATTGGTGTGCCGAGCGACTCGTCTTCGATCGGTGTTGTTGGCATCGAACCGGTTGCTTCGGCGTAGTCGACCATGCGTGGGTCAGAAATATCGCTTGGTACACCGCCGCACACGAACACTTTGCGCACATCGGGCGCTCCGTCGAGCGCCTCGAGAGCGGTATGAGCCTTGGAGGTTGATGTCACCAGCACCTCTGAACGCGAGTTCGAGAGGATGTAGGCAAGTTCCTCGGTGGTGAGAAACGAATTCACGCAGGTGTAGTACGAGCCAGCGCGTTCTCCTGCTGCGCACGATTCCATGTACCACTCGTTGTTCTCCATAAAAATCGAGTAGTGGTCAAGGCGCTGCAGGCCCTCGCTGCGTAACACGTGTGCGAGTTGGTTGGCTCGCCCTTCGAACTCGCTGTAGGAAATGGTCTTTCCTGTCGATGCCATGATGATGGCGGCGCGATCAGGATTGTTGATCGCATGTTGGTCGAGATACATCGTTGCCTCCGTTCAGACGACTCCAGCGTAGACAATGCGCATATGGCGGAAATATTCGGAGACCGAGCAGAGCCGGGCCCAAGGGATGCGACCGTGCGAGCCGCAAGTTCGATAGGTTCAACCTATGGACATCGCTGTATTTGGATTTGACCCAACTGTCGACGCGCTAGAGAACAGCCTGAGAGAGGCAGCCGAACAAGGTTTTCCAAGTTTTTGGATGCCGCAGATTTTTGGCATGGATGCGCTCACCGCAATTGCAGTTGCTGCAAAGAACGTGCCGAACATCAGAGTTGGCACCTCAGTCATTCCGACCTATCCGCGTCACCCGATGGTGCTTGCGCAACAGGCTCTCACCACCCAGTCTGTGATCGATGGCCGCCTCGAACTCGGTATTGGGCTCTCGCATCAGCCGGTGGTTGAAGGCATGTGGGGTATCTCGTTCGACAAGCCAGTACGGCATATGTCGGACTATCTCTCCATTCTCACCCCGCTGTTGAACGATCGACGAGTGTCGTATAAGGGCGAATCAATCATTGGGCGCGGTGAGATCACGCCTCCGCCAGCGGACGCTCCTCCAGTGCTCGTTGCGGCTCTCGGGCCGCAGATGTTGCGCCTCGCCGGACGCCTTGCAGATGGCACGATCACCTGGATGACAGGCCCAGAAACCATTCGTACGTTGACGGCACCAACGATTTCAGAAGCAGCGGAAGAAGCTGGCCGGCCCGCTCCTCAGGTTGCGATGGGGCTTCCTGTCTGCGTGACGTCAGACGTTGACGCGGCTCGTGAACGAGCCGATCGTGATTACGCCATTTACGGTCAATTGCCGTCGTATCGAGCAATGCTCGACCGCGAAGGAGCCGCCACCCCAGCCGATGTCGCAATCATCGGCGATGCCGGCGAAGTCGCTGACCGGATCCGAGCGCTCGCAGATTGCGGTGTGACAACCTTCGCCGCATCGGCGTTTGGCTCATCTGATGAACTTGCAGCTACCCGTGAAGTGATGATCAGCCTGCTGTGACGCCAGCGGCTTGTCACACTCAGTCGTCAGGCTGATTCATCGACGCAACAAGTGTCTCACGGTCAACGGTGATGAAGACCGAGTGTGCTTCGGCAACGAGTTGGCCGGTCTCGACGACCGTGAGTTCGCCGGTCATGATCACCTTTCGGCCATGTTGCTCGCCAGCTCGAACCCGACACGCAAGCCGGGTGTAGAGGGGAGTTCCTGCCCGGTAGGTGATCGTCAACTGGCCGGTGAACGCGGTGATGTTGATGACGCCTTGAACAAACCCAAAAATGTCGTCGAACAGGGCGGCGACCACTCCGCCATGAGAACGTCCGGGGGCGCCTTCATGGGCGGCTTTCAACGTGACATAGGCAATGAGGTCGTCACCCTCGCGGTGAATCTCGGTGTCAAGGCCCCACGGCGATGCATTTCCTGAGACCGGCCGGTCTGGGTAGGTCTCGCCGATCGGGCCTTCTTCGTAGCTGTACGAGCGATGGTCGCCGAACGTTGCCGGGTCACGCCGTCGAACATCGCCATTATCGAACTGGGTGATGAACGCCTCAAGTTGAGATGCTGCCTCATTGAGGAAGTCTGCATCTGCATGGTGCCCGGCAAATGAATGGCCAAGGTCTCTAATCGCTTGGCCAACTCGGGCACGGCCTGCGAGAACGTCGTCAGAGTCAAACGGGGTCACAACGAGAGAATGTCAGGTTGAGGCGGGCGGTTTGAAATCAGACTTACGTCGACTCGAGGGCTTGGCTCAGCGTGTTCCATGCAAGAACTGCGCATTTGATGCGAACCGGAAATTTCACGACTCCCTGCAGGGCTTCAAGGTCGCCAAGTGCCGGGGCATCACCGGGCTCGTCATGATGGTGATCTTCGATCGACATCATGTGCTTGAAATGATGAATGAGAGCTTCGGCCTCAGCAAGGGTTCGGCCCCTGATCGCTTGGGTCATCATCGACGCTGAACTCTGAGAGATCGAGCACCCTTGGCCGTTCGTTTTGATCTCGCTGACCACTCCATCTTCGACGAGCACGTACAACGTGATTTCGTCACCGCAGAGCGGGTTATGGCCGTCGGCTGAGATTGCAGGCGGCGTTTCGAGTTCACCACGATTTCGCGGATTTCGATAGTGGTCGAGGATGATTTCTCGGTAGAGGTCTTCAAGTCCTGGCATCGTTCGTTGATTCCTGGTTCAGAGTCCAAAGATGTCGTCTGCGCTGGTGAGCGCATCAACGAGGATATCGACATCGTTCGTGTCGTTGTACAGATAGAGGCTGGCGCGAACGGTTGCATGGGCCTCAATGATTCGCATGAGCGGCTTTGCGCAGTGGTGACCGGCGCGGACACAAACATTCTTTTCGTCAAGGATCTGACTGACGTCATGGGGGTGGAGGTCACGGAATGCGAAGCTGAGCACACCGCCTCGTTCCTCAATATTTCGGGGGCCATGGATGACGATGTCTGAGCCAAAACGCTCGGTCAGGGTGTCGAGCGCGTACTGCGTGAGTTCCATCTCATACTGGCGAATCTCTGCCATCCCGATTGACGAGAGATAATCGACGGCGGCTCCAAGGCCAATCGCCTCGATGATTGGTGGAGTGCCAGCCTCAAACTTTGCGGGTACAGGGGCACATGAGAAGGTGTCGAGTCGAACGTCATCGATCATGTTGCCTCCCCCCATGAGAGGAGGAAGTTGCTCGAGGATGTCTGGTCGGCCCCACAGCACGCCAATTCCTGATGGCCCTAGCATTTTGTGTCCGGAGAAGGCAATGAGGTCAGCTCCCATTGCCTGCACATCGGTTACGGCATGTGGCACAGACTGGCAAGCATCGACCATGACAGTTGCCCCCGCAGCGTGTGACCGATCGACGAGCTCACGAACCGGGTTCATCGTGCCCAGCACATTGCTCATCGAAGTAAACGACACGACCGAAGCACCGTCGATGATGCTGTCGAGGTTGCTGAGGTCGAGTCGGCCATCGTCGGTCAACGGAATCCAGCGAATTTCGATGCCACGTTCGGAGGCCATCATTTGCCACGGGACAATATTTGCGTGATGCTCCATGTGGGTGAGCACCACGACGTCACCTTGTTGGAGTCGTTGCCGTGACCACCCCTGCGCAAACAGATTGAGTGACTCGGTTGCGTTCTTGGTGAAGACAACTTCGTCTGGCGAACCTGCGTTGATGAAGTTTGCGATAAGGGTTCGCGCGTTCTCGTACGCGTCGGTTGCGGCAGCTGCCATTCGATATGCGCTTCGGTTGATCGGCGCATACGACTGTTCGGTGAATCGCCGCATCGCCTCAATGACTGCCGTTGGTTTTTGAGAGGTGTTGGCAGAATCGAGATACACCACGGGAGAACCCTCGATGCTTCGCTGAAGGTGCGGAAAATCGCTGCGGATACGGGCAAGGTCGAACATCTCAAGCCCTCGTCTGGGCACGCAACGCCTCGTAACCGTCGCGCTCGAGTTTCTCCGCAAGTTCGAGGCCGCCCGATTCAACGATTCGGCCATCGACCATGATGTGAACGACGTCAGGCAGCACTTCATCGAGGAGGCGCTGGTAGTGGGTGATCATCACGATGCCCATCGTGGGACGATCATTTCGAACTTCGCGAATTCCGGCGGCAACGATGCGCAGGGCGTCAATGTCAAGGCCGGAGTCAGTTTCATCAAGAATCGCAATCTCTGGTTCGAGAAGCGCCATCTGCATGATTTCGTTACGCTTCTTCTCGCCACCTGAAAAGCCTTCGTTGAGGTATCGGTCAACGAATGAGGAATCCATTCCGAGACGCTGCATCCACTCCATCGCAGCGAGTCGCAACTCAAGGACCGAAAGGTCGATGCCCTTGCGGGCTGAGAGTGCCTGGCGCAAAAACTGGATGACCGACACGCCCTGAATTTCCTGCGGATACTGGAACGCAAGAAACATGCCGGCTCTTGCTCGTTCATCTGGAGAGTCATCGAGCACCGACTGGCCGAGCAACTTGATATCTCCACCAGTGACTTCGTACTCGGGAGAGCCGAGCAGAGTGTTGCCGAGCGTCGATTTGCCGCAGCCATTCGGCCCCATAATTGCGTGAACTTCACCGGGAAGGACAGTGAGGTTAAGCCCTCGAAGGATCTCGCCAGTTGACTCTGCTGCATCGCCAGCAGGACGAGCGCTGAGGTCAGAAATGTCGAGGAGCGGAGCCGTGGTCTCAGGTGACTGGGACATGGTCATAGTGTAGAACCCACTCAGGAATTAGCACTGTCCTCGTAGGGGAAATTCAGTGTGGCAGAGGTCTCAACCTGCTGACAGCGCCTTCCATAGCGCTGGGTATGACGTGTACTCGTAAGCGTCAAAGATGTAACCCGATTCTTTGAGTGCCCGGTGGTACTTCGGCAGGCTCCGGAATGGCACCCCCGAGTCGACGTGATGGGCAAGGTGATAGCCGAGCTGGTACGGCGCCATAAAGAAACGGGTGATTGGGTCCATGCGCACACAGTGTGTGGTGATTCGACGGTCACTTGACGCTGCGAGGCCGCCGTGTTCTGCGATAGAGCGAAGACGGTTGATGACTCGCCATAAGGTGAGAAACGGCAAGATCCACAACAGCGGGTAGACAAGCGGCTGGCCAGCAAGAATCGAAGCCGCAAAGAGCACGCTGTGCACGGCGAGCATTGACGACAACACTTTCCGTTGATGCTGGTTCTTCCAGCGACCGGGAGCAAATTGGCTCTTCAAGAGGCGGAAGCCAGTTTGGCCTGTGGCATCTCGAATGAGTTTCCGGCGCATTGACTCTGTCGACACCGGGTACCCCTGGTAGAGCGGTAGGTCAGGCTCTTCAGGCCCGAACTCACGTCGATGGTGCGCCATGTGTACCCGGCGATACGCGTCGGTGGAGACGAGCCCGATGTAGCCCAGGGCCCAGCGCCCAACTGCGTCATTCAATTTTTTATTGGTGAACAGCAAACGGTGTGCGGCCTCGTGCATCATCGCCGCAAACTGGGCGTGGGCGCGTCCCATGAGGATGAACGCAATCGGCCAGGCCCACCAGCCCAAGTTGACGGCAACAACGATGATTGCGATCGTCTGCGCGTACAGCAACACAATCGAGAGAGCGTTTCTCGCATTGGAGACTTTTCGTAGCTCGGCTCGAAACTCGGGGGTTGGCCGCCCATCGGGTCGAACGAGTGCGGTCGCATTACCCGGACCGAAAAGTTCTTGAGCGGGGGCCATTCCGCCAAGGCGAATGGCCGATGAACTGTCATAGGCAATGGATGGGCCGTGAGCAACCATGACGTCAGCGTAGTTGTGTTAGCGGCGTACACCGAGTCTGGGTAGCGATCATTATGAGATTCACGGCTCGAGGCTTACCAGCCCCTGTCGACCCATTCCTGAAGGTGAGGGCGCTCGGTTCCAATGGTGGTGTCGAGGCCGTGCCCTGGAAGGACGATCGTGTCATCGGGAAACGGAAAGAGCAGTTCGTCGATCGAGGTGATGATCGTGTTGAAATCCCCACCCTCATATTGGGTGGCACCTGGGCCTCCCGGAAAGAGGGTGTCGCCAGTGAAAAGCAATGGTGTGCCATCGAGGTGAAACGAGATCGACCCTGGCGTGTGGCCGGGGTTGTGAATTGCGTGCAGCCGAAGTGATCCGAATTCGATGACTTCTTTGTCGTCGATGAGAACGTCGTAGCCCACCTCTTTCAGCATTGGCGCATCGGCTGCGGTGACGGCAACTTCGTAGCCCGCCTCTCGCATTTCGGTTACCGCTCCGATGTGATCGTGATGGCCGTGCGTTTCAAGAATCCGTCTGACTCCGAGTGCTTGAGAGAGCTCGAGGAGGCGCTCATGTTCATTGGCTGCATCGATAAGAACTGCCTCACCGGTCGCCGTGCAGCGAACGATGAAAACGTTGTTGTCGTATGACCCGACGACGAGTTTGTGAACTTCGACATCTGCATTCGACCAATGAAGTGTGCTCATGGGTTCATTCTTGCCGGTATTCGGTGTGGGTGAGGTGATCGAGAACGAATGTTGTAGCTCACGTTCACGTTGACAGCACCTCGTAACCGAGGTCGAGAGCGGTCGGAATCTGGTTGGGGTCGAGTGTTGCGTATGTGAGGTTGGAGGGGAGTCTGTCCGCTGCTGCGAAATGGATTGCATCGCTGAGGCGCAGGGGACGCTCTCTCGCCAATGTTGCGGCCCGCTCGGTGCAGCGGGCGTCTAAAGGGACGATGTGGAGATAATCCCAGGTGAGGCGAACTGCATCTTCAAGGTCGACTCTCGCATAGCGCTCGTCGGTGAGGCGGTCGAGGGCGGGGAGTGCTTCGGTGAGAGCGAGACCCGACGCAGCGACAACGTCGGCGCAGTCAAACGCAGTGAGGATCGCGTCTCTTCCCGGCGTGTCGGTGGCTATGGCAAGAAGAGCGGATGTGTCGAGAAAGAGTACGTTCATCCGCGAAGGTCCCGAAGCGCTTGGTCGAGGCGGGTACCTGCCCAGATTCGAACCGGTGTGGGCGGACGCCAATCGGCGGTGCGTCGCGGTGGGATCACAGCGCCCGACGAAATGAGTTGTTCGATGGTGGGGGCGGTTGCGCCAAGGGGGCCGAGAACCGCAACGGGTTCGCCACGGTCGGTGATGATGGTTGATTCACCATGCTCGGCTCGACGCAGAAGCGATGCGAATTCGGCTCGAGCCGCGCGAGTGCCAGTTGTGTACATAGGTGTACACAATACGATTTGTGCCCGCGGGTGTCCAGTCGGCAAACTTCACGACATGAACTTTGCATTTACCGAAGAACAAGACGAACTACGCTCAACCATCCGGGCCTTCATGGAAGCGAAGAGCTCCGAAGAGGCCGTGCGTGAGCAAATGGAGACCGATAACGGCTTCGACACCGACGTATGGACTCAGATGGCAGAACAGATGGGCCTCCAAGGACTCCACATTCCCGAAGAATACGGCGGTTCGGGCTTCGGCTATGTCGAACTTGGCATCGTGCTCGAAGAAATGGGCCGTGCACTTCTCTGCGCACCGTTCTTCTCATCGGTCGTTCTTGCCGCAAACACCCTCATGCAGTCAGGTGACGATGCGGCAAAGTCAGCCCACCTCCCTGGCATCGCAGCAGGCTCAACCATCGCAACCGTTGCGTTCACCGAGCCCAACGGCAAGTGGGATGAATCAGGGATCACGATGGAAGCATCGGGTTCCGGCTCAGATGTCACCTTGAACGGCACGAAGTCATTCGTTATTGACGGTCACCTCGCTGACCTCATCATCGTGGCGGCACGCAGTTCTGCTGGCCTCAGCCTCTACACCGTTGCCGGTGATGCCGCAGGCCTCACCCGTACCGCTCTGTCAACGATGGACCAAACCCGCCGTCAGGCCAAGCTTGAGTTCTCAAACACTCCAGCAACGCTGCTCGGCGCAGAAGGCAAAGGCTGGGACATCCTCTCAACCGTGCTTGACCTCGCTGCAATCGGTCTCGCTGCGGAGCAGGTCGGTGGAGCGCAGTTCGTGCTCGAAATGGCAGTGCAGTACGCAAAAGACCGCGTGCAGTTCGGACGCCCTATCGGCTCGTTCCAAGCCATCAAGCACAAGTGCGCCGACATGCTCCTCGAGGTCGAATCAGCGAAATCTGCTGCGTATTACGGCCTGTGGTGTGCAAGCGAAATGAACGAAGAACTCCCTTCGGTCGCATCGCTCGCGAAGGCCTACTGCTCAGAGGCGTATTTCCACGCTACGGCCGAGAACATTCAGATTCACGGCGGTATCGGCTTCACCTGGGAGCACCCAGCACACCTCTACTTCAAGCGTGCGAAGTCGTCAGAGTTGCTGTTTGGTGATCCGACGTATCACCGCGAGCTTCTCGCCCAGCGGATCGGAATCTGATCACGCTCCATCTGCCTCCAGCACGGTGGCAGGAATAGTCTGAAGGCGTGGATCTCACCCTCGGAATCTTCGCAGTTCTAGCGGCGGTAGTAATTTTTGCGATCGCTGCTGGCGCGATCGGGCGCGAAGCCCATCGGCTTGATGCGATTGCCCCCCGAGCGGTGTACACCGTCGACGAGGCAGTCGATTTCGTCGCCGACCGAATTCCAGAACGCAGTCAGGCTCGGCTCACCCCTGCAGAAGTCGAATCGCTTCTCATTGCCCATATCAATTGGCTTCACGCCCAAGGACTTGCTCCTGACCGGGTGATAGACCAACGGCAAAACATCGATGCAACCCTCATCGTCTCCGATGAAGCATTGATTGCTCATCTCATGATGGTTGCCGCCGACACGGGGATAGAACTGCTCGACGACGTCGACATCGTCGAGGTTGTCGACGCCCACCTCAGTTACTTTGACGCAATTGGGGCTGTCGGGCCGACGGCACCGCCAGACGATGTCATCTGACAACCCAACTCTGACCCCAATCATTGGGTAGCGTGGAATGCATGGAACGACCGGTCAGGTTTGAACACACCCGCTTTCTCGGCGACAAGCGCACCCAACTTGTGTACGACCTCGACCAATGGACCGATGAATCTGTTATCGACGACATCATTACGGCCGAAACAGGGCTCAGCTTCGGCCCGGACACCCTCGCTGAAGCACGAAACCGCGGGTACACACTGGCCGCTCCCGGAATGACACGGCGGCACCGCAAACCACGGGCATAGCGGTACCAGCGATGGAGGACAGCTTCGACAGTGGTCGAGAGCGACTTGCTTGCCATCTGACGCTTCCATCGAACGTCGATGACAACACTCCGGGCCTTATCTTGTGCCACGGCTTTCCGATTGGTCCGCTCGATGCCCGTCGTTCCGCGGGCACCTTCCCCGAACTCATTGATCGACTCGCCCACGAGGTTGATTACGTCGCAATGGCATTCACGTTTCGCGGTTGTGGCGCGTCGACCGGTGACTTTTCGCTGCAGGGATGGATGGACGACCTCAGAAACGCGGTTGATCACATGGTGAGAACGACCGGGGTTCGACGGGTCGTGCTCATCGGAACGAATACCGGTGGGTCACTCGTCATTTGTGAAGCTGCCGACGACCCCCGAGTTCGTGCAGCGGCGTTGCTCTCGCCTCGCGCAGATTTCGATGATTGGGCCGAGCATCCACGACGATTCCTTGAACATGCAAGGCAAATTGGGGCAATTCGCACGCCGGGCTTCCCATCTTCGCTTGACGAATGGAGCCGAGCATTCCGTCGCTTCCGGCCATCGGTGGCTGCACGCAGATTCGCCCCGAGACCGCTGCTCGTTCTTCACGGAGATGAAGACCCGAGCGTGCCGGTGAGCGATGCACGTCAACTTGCGCAATCACACGGAAATGCAGAACTCAACGTGCTTGCTGGCGCCGGTCACCGTCTACGTCACGACCCGAGAGCGGTAGCGATCCTTTCCGGATGGCTTGACCGCGTTCGTTGACGGCCCTACACCACGTATGGGTTAGGCGCGCCACTATCGATGTCGTACCGATTGATGGCATCTTCGACGACGTCTGCTGACACTTTTGCGTCGTTGAACAACGCGCTGAGCGTGCTGACGACGATGTGTCCGGCATCGACCTCGAAGTAGCGGCGGAGCGCTTCACGGGTATCGCTTCGGCCCATTCCGTCAGTACCGAGCACGCTGAAACGACGACCTTCGGGCACAAATGGCAAGATCTGCTCAGGCACCGCTCGCATGAAATCGCTTACGGCTGTGATCGGCCCCAATGAGTCATTGAGTAACTGGGTGACGAGTGGCGCTTCTTGGGGTGCCGACGGATGCAACCGGTTAGAGCGTTCAACCTCAAGCGCTTGCTCGCGGAGACGTTTGTAACTTGTCGCAGACCAGAGTTCGGCACCGACGTCGTAGTGATCGGCGAGTTCGTTGGCGGCAAGGGTTGCCGCTTGGTGTGAAATTCCCGAAAAGATGATCGTTGCTGAATGGGTCTTCCCCTGTGGCGTCGGCCTCCAGCGGTAGAGGCCGCGAACTGCGCCACGCTCAAACTCTTCTGAAGTTTCCGGGTGGTCAGGGAGCGCGGGCATTGGGTAGTTCTCGTTGTACAAGGTGATGTAGTAGATGACATCGCGCTCAGATTCGGGGGTGTCTGGGCCGTACATACGGTTGATGCCGTCTTTGACGATGGCTCCAAGTTCGTATGCAAACGCAGGGTCGTAGGCCTGCACTGCGGGCACCGTCGAGGCCAGCACCAAGCTGTGCCCGTCTTGATGTTGCAGTCCCTCTCCGAGCAGAGTGGTGCGGCCTGCGGTGGCGCCCATGAGAAATCCCCGGACACGAGCATCGGCGGCCTGCCAGATGAGATCGCCAACCCGTTGGAATCCGAACATCGAGTAGAACGTGTAAAACGGAATCATGGGCACGCCACGGGTGGCGTAGCTCGATCCGGCAGCGATGAAGCTTGCAAGCGAACCGGCTTCGGTGATGCCCTCTTCAAGAATTTGGCCATCGGAGTCTTCTGAATACGAGAGCAACAGGTCGTGGTCGACGGGTTCATATTTTTGGCCTTGAGATGCGTAAATCTCGAGTTCTCGGAAGAGTGCATCCATGCCAAAGGTTCGAGCCTCGTCGGGAATGATCGGAACCACGCGCCGGCCAATGTTGTCGTCACGGCACAGACTGCGTAACAACCGGGTGAACCCCATTGTCGTGCTCACCGGCAATTCTCCAGACCCCATCCGGAGTTCTTGGAAGACTTCGTCAGCAGGCAGCGAAAGCGGTCGTTTTACTGCCACTCGTCGGGTTGGCACGACCCCGCCGAGCGCCTTTCGGCGTTCCATCATGTACTGGTATTCGATCGAGTCTTCGCTTGGCCTGAAGTACGGAGGGTCGTCTTCTTCAAGTGATTCAGACGGAATTTCGTCATGAAGATGGAGACGATCGCGCAACTCGAGCAACTGGTCGCGGGTCATCTTTTTGATCTGGTGGGTGGCATTGCGACCTTCGAAGCCCGGCCCCAACGTCCATCCTTTGACGGTTTTGCACAGAATGACCGTCGGTCGGCCACTTCCGAGGTTTTCGGTGGCTGCCTTATAGGCGGCGAACAGTTTTT
>CBFHYI010000044.1:0-13259 GCA_965660025.1 uncultured Ilumatobacteraceae bacterium | reverse complement strand
ATGTGAGTCCGAGAGTTGGAGCCCAATTGATGCGTTGAGCGATCGCGCCTCCCTCGCCGTTGTTGACGATGGTGCCCAGGTTTGAGAACAGCCAGATGGCGGTTGCGGCGGGGCCAAGGGTTCCGAGCGCAAAGCCGCGACGTCCGAGTCGGTCGCCGGCGGCGACGATTCCTGCTCCGAGCAGGAAGTGGAGGACGATGAGAGAAATAATCACGGTGAATCAGAGCGGTTGAGCCGATTCAACACTTTCGTCAAAGCGGTCTCTTAGTTGACAGTCCAGAAGCAGATTTTGATGTTACTCCTCGTGCAAGAGGTTTGTCATTGACCTTGGAGATGATTCCGAGGGGTATCCAGCGGTCGATTGAGAGGTAGCAGGCGTCAGCGTCTTCCACGTTGCTGACGACGTAACGAGGCTGTTGCCAGCGAGGTCGGCAGTGCTCGCCGCCACGCGCTGAATGATGACAGTGGTGCATCCGAAATAGGTGCGAGCCAAGGCCACGGGTAAATAGCTGCGGGAGAGATCTGAGCCGAGCGAGAGCGGAATCCGGGTACGGGCGCTGCGGTCACTGCAACATTTCTTGACCGCAATAGTTCGACAGGGTCGCCAATGCCGACATGCACTTCACGCCGGAGGGCAAGGTCGGCAAGGCACTCAGTGAGAAAGACGAGGCGGCGAGGGTGAAGATTGAGTTTGCGCAGTAGAGGGGTGTCGAAGATGAAGAGTGCAGGAAGGTCGGGGTGAGAGGTCAAAGCCGGGTCGCTGTCTCCAAGCGATTCGGCAGTGATCCAGACCGCTTCGGGACTCCGTGATGCATCGATGGTCGGCAAAAGAGGTTCTTGAGGTGGGTGTTGACCTTTTCGAAGGTCAACACGATGAGTCGCCTCGTCGAGTTGGGGCCCGTCAGGCCATTGTTCAATTGGGCAGGAGTGGCGAGATGGGCATTCGTCGCACAGCGCTGGTGCACGTTTGGTCACTTGCCATCTCGAGAACCCGTATGGCCGTCCGGTAGCCGACCCGATTGTCCATTGCCAGCCGGCTCGGTTCGCATACGACCCGTCGAGCAACTGGCGGTACATCTCGCGTTCGCCCGCTTGCCAGTGGGCTCCTTCTCTCACCGTCCAATGCGAGGCGAGCCACATGCGCATTTGATTTGGCACCCATCCGTCGGTTTCTAACTCGGTCAGCGCAAAGTCGAGACAGGTCATGGTGTTGCGTTCGCCCCAGCCTTGTGCGTTGGTTCGCTCTGGCGTCTGGTATCGGAGCGAGTCAGCGAGGAACGTTCCAATTCGGGAGTACATGTGCCGCGTGTATTCCTGCCATAACAGTTCGTCTCTGAATTTGTCGCGGTCGTGGTCAGGGGCGGTGCTGACGTGTTCCCAGGCCTCTCCGAGCGTGAGGAGGCCGTGTCGTATATATGGTGAGAGTTTCGACGCGCCCCTAGAAGAGATAGGGAGTACTTCGTTCCTCGTGGCGGCGTAGCCGCGCACCTTAAATGACTCGAGGGCTGAAAGTGCCGCCGTTCGCCCGCCACGAAATCGTTCACTTGCGGTCCAGTCTCCGAATGGATCGCAGAACTCTTCGAGATGAGTCTTAACCCAGTCTTCAGCGCTGCTGGCGGGCGAAAGAATCGTGAATGACACCCGGAGATGGTGTCATGCACTGACAGACTCGTGCGTACCTCAGTGTCGAATCAGCCGAATGTTCCTGCCTCTTTAACACATGACTGACTGCGGTTCTTCGCTTCTCAGGCGGCACCCATAGGGTTGAGGTCATGGCGGCAACGGCACGAGACCTTCTTGGCGATATCGATTTCGACCCTGCAGAACTGCATGCAAAGTATCTTCACGAGCGCGATAAGCGAATTCGGCCCGACGGTAATGAGCAGTACGTCGAGATAAGTGACCGGTTTGCGTCGTTCGGAGACGACCCGTGGGCCGATGCGTCATTTGAACGTGAGCCGCTGACCGACCACGTTGACGTCATCGTTGTTGGTGGAGGTTTCGGTGGTCTTCTCGCTGCCGCACGCCTGAGAGACGCAGGAGTTCAGCGAATTCGGCTTATCGATTCGGCCGGCGATGTTGGGGGTACCTGGTATTGGAATCGTTACCCGGGCGCAGCCTGTGACGTGCAGTCGTACATCTACCTGCCGTTGTTAGAAGAACTCGGCGCAATGCCCCAACACAAGTACTCGTTCGCTCCAGAGATCATGGAGCACTCACGCCGTATCGCTCGCCACTACGACCTGTACGACGACGCGTGTTTTCAAACCGGTGTGACCTCGATGGAGTGGGACGAGAGCGCATCTCGTTGGACGGTGTTCACCGATCGAAATGATGAGATGACAGCCAACATTGTCGTGCTTGCAACCGGCCCGCTCAACCGTCCAAAACTGCCCGGAATTGCAGGGATCACCTCCTTCGAAGGTCACATGTTCCACACCAGTCGCTGGGACTACGACTACACTGGGGGCGACACCTACGGAGGTCTCACTGGCCTCGCCGATAAACGTGTCGCGATCATCGGCACTGGCGCAACCGCAGTGCAGTGCATCCCGCATCTGGCTGATTCTGCAAAGGAGCTGTTCGTGTTCCAGCGAACGCCATCTTCAGTAGATGTTCGAGATAATGCTCCGACGGATACCGATTGGTTTGAGTCTCTGGAGCCGGGGTGGCAGAAGCGGTATATGGAGAACTTCACTGCGCTCGTGTCGGGTTATGACGAGCCAGAAGATCTCGTTGGCGATGGCTGGACCGAGATTTTCAGAGGACTCACCGGTATCGCAGCAAAAGATGCATCTCGGCGTCTCGGTCGCCGTCTTGAGCCGAGAGAGAAAGAGGAGATGATGGAGCTCCTCGACTATCGGAAAATGAATGGGGTCCGAAATCGGGTGCAGACCACGGTGGTTGATCCTTCAACTGCCGCTGCGCTGCAGCCCTGGTATCGGCAGTTCTGTAAGCGACCGTGCTTTCATGACAGCTACCTGCCAGCGTTTAACTCATCAAATGTCACCCTTGTTGACACCGATGGTCAGGGGGTTGAACGCATCACACCAAACGGTGTTGTCGTGAACGGCGTTGAATATGAAGTTGATTGCATCGTGTTCTCGACAGGGTTCGAGTACGGCACCTCGTACACGCGACGTGCCGGCTTTGATGTCACTGGCAGCAACGGTGAAACGCTGTCTGAGCATTGGGCCGAAGGAGCCCGTACGTTCCACGGAATGCACGCTCACGGTTTCCCGAATATGGCGTTCATCGGATTTGTTCAGACTGCAACCACGGTGAATATTCCGCATGCTCTTGCTGAGCAGGCTGCCCATTTCGCACATGTTGTTGCCGAGTCACGCGCAAGGGGTGCCTCAGTCATTGAAGCATCCCCTCAATCGGAGCAGGAGTGGCTTGCTGAGATTGAGCGCACGGCGGTGAGAGCGCAGAAGTTCTACGAGGAGTGCACCCCGGGCTATTACAACAACGAGGGGCATGTGACCGATGGAACCGGATTTGCCGCCGGAATGTACGGGGCGGGTCCAATTAAGTTCTTCGAATTGCTCGCCCGGTGGCGAGATGAGGGCTCGCTCGCTGGTCTCGAACTTCGCTAAATCGATACTTCCATAAAGGGCTGTGACGCCCGGTCGAGGTGTGAAGTGGCGATCGGCGTCAACGCCGTATTCGACGCCAGATCGAGTTGGGCAAGACTCGGAAGACTGCGAACACGAGTTGTAAGACTCGGGGAACCCACACCACTCTGCGCCCTGCGGCCACGGCATTGTGGGTTGCCGAGGCAACGGTTGCGGGGTTGGTTGCGAACGGCGCCGGTTTCATTCCGTCTGTCATTCGACCGTGCACAAAGCCTGGCCTCACCACTGTGATCTCTACCCCGGTGTCATCGAGGTCATTGGCAAGAGCCAACGCATACGAATCGAGGCCTGATTTCGATGCGCCGTACACCCGGTTATCTGATCGAACCCGCACGCCCGCCACACTCGACAGCACGATGATGTTGCCGTGCCCCTGGGCCGTCATCTGAGATGCGGTGGCCGACAGTGTGGCGATCGGTGACGCAGTATTAATGACGACCGCTTCGCCGGCAAGCGCCGGATCAGCGTCAAATGCTGACTGCTCGCCGAGCGTTGCGGCAGCAATGATGACAAGGTCGATGTCACGGTTGTCGTCGCCAAGCATCGAAATGATGTTGGGGCCAGCGGCGAGATCGCGTGCTTCCCACTCGATGACATCAACGGTGACGTGCTCATCGAACGTGTCGGCGACAGTCTGGCCACTGACGGTGTCTCTGCACGCGAGAACAATCCGTTCGGTTGATGGCCCGACGAAGGTTCGCAAGATCGCAAGACCGATCTCGCTTGTCCCACCAAATAAGGCGATCGTCTGAAGTTCTCCGGTGCCACTTTTCATTCTGAGTCCTTGAAGGTTGCGCAAAGATTGAGTCGGCGAGAGAGGTCACTCTGCCATCGCTGGTTGGGGTCAACGCGGTGTCTGATGTGTTGCCATTCGCCGAGGCGTGGGTAGCCGCTTCGTATCGAGTGTGATCCGGTTGTCGCATCTTTGGCGAGATAGTGACGACCGCCCGCCGACAACACCATCTCATCAATGTCGGCGAGCGTCGTTGACAGTTGAGAGGTGACAGGTAGGTCGACAGTGAGTGTCCAGCCAGGTTGCGGAAAGCTGAGATGAGCGTGATTTCCCTCTCCGAAACGCTTCAGCACATTGATCACATTGGCAGGTCGCTCGCTTGAGACTCGCTGAAGAATGCTGCGAATGACATCGTCTCGATCGAGCGGCACCACACATTGGTGCTGGACAAACCCGTTCTTGCCGTAGAGCCGATTCCAATGCCCGACGCCATCTAAAGGGTGGAAGAACGACGGAATCGAAACGAGTTGCCCTTCTCGCAGCTTCGGAGCCTTTCGATACCAGAGCTCAGAGAAGAGCAATGATGTCGAGCGTCGAACCGAGCGAGCAGCACCAACGAATCGCGGAATACCAATTGTTGTTGGCGACCGGTAGTCAGATGACCGTTTGTGGTTCGAGCGAACCTCGTCACTTGACGCATGGTCGCCGTGGGTGATCACGCCGCGCCCGAGATGCTTTCCGGTTGCCGTTCCATCAACCCACGCAACCGAATACCGAAATGCTGAGTCATTTTGAAGCATCGATTCCATGAGGGTGTCGATGTCACCATGCCGCTCGGTGCGCACTGACATCATCGCCGATGGCACTTGAAGAAGGTCGAAGGTCGCCGAGAGAATGACGCCGGTGAGCCCCATGCCGCCAATCGTTGCGAAGAACAGATCGTGCTGTGACGAGCGATCAAGCTCGACCACATCACCCGAGGAGAGTAGCAAGCTGATCGATTGCACGAAATTCCCAAATGACCCATCGTGATGATGGTTTTTGCCATGGACATCAGCAGCGATTGCTCCGCCGACAGTGATCTGGCGAGTGCCCGCTGTCACGGGGACAAACCAGCCATGGGGAATGATCTGGGTCATGATGTCGTCAAACGTTGCGCCTGCACTGGCCGTGACGACTCCGCGATCTGCATCGAATGAGAACGACCGATCTGTGAAACGGATCGTTGAACCACCAGAGTTTTGAGCTGCATCGCCATATGAACGTCCGAGCCCCCGAGCGATTGCGCCTCGGCGACCCACCGAGGTCAGAGCGTTGTGAAGTTCCTCAACCGAGTGCGCATCGCGGAGAAATGTGCGTGCAGGTGATGTTTGTCCCCAACCGGAAATCTTCGTGAACTCGCTACTCATGACCCGTACTCGGCAAAGAGAAAAGCGACGGCCCATCCGATCGCACAGCATTGAATGCTGCGATCACGGTACAACAACGCTTCAGGTTCGTCTCCGCCGCCTTGACGCAATATCGCAAGCATTCGGATAAGAGCGATGATGACAAACGGAATGGTGGCGGCTTGCGCCGCCCGGCGTGCAAGAGGGGTGGTGACGACCCAGACGATGTACGCCAACACCATTCCTACACTCGCAATGCAGATGATGAGCCACAGCGAGGTTCGGGAATACTGCCGCAGCGTCGGACGGTGCGGTGTGGTCGTGGCGTGATGGAGACTGAAGGTGTTGACCTCTGAAAGCCGCTTTCCCGTCACGATAAAGAGTGCTGCGCATCCGATGAATACGACGAAGACCGACGACACGGCGATGGAAGCTGCGCTTGCGCCGATAAGTGCCCTGAGCACGAAGCCAACGGCGACGATGATGATGTCGACGCCGATGACTTTCCGGAGCACCAGGCTGTAGAGGCCCATAAGGGCAAGGTATCCGGTGACGAGCACTGCCGTCACCGAGTTAATGAAGACGGCAGCAAGCACCACCGATGTGCTTGTCAGCACGCCACCGGCGATGGTTGCGACCCTCACACTGAGGGCGCCTGAGGCGACCGGTCGAGCGATCTTCTTTGGGTGTAGTCGATCTTCTGCGATATCGGCTACGTCGTTGAACAGGTAGACACCACTTGCGGCACAGGTCATCGAGATGAACGCAAGCGACACATCTAGCCATTGCGTCGTGGCGGTGACCCCGGCAGCGGCTGGAGCTGCGCCGACGAGGGCATTCTTTACCCACTGTCGAGGGCGCATTGCCTGAAGTAACGGCCGAAACATCATGTGACGAGACGCCCCAATTCGTTGAGGTGGCGGGTGGCAGCGTCGTCCCAGCTCAATGAAGAGGCTCGATGATGGGCAGCGTCGGCGTAACGGCGAAGCCGTTCAGGGTCTTGCATCAAACGTTGAATGGCGTCGGTGAGGTCGTTGGGGGTGGCGACGAGTTCACCCGTCACGTCGTCGACGATTGCCGCAGAATGTCCGAGCACGTTTGTGGCGATGGCCGGTGTACCGCATCGAGCTGCTTCAGTGATCGTCATTCCCCATCCCTCTGCTGACGATGCCGAAACAAGGAGGTCTGCTTCCTGATAGTTGCCGACAAGGACATCGTCGCTCACATGTCCAAGGAGGTGAAGCCAGTCAGCTCGATGATCGGTTCTCCACTGCTGCAGTTCGCCCGCAAGCGGGCCGTCCCCGACAACTGAGAGCGTCACGCGATCGGCAAGCGGCTCGATGGCGTTGAGAAGTTCCATCCAGCGCTTCACTGGCGCAAGCCGACCGACTGCGATGAGTCGAAACGGTCGATCGGCCGAGGCTTGATCACGCCCTTCTGATGGAGTGCAAAACAGGGGAGAAACACCTGGTTCAATCGCCGTCACATTGTTGAATCCGGCAGCTACGAGGTGACGGTGCCCTGGTTCAGACAGAGCGATGACCCTCGTTGAGCGATACATCTTTGGAATAACCGTTGATTCATTCCATCTTCCAACTTGGGCGAGAGGAAACGGTAAGCGCTGCTCCCACATCTCGGTATGCGGGTGGTGGAGCCACACCACCTTCGGGCCTCGCCACCAGAGTGGAGAGCAAAATGGTACGCCGTTGAGAATTTCGACGACCGCATCAAAGTGCTGACGGCGGCGAATTACACGAGCGGCTGCGCGTGCAAATACTGAATATTCAGAGCCGATATTCACAATGCTGAATGGGGATGTTGATGGTTTCGTTGCCGACGGAGGCGTGCGAGCGAAGAGTGTGACCTCTACTCCGTGCTGTGCCCATCGTGAGAGAATTTCATTCGCGTGTAGCTCTGAACCGCCAGCATCGGGGTCACCCGGGCCACGCCAAGACAACACCGCAACCCGAAGACCGTCATACACTGAGGAATCCATGCACGTCACTGGTGAGCGCCCGGTTCATGATCACACGCCTGCATCACTGATCGCGCTCCACGTTGCGGGATATGAGCTCATCAGCAACCGCATCGGCAGCGGTGTCGGTCTCGATATCGGATGCGGTATCGGAACCGAATCGAGGTTGCTCGCCCGAGACGACCGAACGGTGATCGGCCTTGACTATGACCTCGGAACAGCCGGCCTCGCTCAAGCCGCCATCGACGGTGTGGTGTGCGGAGATGCCCGACAGCTTCCATTTCGAACAAATTCTCTCGACTGGGTGAGTTCGTCGCACATCATTGAGCATTTCACTGACCCTGAGCGACATGTCGCCGAGATCGCTCGCGTATTGCGACCAGGCGGCCGGCTTGTTGTGCTGACGCCGAACGCTCCAGCTGACTTCGAGAATCCATTCCATGTCCACCTGTTTTCGTTGGACATGTTCGGCGAACTCCTCAACAAATACTTCGATACAGCGAAAGTCAGTGGGCTTACGGGCAACGTTGAAACGATGAAGACGTTTGAGCAGCGCCGTCGTGCAGGAAGGCGACTTCTGGCGCTTGACCCGTTCGGATTGCGGCATCGTCTCCCGACGAGGGCATTGACGGGTTTGCATTCGATCGGACGGCGAGCGGTGTACCCACTGCTCCGGTCTGCAGATGAATCGATCACGGCCGAAGACTTCGAGGTTATTGACGGCTCGGAGTCGATCGACGACTCGACCCTCGTGCTCGTTGGAACCGCTACCGCTGCGTAGTTCGTCGGTCGCGCTCATTGGGTGCGGTACATCCTTCGTGCTCGTTGGCGCAACAGGAGGTCTCGAACTCCCCAGATCGTGGTGAAGAGGAACGCCTCGATGACAATTCTGCGACTCATTTTCGATTCACCAGATGCGCGCTCTCGAAAGGTAATCGGTATCTCAACGATGCGCGCCCCGGCGCGAACTGCCTGATACGTCATTTCAACCTGGAAGCCGTAGCCATCAGATTTGATATCAGCAAGCCCGAATTGTTCAATGATCGATGACCGGTAGACGCGAAACCCGGCAGTGGCATCGTTAATCGCAAGGCCGAGCGCTAGCGAGGCGTAACGGTTTCCCCATCTCGACAACCTCAATCGTGATTTGCTCCAACCCATGATCTGGCCACCTGGAACATAACGCGACCCAATGACCACATCAGCTCCCGCCCGCGCAGCGGAAAGTAACTCAGGGAGTGCCTCGGGCTCGTGGGAAAGATCGGCATCAATTTCAACCAAGAGGTCGTATTCGCTCAGTGTGGCCGAAAAGGTGTCGCGGTACGCAGATCCAAGACCACCTTTATGGCTCCGTCGCCGAAGTGCAATCTGGGGGTGATCGGCTGCAAGATCTGAAACCACGTCGCAGGTTCCATCGGTGCTTCCGTCGTCAACAACGATGACATCAGCCGATGGAACTGCCGAGATGAGCCGGCTGAGAAGTTCACCGATGCTCTCCACCTCAAAGTACGTGGGGACCACGATGAGCGTGCGCACGGAGACATCCTTTCAGATTTGTCAGTGGCAGATTTCAGTCGGCGCCAGCGGCCGCTGGAGCGTTGTCATTGTGTGGGCCGTCGCGGTCGTTCGGTTGTCTGCAACTCCCGCGTAACACGGGCCAGATCGCAGTGGCGACCGCAAGAATGACGATGTGTTGCCCCCAACTCATTGACTGTGGCCACACGAGATCTACCGGCATATCCCAGCGAATCTGTCGTGCTGAGGTCCACGCCCACATCGCTGCCATTGGGGCACCCAACACGAGCAATTGAAAGCGGGGGCGGAGTTTGGCTGTCGCAGGAGCCAACACGGCAATTGGCCCGAGGGAGAGAACAGTGATGGCAACAACGGCACGTATCCCGAATGCGGCTCGATGTTGTATCGGAGCGTGGTTGACGCGGCGTGGTCGGCGGATGCAGCACCCGATTACGAGCACGATGCCGAGGCTTGACACGATCAGAGCCCAGCGGATGGCTCGTTGAGGTGTCCACTCGATAACAACCTCGCCAGAAAGTCCACGAGGGATCTGCCAGGCCATGCCGTATCCATTTACAAGTCGATAGTCGCCGAGACTCGCCCCATCGATCGCCGCCTTCCAACCGGGACTCGCCGATTCGCTGAGCACGAGCCATTCAGCCTCGCCCGTGATGGTTGATGCGATGCGGGTATCTGAACGAGTCATCTCAAGGCTGGTGACAACCACCTCACTCACTGCCGGGTCTGAGTCGAGAATGACACGATCGATATTCCATCCAGTGCGATGACCGGCCGCCGTCGAAATCTCATGTGAGCCAGCGGTTAAGGCGACTGCAGTGCAGCCAGCAAAGCCACCTGCCGTTGCCCGAATAGGAACATCATTGCCATCAATCGAGATAAGCCCGCTTGTGCACTCGGCAGGCAGGGTCATTGCCGTGCTGTCAATTTCTGGCAACAGTGTTGAGCGCACCACTCCGACGGGGAGGACCCTCCTGCGATCAGCGAATCGATCGACTGTTGTGCGCTCGTTGAGATCCCGAAAGGTCACCCGAAACGTCCCAGGTGTGAGATTCGTTAAGTCGAGCGCAACAACCCCATGAGACGGGACCTCCATATCAATGGAGTTACCCGACATGTCTGCAACGGTGAGTGCCGTCGGAACGCTGAAGAGATCGCCTGTTGCGAGTTCGATGAATGCAGACTGCGGGGCAGATTCCACATCGACCTCAAGCCAGATCTCTTCCGGGTCAATCTCTGACACCCACCGCAACTCCGATACACCGACGAGCGACGGCGAAGATGCACGAACCCCGGCATCAGGAAAGTGAGCCGCATGTGACCACGACCCACTGAGTTGAAAGGTCGTATCAACTGACACATCGACTCGACGATGCAGAACCGCCTCAGGATCAAATCGATTGCCAAACGTTTCATCGATGCGGCGTCGTTCGAGAACGAAGGTGGTTCGATGCTCTGCATCAGAAGCCGATCGAATATCGACTGGCAAAGTGATCCACTCGGTCGTGGGCCCAACACCATCGATCGTGATCTCTGCGAATCCGACCCCTGCCGAGTTGCCGTAACCAGGTAATGGCCCTACCGAATCTTTGATGATCTCGATCTCAATCGATGACACGGGAGAGCCGTCGAGGTCGATTCGCTGACCGGCACCTGACCGCGATCGGTCGTCGAGAGGAATACGAACGACATTGATTGCAGCACCATGTCGGAGGGTTACTTCAACTTCGGTAATCCAGCGACCGCGCTCGCCGGCGATTGGCTGCAGCAACTCGATCCAGCGGGGGTTGGCCACCTGCGCAAGTTGCCCCTCCCACGTGAGCCCCGTAGTCGGGGCAAGTGCACTCCCTCGCCACGCCGTGAACGAATCGCCATCGACCGCATGTTCGGGCCGGTCCTCTGCGGTCAAGACCGCAGGCGATCCATAATTTGATGCGCGAACAATGGAAAAGCCCCCCGCCAATTCGGAGGTAGTGAACCGTGTCGCGTCGTCGACCACCTGTAACGACCTGATTGACGAATCGTTGACGAGTTCATCGTTGCTACGGGTGGCACCGAGAATCGCGCCGACTGAATACCACCTTCGATCTTCGAGCCGGTTGGAATCGCCGATGATCGTCCACTCGGTTTGGCGTCGGAGCGAGTCGTCACTCGTCATGGAGTCTGCGTCAAACAGGAGTTCATCTCCAGAGATGAGGCCAGCCTCTGCGAGACCAACAATCGTCTCGGCACTGCCATGCACGACCGCGACCGCACTAGAGCGTGCTGACAAGATGCCTACGGGTTCGTCAATCGCCCATGTGGCAATGGAAGGAACCTCTCCAATGCCCGGCACACCCCCGTAGGTCTGCTCATCAATGAGGTGTTGGTCGTGTGCATACAAAGGGCCGGTGAACAGTCGAGTTGTTTCAGTTGAGCGGTCGACACGATTGGTGACGTCATCGGGGCGAGCGAGCGCATACCGCTCAAATTCGAGGTCGTTACGAGCGAGAATCATGTCGCTCGAGAGCACTCGCGCGAGGGGGGCGATCGCACGTTCGCTCAGCGTGTTTTCTGCGACTCGACGTTCGATTTCAGACACAAGGTCGGCTGCCCCATCTGTGCCGAGCGGAATGAGTTCGCGAGCGACAGTTGGACGATCGGTGAGACCGGGGAGGATCGGGTCAATAGTGCCGCCCCAGCGGTATGACGCGAAGTCACTGCCGGGGGTTTCCCAGACTCGGTAATCGACCGATGATCCGAGTGACGCTGAAGCCTCGTTCCAATAGGGAGGGATTGTCGAGTGGGTGATGGCAGAGGTGGCGATGCCGCCGAGGAACCACGGAGCAGATTGGACGGTGACTGCCCCGAGAAGAAACGCGGTTTTCAGGTGCAGCTGCGGCACAGCCCGGCGATTGACCCATCCTCCGAGTCCGAACGCAAGGCCGAGGATGAGAACGGGAAGTGCTCGCTGGGTTGAGCGGATGACGAGACCTGGCCCGAGGTCGACGAGCGCTCCAAACGATTGGCCCCACGGACTCAACGTGCCAGTCGAGGCCTCACCGACTGCGAGGCACAACCCGACGACAATCAGCATCGCAGATGGCAGTCGCGAAGTAGGAGAGGCATGTCGAACCCCAATCACCGACAAGGCAGCGATGACAAATCCCAACGCGAGGTACCAAGGTTGTGCAAGGAGCCCGTAGGTGGCTTCAACCCACGGGTCGAGCCAGTCGCCTCCATAGGAGAACCAGTAGCCAAAGCCTCGAAGGAGCTCGCTCGGCAACGCAGTTGAAGTGATGGTCTCGTATGTCTCGGTGTACCTCAAGATGTTGATGCCGTAGCGGCCTTGAACGATGAGCGCTATCACCCACCACATTGAGACCACCGCTGACAGCACCGCACTGCGAAACACGATGCGCCAGACGTCTCGAATGGCAGTTGACTCGACGAGCAGCCACAGCACAGCGCCAAGCGTGACGAACGCAATTGCCGTTGCGTTGACCGTGCCGGAGATGAGAACAAGCACTGCAAACAGTGCCGGGTGCCGCCAGTTAGTGGGCTCTTTCAGCGCCCGCCGAAGCACAAGGATCATCCACGGGAAGACCGCCCACGGCAGAAGAATGGCCGAGATGCGCGAGACGTACGCAAAGAGGTACGGGCTCAGTCCGTAACTCAATGCGGTGACGTATTGGGCGTGGCGTGTTGAATTCGTGTCGCCGGCAAGACGAAATGCCCCCAGCAAAGCCGTGAACACCAACGCTCCCCACCAAACGCGTTGGGTGAGCCAGTCAGGGATACCTGCAAACTCAGCCGCTGCCCACCATGGCCCCATCGGGAACAGGTATCCAATGGTCTGGTGCGTCACCGTTCCTAAACCGGTGGAGGAATCCCAAAGTTGTGTGGCTTGCTGGAGTAATCCCCACGGATTGATCGACAGATACGACTTTGTGTCTGCAGCGATCTTGCCGGGAGCGTTCCACAACGGGGGAAGAAATGCAACGAGAGCGAGT
>CBFHYI010000043.1:0-13454 GCA_965660025.1 uncultured Ilumatobacteraceae bacterium | reverse complement strand
CTATCGCTCAACTCGGGTGAACATCTTCGCTGTTGACGTGAGTGCTCTCATTCGCTACGACGAGGCGGAGTCTGCGATCATCAAAGGCGTATGAGTACCGGTGTTGACCCCTTCCTCTCAGACTCAATTCTCCCTGACGATGCTGAACTTACGCCGCTTCACGAGCGCGAATATCGAGTGAGGTCGTACCGTCTGAGTCCAGATCGTGTGCTGATACGGGGAGCCGTTCGCGATCAGAAACCACCGGGGCTGTACATTTCTCACGATCCTGACCCGATCACGGTCCATCACATGGTGGTTGATCTCGAGGTGTCGTTTCCGAGTCTCGAGATTGAGCGAGCGGAGGTGACGTTCAACACGTTCCCTCATACGACGTGCTCGGTGATCACCGACCACTACAAGAAACTGGAAGGACTCTCAATTGCGAGAGGGTTCTCCAATAAAGTCCGAGAACTATTTGGCGGGCCGCGAGGCTGCACCCACACCACTGCATTGCTTCTTGCCATGGGCCCAGTAGCGGTGCAGTGCTCTTGGTCAATGCGAACATTCGAGATTCCTGATTCTGACGAACCCGAACTCAAGTTGGGATTCAACCGAGAGCCCGATGATGACTCGTGGAAGATGAACACCAACACTTGTCACGAATGGGCAGAAGATGGTCCGGCATATGCGAGAGCTGCGTCAGGCGTGTCGTGGGGTGTGCCAGTGTTTATGCGTGAGCGTGCAGAGAAGTTTGGAATTGAGGTGGGGGATCCGCAGTGACAGACCATGACCCGTTTGGCTTGCGTTCGCTGACGGTTGACCAACTTCGGTCAACACCGGGAGTGAAGTGGCAGCAGCATCCTGACCGGCTCGCGGCATGGGTCGCGGACATGGATTTTCCGATGGCGCCGGCGATTAACGATCGCCTGCAGTCAATTATCGAGCGCAGAATGGCCGGGTATCAGAAGTGGGGCACCGGTGCGTCGCCGGCTGGTCGTGTCTTTGTTGATCGGATGGCCTCAAAATACGGATGGAGTATCGACGTCGACCGGGTGCACGACTTGGCTGACGTGCTGCAGGGCGTTCGGCTTGCTATCGGCATGCTCACTGAGCCTGGAGCGGCAATTGCATTGCACACCCCGGCGTACCATCCGTTTTTGCAGTCGTTGGCCGACATGGATCGACGACTTGTTCATGCACCCTTTGATGTTGATGAACTGCGGTCGGTGATTGCGTCAGAGAAGCCAGCTGCATTGTTGTTGTGTCATCCACAGAACCCGACCGGGCACGTGTTTGATCGCCCCCAGCTCGAGGCGATCGCAGAGATTGTTGAAGAATTCGATCTCGTCGTCATCTCTGATGAAATTCACTCAGATCTCGTCTACGCGCCAAAGACCCACATCCCATTCGCATCGTTGAGCCCGGCTGTCGAGTCTCGAACGATCACCGTGACATCGACATCGAAGGCATTCAATTTGGCTAGTCTCCGCTGGGCGGTGATGCATGTCGGCATCGAGCGTTTCGACACCATGATTCGGAGTTATCCGAGGCACTGGTTTGGCTCGCCAAACCTGTTCGGTGTCGAGGCGGCGGTTGCGGCGTGGACAGAGGGCGATGAGTGGCTGGCAGCGGTGATGGATGTACTCGACGAGAATCGACATCGGTTGGCTGAGTTGGTCGAGGGATATTTGCCGGGAGCGAAGTATCAGATTCCGAGTGCGACATATCTCGCATGGGTCGATTGTTCGATGCTTGGTGACGGTGATCGGCCGTTCGAGCTCTTTCAGTCTCGCGGGGTTGAACTGAGTCCAGGTATGCAATTTGGGGCGAACGGTTCGGGTCATGTTCGCCTCAATTTTGCAACAAGCCCTGCAGTGCTTGAGCAGATCGTCGCAACGATGGCGAGCAGCTGAGCTGCCTAACTGCGACACCGATTTGCACCGGAGAGCAGATCTGCTCGTAGCATGTGAAGCGTGCTTAACATCAAGAGCAGCATGCACTCTTGGCAGTCAAAGGGAAGTGGGGGAGACGTGCCTTCTGGGCGCGTTGAGATCTCTGACGTCCGAGTTGCGTTTGGCGATACCGATGTGCTGCACGGCATAAATTTTGATGTCGCACCGGGAGAGATCGTTGCCCTCTTGGGGCCAAGCGGCTGTGGCAAGACCACGCTGCTGAGATCGATTGCCGGCCTTGAGCGCGTTACCGGTGGCACGATCTTGCTGAATGGCAAAGAGGTTGCGACGAACCGTCAGCATGTGCGCCCCGAGGCTCGATTGGTGGGTTTGGTTTTTCAGGATTGGGCGCTCTTTCCGCACATGACCGTTGAAGAAAATGTCGGTTACGGGCTGTCACGATCGGCCAACAAAGATGAGCAAGTTGCTGAGGTGCTCACGTTGGTCGGTCTCGACGGGCTCGGCCACCGAATGCCGTCGACGTTGTCTGGAGGTCAGCAGCAACGTGTCGCCTTAGCTCGCGCGCTCGCCCCCAAACCGTCGGTTCTTCTGCTCGATGAACCGTTTTCGAACCTTGATACCGGTCTGCGGGTGCAGGTTCGTGCAGAGGTGCACGCCTTATTGAGTGGCCTTGGAGTGACGGCCGTTTTCGTCACCCACGATCAAGAAGAGGCATTCATTCTCGGTGACCGCGTCGCAGTGATGCGTGACGGAAGCATTGAGCAGTTCGGCACACCGTCGGAGATCTACGAACATCCGTCGTCGGCATGGGTCGCTGAATTCGTCGGCGACGCGAATTTCTTGCGAGGTAATGCGACCGGAATGTCGGCGATGACGCCGATTGGCGAAGTGTCGCTGTCAGAGTCTCATGTCGGCGAGGTTGATGTGCTGTTACGGCCCGAACACATGACCGTTGTTGAGAACGAGTCAGGAAACGGTGTTGTCAGCAACGTGGAGTATTACGGGCATGACCACATGGTGCAGGTCGACCTTGATGCTGGTGTCCGTCTCGCAGCTCGGATCTCGGGTAACCCCGGTGTGCACCGTGGTCAGCGGGTGAGTCTCACCTCTGACGGGACGTCCTGCTTGGCGTTTTCTGCAGGCTGATCACGCCTGGTTGTCCCGATACGCCTTGCGCCCTGTCGCTGACTTCGTGTCAAGAGAATCGCCATTGGCACCGACGAGAGTAGGACGAGTGCAAGTGCCGGGCCGGCTGATCGGCCGAGGAAGCCCTCACTTGTGGAGTTCCAGATTCTTGTTGCAAGGGTAGAGAACCCGGTTGGCGCGAGCAGCAAGGTGGCCGGCAGTTCTTTCATCGTGGTGAGAAAGACGAGTCCGGCACCAGCCCCGAGACCAGGGCGTAAGAGTGGCAGTAGCACCTTGCGGAAGGTCGTCATGCGCTGTGCCCCAAGAAGTAGCGACGCCTCTTCAAGACTTGGAGTGACCTGAAGGAGTGATGATCGCACGGCGCCGATCGCCTGTGGGAGAAAGAGAATGGAGTAAGCGAACACGAGCATTGCCACGCTTTGGTAGGCCCACGGAACAGCATTTGCACCGAAATAGACGAGTGCGAGCGCAACCACGATGCCGGGAAGCGCATAGCCAGACCATGAAAGACGCTCGACGACGTTGGCGAAGCGGCCTGGCGATCGCCGGATGATCATTGCCACAGGAATCGCGGCAATTGTTGCGACGGCTGCAGCGAGCAGAGAAACCAGGAGGCTGTTTGAAATGAGGCTCCAAGCTGGCCAGACAGGCTCGCCGGCACGTACTCCTCGAACGAGCCAGTACGAAATGACTCCGAGTGGTACTGCGAGCGCGAGCGTGGTGAGAAGCCCGAGACCGGCGAGCGCAGGAACCCGTAAGCGACCGAGTTCAACCGGTTGTGGAGTTCGGGCTCCTGAACCGTGGAGGCGGTGGAGGTCTTCTCGTCGCCGGAGTCGTTGTTCTCCTGTGAGCACAGTAACCGTGAGCACGACGAGCATGAGTCCGAGAACCGCGCTTGCGCCTCGTTCTAATGCTCCTCGATATTGGAGGTAGATCTCTCGGGTAAATGTGTCGTACCGCATCATGGCCACAGCACCAAAGTCGCTCAAGGAGTAGAGGGAGACGAGTAAGGCGCCGCTGCTCACAGCTGGTCGAAGTTGTGGCCAGACAACCTTGAGAAATGTGTGCCACGATGATCGACCGAGCATTCTGCTTGCCTCTTCAAGGCCGGGGTCAAGACGCATCCAGGCGGAGCGAACCGTGAGAAGGACATACGGGTAGGAGAAGAGCGTGAGGCTTGCCCATGCCCCCCAAAAGCCGTAGATCGACGGAATTGACTCGATACCGAGCAGATTTGCGAACATTCCGCGCGGCCCGAGAGCCCCGATGAATGCCCATGAGCCCACGTAGGTGGGAATGGCGAGAGGGAGTACGGTCACGATCGACCACACCTGGCGACCGGGAAGGTTGGTGCGTACGGTGAGCCATGCAATGGGTACTGCGATGATGACCGAGCTAACGGTGACGGCTACCGCAAGTTTCAGTGTTGACCAGAGCAGGCCGAGGGTTCGGCCAGAGGTGGCGACATCGACAGATGCGCTGAATCCGTATTCGAAGGTGCGCCATACGAGGTAGCCAATGGGAAGTGCGGCGGCGACTCCGACCGCAAGAGCTGCGATGCGCAGGGCTTTGTCATCGGAAGGCTGTCGAGGTGTCATGGCGGACCGCTGGTTTAGAGGGCGCCGACGTCGACAAGCATGTCGACAGTTCCTTCAAGATCGGCGAGAAGGTTGAGGTCGAACTCTGGGAGCGTGAGTGAGTTAATGCTCGGTAGGTCCGACCATGGTTCTGCGCCGGCAACCACTGGCAATTCGTAATTTGTTGAGGCGAAATATTCTTGGATGTCGTCGGAAAGGAGGCATTCCAGGGCCGCTTGGGCTGCATCCGGATTCTTCGAGTGTGTGATTACCCCTGCTCCTGCGACGTTGATGAGTGCCCCTGGGTCGCCATCGTCGAAAAAATGATTGGCGACGGGGAAGTCCGGATCTTCCGCAAGGAAACGGTAGAGGTAGTAGTGGTTGACAAATCCGATATCGACCTCGCCGGAGGCAACTGCTTCGAGGATGGGGGTGTTCTTCTCATACGCAATAGGTTCATTTTCAACGATTGCGGTGAGCCATGTTCTCGTGGCGTCGTCGCCGAGTAGCCCTCGAAGAGCTGTGATGTGGTCTTGGAACGACGCATTTGTCGGTGCCCAGCCGATGCGGCCGGACCATTTCGGGTCGGTGAAGTCGACGAAGGATTCGGGTAGGTCACCCTCAGAGAGCGCTTCGGTGTTGTAAACGATTGTTCTCGCCCGGCCGGTGATGCCGATCCAATCATTCGATGGGGAAACGAGGTTGGCGTCGCTCACCTGCGATGTGAGATGTTCATCGAGGGGGAGAAGTCCGCCGTCAGCAGAGAGAATTCCGAGGTAGCCCGCGCCCTGCGAGTAGTAGAGATCTGCCGGCGTGTTATCTCCCTCTTCTTGCAAGAGGAGCAACATTTCCGCCGAGTCGCCGTAGCGGACATTGATCTCGACGTTGAGGCGGTCGGCGCACTGGTCGATTGCCGGTTGAACGAGGTCTTCTCCTCGGCCGGAGTAGAGGGTGAGGCTGTTGTCGTCACCGCCACACGAGGCGACGACAAAGGCGAATGCGCACGCTCCAGCGAGAGTCTTGCTGAGGGGACCTTGAGCCATGGCAATATGTTAAGCATGCCTAACAACCTTTGCAACCCCGGTTTGAGATACCCGTTTATGTAGGAGCCTTCGTGCTGATACCGGTTTAAGCTCGATCGAGAGTTCGCAGTGCGATGGTGAGGGTTATTCCGACGCCGCTCGACGATGGGTCTTGTATGGAGAGACCGTTGGCCAATGGTCCGCCCCCTGGGATTCGAACCCAGAACCAATGGATTAAGAGTCCACTGCTCTGCCGTTGAGCTAGAGGCGGTAAAAGCCCGGGCAGTGTAGGCAGCGAAAGTTCGATGCCCAACTGCCCGGGAACTGGGGTGAGCGAGGGGACTTGAACCCCCGGCCTTCAGGGCCACAACCTGACGCTCTAACCACCTGAGCTACGCCCACCATGTGCCCTTCAGTCTGCCAGCAAGATTGCTAATCGCCACACTCTGTATGAACACTCATTGATCGATCTCTTGCCGCCGCACCGGGGTGCTGTCGATGCGGTTTGAGCGGCCTTGGTCTGCGAAACTGTGTAGGTGAGTTCAAACGACGCAGCAGTTCTTGATTCAGCTATTGATGCATTTCTCGCAGAGAATGATCCGAAGGCGATGGACGACGTCGTCTTCCGCGGTGCACGCTTCGATCATGGTCTTGCGTGGGTGCACTTTCCAGAGGGCAACGGAGGGCTTGGTCTTCGCCCCGACCTCAACCGGGTGGTTGAGCGTCGCATGCGTGAGGCGGGGGCAGAGCCGGCCGACCCGACATCGTTCTTTATGGCTCTTGCTGGCCCGACGATTCTGACTCACGGTTCCGAAGAGCAATGTGAACGTTTTCTTCGTCCGATGTTTACCGGCGAAGAGAAATGGTGCCAGTTGTTCTCAGAGCCAGGAGCCGGATCAGACTTCGCCGGTCTCGCATCTCGAGCGGTCCGTGACGGCGAAGAGTGGATTGTCAACGGCCAAAAGGTGTGGAACACCCTTGCGCACCTCGCCGATTGGGGAATGCTTGTCACTCGAACCGATCCTGAGGCACCGAAGCACAAAGGCATGACCTATTTTGCAATCGATATGCACTCTGATGGTGTCGAGGTTCGACCACTGCGGCAGATCACAGGTGAAGCTGAGTTCAACGAGGTCTATTTCACCGACGCCCGCATCCCTGACGATCAGCGCATCGGTGCTGAAGGCGAAGGTTGGCGTGCTGCTCTCACGACATTGATGAACGAGCGCACCGCAATTGGCGGCGGATCAGCTGGTGGCGGCAAACCGCAAAAAGGCGCGGCTGCGAATGACGCAGTCAAGATTTGGAACTCACTTGATGAGTCTGAAAAGAGCGACGTTCGTCGTGATCGCCTCATGCAGTTGTGGGTTCGTGCCGAAGTTGGCCGTTTGACGAATGTCCGCGCGGCGGAGGCTGCAAAGGTGGGCAACCCGGGCCCGGAGGGCTCTGTCTCAAAACTTGAGTTCGCAAACCTCAACAAAGAGCTCTACGACTTCTGTATCGACCTGATGGGCCCTGCCGGACTCATTGACTATGACTACACCTTCCGTCGGCCTACCGAACTTGATTCAACTGGCGCAAGCAAGAGCGCTCAGTATGCGTTCTTGCGGGTGCGGGCGAATTCGATCGAGGGCGGTACGTCTGAGATTTTGAAGAACATCATTGGCGAGCAGGTGCTCGGCCTTCCAGGTGAGCCCCGTGTCGATAAGGACCTTCCATGGTCAAAGGTGCCCCGCAGCTAACTTCGCAACGGGTGGGGTCGTAAGCCTCTGATACGTTTTCTGCATCACATGGCAGCGAGTTGATCGCTCGCTCGACATCACAAGGGGAAATGTCCATGGCGTCGTCAGACCAATCTGCATTGGCCGCACGGGCGAGAGAGATCACTGATCGAGAAATGGCGATCTATTCAGATCGCACGGTGGGCTCGCAGCGTGCCACCGACCGAACCCGAAAGGTCATGCCAGCAGGTGTGCCCTCGAGTTTCCAGGCGTACGACCCGCATCCGATTGTCGTGTCGCATGCCGCAGGTAGCCGCATGATCGATGTTGACGACAACGAATACATCGACTACGACATGGGTTTCGGTGCACTGTTCGCCGGGCATATGAACCCTCATGTTCGCCGGGCTGTTGAAGAGCAACTCGACTCGGGCACGCTGTACGTCACCCCGTGTGAGCTCAACGGTGAAGTTGGCGAGTTGCTGGCTGAGCGTTATGGATTTCCTATGTGGCGTCCAACGAATTCAGGAACTGAAGCCACGATGGATGCAATTCGACTTGCTCGTGGTGTTACAGGTCGAGACAAAATCGTCAAGGTCGAAGGCGGGTATCACGGCCACCACGACGAAGTAATGATTTCGAACAAGCCGTCTCTTGATGAGGCGGGGCCTGCACATGCGCCTCACTCTGTGCCGCAGTCTGGCGGGATTCCTCACGGTGTTGTCGAAGATGTGAGGGTTGTCCCATTTAACGATCCTGATGCCCTCGAATGCGCACTCGCCCCAGGTGATGTCGCTTGTTTCATTGTTGAGCCAGTGATGGAGAACATCGGGATTTGCCTTCCCGACGATGGCTACCTCGAAAAGGTTCGCGATATCACCGAACGTCATGGAACGCTCTTGATTTTTGATGAGGTGAAAACTGGGATCACTGCTGGGTTCGGCGGAGCCACAAACCAACTCGGGGTTCGTCCCGATCTCATCACGCTGGCGAAGTCAATTGGTGGAGGGTTCCCGGTTGGGGCGTTTGGTGGCAAGGCCGAATACATGAATCACATCACCGACGGCTCCGTGCTGCACCTCGGGACGTACAACGGCAATCCACTCGTCATGGCTGCGGTCAAGGCAACGTTGGCCGAGGCGTGCACCAAGGAAATTGTTGGAGTGACCGTTGAGCGAAACACGCGGCTCGTTCAGGCATGCCAGGTGATCATCGATTCATCTGGCATTCCGGCTCACACGGTGCAGTTTGGCGCCAAGGGTTGCATCACGTGGTCAACGCAGCCCGTGAGGAACTACCGAGATTACAAAGCGACCGATTTTGACCTTGCGTTTGCGCAGTGGATCCACGGTATAAACCGGGGAGTGTTGTTGCCGCCGGGGCTGGATGAGCAATGGCTTATTTCGGTAATGCATGACGAAGAAGACGCAATGCGATATGCCAACGTCTTCCAAGAATTTGTCGACGAACTTGTCGCGTAATCACCAGCGCTGAGATCGGCGTCGCCCACTTGGTGATGGGCCATTCCATTGGCGTCTCCGGCTTCCGTTCATCGCAGTGATGAAGAGTGCTGCCGAGGCCACACCGAGAACGAGCGCGCTCACGAGCGCAACGGGAAATGCGCGGCCAGCGAGCGCAGGAGCGAGAGAGGTCCAACTGCTCGTGTCGATTGCGGGGATCACGAATGCGGGGATTGCCCAGCCGATGATGATGAGCGATGCTGCTGTCGCAACGAACAATTCGGCAATGGCCTGAACCAGTTCTGAACGGTACGGCCGAAGCACAAGGC
Organism: uncultured Ilumatobacteraceae bacterium; assembly: GCA_965660025.1. Lineage (GTDB taxonomy): Bacteria > Actinomycetota > Acidimicrobiia > Acidimicrobiales > Ilumatobacteraceae > Casp-actino5. The sequence goes on along the minus strand of CBFHYI010000043.1, from coordinate 4,304 downwards.
CGACCAGCAGAGTGAGCAGCCCAATTGCGGCCGAGATGATCATTGCCCATCCGGTCGAGGTTCTTGCCGTCTTCAGAGTGCCAATGACAGGCACAGGAATGGTGGCTGCAGGAGCGTTGTAGGCCATTTCATTTCGCACGATGTTGACAAGTTCGCTGGGCACGATGACGACGAGATCGTCATTTGATCCGATTGCGCGGAGATGCGCCCGCTCAATAAATGGTGCGAGTTCTGCTGCTCCTGCTCGTTTGGAGAGCACCTCGGTATCAAGGAAGTTGGCGAGAGTGTCGGGGGTGGTGCCGAGCGCGCCAGCAGTTCGCGCGGAGACAACCGTGACGATTTCGAGGCGTATCGCTGATTGGTCGAGAACTGCCGCCGCGATCGACGGGGAGTCTGCCGGAGTGAACACGGTGCGCTGCAGCCACCAGCAGCCAGCGGATAGCCCGAATGCAACACTGGCAACGAGCAGGAGTATCGAGGCGACGGAGCGTTGCACGGAGTCAGTTTGTCATGTGGCGGGGTAGTCTGCGAATGTGGTCAAACGTCCGGACATTTCCCCTGAGGGTGATGCAAGTGTTCAGCCTGAGGCGCAGGCATTTGACGCTCTTCCAGGATTCTGGTCGCTGCTCGGACGCGGATTGATGAGGCGTTGCGCCTGGTGCGGAGACCGACGCGCGTATTTCAAAGGCTGGTTTCGTCGGGAAGATTCGTGTCAGGCATGTCGCCATGGGTGGCGACGTGGCGACGCAGCGTTTGAGTTGGGGGCAACAACCGCCAACATCATCCTCACATTCTTGACCATTTTGATCTCGATCTTGGTTGCGGTCATAGCGACGTGGCCAGACGTTCCGACAACGTTGTTGATCGTCATCATCGGCTCCATGGCTGTGCTCGGACCAGGTCTCTGGTACCCGGTCTCTTTCTCGCTGTGGCAGGCCGTCGATCTCTTCATGCGCCGGCCCGATGATGATGAGCTCGCAGGTCACGGCGACGCTGAACTCTAAGGTTGGTGAACCCTGACGGATTGCCGTATCCCTGGGGAGAGGCCACATAGCCGCTGGCATGTGGGTACTGCATTGAGTGCTTTGGTGGGCAGTACCCGTGCAGTGAAGGTGTCGAAATGTTGAGCATCCGTGAATTTGTTTGCACGAAGTACTTGCGAACAGGTGTTCGATGAATTACAGTGTTGTCGTTCGCAAGTCCGCCCAAACAGTCAGAGTCTCCGTTCCCTTCCGGTGAGTGTTACACCCCCTGCGTATGGTCCACGGAAACCAGAACGATTGGGTGGGTGCACCCGAACTACAGCGCACCGCTAAGGAGAATCAGATGAGTAACGACCGAGATAAAGCACTGGAGATGGCCCTGTCTCAGATCGACAAGCAGTTCGGTAAGGGTTCAATCATGAAGATGGGCGAGAAGGGTTCTCTCCCGATCGCCTCGGTATCAACAGGCGCTCTCGCCCTTGACCTTGCGCTTGGCATCGGCGGTCTTCCGCGCGGTCGTATCACTGAGATTTATGGCCCAGAGTCATCAGGTAAATCAACCCTTGCAATGCATGTTGTTGCTGAGGCGCAACGAAACGGCGGTGTCTGTGCGTACATTGATGCTGAGCACGCAATGGATCCGATCTACGCCCGAGCGATCGGGGTTGATGTCGATGAACTGTTGATCTCACAGCCTGACACCGGTGAGCAAGCACTAGAGATTGCCGACATGCTCGTGCGATCCGGCGCCATTGATGTCATCGTGATTGACTCGGTTGCCGCACTGACACCACGGGCTGAAATTGAAGGAGAGATGGGAGACACCCATGTTGGTCTCCAAGCGCGTTTGATGAGTCAGGCGCTCCGAAAGATCACCGGCAACCTCAACAAAACCAATACCATTGCCGTCTTCATTAACCAGCTGCGCGAAAAGATCGGCGTCATGTTCGGTTCACCGGAGACCACCCCTGGCGGCCGAGCCCTCAAGTTCTACTCTTCGATTCGACTCGACATTCGCCGTATTGAAGCGCTGAAAGACGGAGCCGAGGTCGTGGGTAACCGCACTCGGGTAAAGGTCGTCAAAAACAAGGTTTCTCCACCCTTCCGTCAGGCCGAGTTCGACATCATGTATGGCAAGGGCATCAGCCGAGAAGGAAGCCTGCTCGACATGGCTGTCGATTACGGCATTGTGAACAAGTCAGGTGCGTGGTTCACCTATGACGGCGAGCAACTCGGTCAAGGTCGCGAAAACGCCAAGAATTTCCTCTCCGTACATCCTGAAATCATGGTTGATGTCACCGAGCGAGTCATGGTGGCTTCAGGTCTTCGGGGCGAAGATGGCGAAGACGCCTTTACCGAAGCCGACGATGAGCCGATTGAGATTGACTGATTGAACGGAGGTCGGGCTTAGAGGCCCGGCTTCCAAATCATCAGTACAAGTCCCACAACCAGGCTGAGGTGGGTCACACCGATTCCAGCAGCCAATTTCGAGGTTGCAGAAGGGGAGTCGTCGCTGAGCGACGGTCGAACGAGAAACCAGTTGACACCGACTGCAAGCAACCAGATGATGATTGATGCGCTCAACCACGGTGACGACATCTTCCACTCACCAACCCCTGCAAGTCCCATGCCAAACACCCACATGAGCACGAGGGCTGGCATTACAAGACGTAAATGAAGCTTTGCAATAGCGGTGGTTTCACCGGCTTTCTTCAATGGGGTGTAGAGAAAAAGAGGTCCAAAGGCGGCCATTGCAGAAAGAATGTGCAGCAAGCCAAGGATGCGATAACCAAATGTTGTCTGAAGCAGTGCGAGCATGAGCCGTACGCTATCTCGGTCGTTGCGGCTTGTCGTTTCCTGTCATACTCGTCGGTGATGCGTTCAATAACCTGTGCCTCTCTAAGTTTCTGTTTATGGGTCGGCTCGTTCGGTGTGGTGTCGGGTGTGAGTGAGGTCGAAACCGGTCGAGAAGATGATCTTGTATCTGGCCTCGTGGTTGGTGGAGCCGACACCTTGATCACCGATGTCCCGTGGCAGGTGGCCCTCCTAACGTCTCACCAAGACGAAAATGACGACTACGCAAATGTTGATCAGTTCTGTGGTGCCACCGTTATCTCAGAAGAGTGGTTAGTGACGGCCGCGCACTGTGTCGACAATGGGAAACAACCGAGCGAGGTTGAGGTGGCGGTCGGAAAGACGTCGCTGTCTGACATCGCCTCATCCGATCGGCATCAACTCAGTGAGATCGTGGTGTCGCCGTCCTGGGATGATTCAGAGAGAATAGGCCCCGACATCGCCCTGCTTCGTCTTGCTGCTCCGCTTGTGCTTGATGGAGTGTCGGTTGCTGCCGCTTGGCTTCCTGCGGAATCTCTCGGCGCAACTTGGCCAGAGATTGGCCACGAATTAACCGTTTCAGGGTGGGGGTGTACTGCCGAAGTTGGAGTTGACGAGGAAACTTCGGTCGCATGTGAGTCCAGCTGGCCTGACCATTTGCAATCAGTCGTGATACGAGACATTGCCGGTCCCCTCGGAGTTGCACCCTGTGGTGACATCAATCCTTTAGCTGTTGCGATTACGTATGAGATATGCGCCGGTATCGAGGCTGGTGGGAAAGACTCATGTTCTGGCGATAGTGGTGGTCCGTTGGTGTCAGTTGAAAATGGAGAGGCGACGTTGGCGGGTGTTGTGGCGTGGGGTTTCGGGTGTGCGCAACCCGGCAAGCCGGGTATCTACACGCGCGTGACATCTCAGCGATCGTGGATCGATCAAGTGACCGGTGGAATCACATCCGCCCCTGTCGATCCGTCATTCACTTCGTTGTCGACGCCTGAGCGTTTGATGGATACTCGTGGTTCGGGTAACAAGGTTGGGGCAATCGATGGCACGGGTTCTGCCTATGAATTGCAGGTGGCTGGTGAGAAGGGTGTTCCGTCAACGGGTGTTGCTGCTGTTGCGTTGAATGTGACGGTGGTTGATGGTGAGGCTGGTGATTTTGGTGGGTTTGTGACGGTGTATCCGTGTGGTACTCGTCCTGATGCTTCGAATTTGAACTTCACCAGTGGTCAGACGATCCCGAACTCCGTGATTGCTCCGGTGTCTGCTGAAGGCGAGGTCTGCTTCTATGTGTATGGAAAAGCGCATCTACTGGCTGATGTGTCGGGTTATTTCACCTCTGGGTTCTCTTCGTTGTCGAAGCCCGAAAGATTGTTGGATACTCGGGCATTGGGTTTCAAGGTCGGTGAGCTAGATGGCTCGGGCAGCATAGGTGTGTTGCAGGTGACTGGTGAGAAGGGTGTTCCGTCCACGGGTGTTGCTGCTGTT
>CBFHYI010000042.1:0-13578 GCA_965660025.1 uncultured Ilumatobacteraceae bacterium | reverse complement strand
AACGCGCCCTTGGGGCCGTTGCTGCGTTGCGAGCGTTTGTCGAAGAGCGACGTATTCAGGTAACCGGTGCCCGTGACTCACTGGTAGAAGAGCGTCAGCGCCAATCCGCAGAAGTAACTGAACTTACTGAGCGTCTCGACCAACTGAGGCAGGAGCGTTCAGCATTGGAGACTGCGCTGGAAGAGTCGCGCGAGCGTCTCACCAAAGCCGAAATTTCAGAAGCGGAAGTGAAGTTGCGGCTCGAGACAACGATCGAGTCGCTGCGTCGCGATCTCGATATCGAGCCCGAGGTTGCTGAGGCTGCCGAACCTCCAGAAGTTCCGGAGGGAGCGACACCCGCAGGCCGCGTGCGTGAACTTGAGCGAGAACTGCGACTGCTTGGACCGATTAACCCCTTGGCTTTAGAAGAGTTCAACGAACTCAGCCAGCGGCACGAATTCCTTGAGGGGCAATTAGAAGATGTCCGCTCGACGCGCCGTGAACTCAATCGAGTCATTGCAGCAGTCGACGTTGAGATTCAGAATGTGTTTGCGTCAGCGTTCGCTGACGTGAGTTCTAACTTCGCTCAACTGTTTGGGGCTCTATTCCCCGGTGGTAACGGTGCGCTCAAGTTGACGGCACCAGATGATTTGCTGAACACCGGCATTGAGGTTGAGGCAAAGCCGAGCGGGAAGAATGTGAAGAAGTTGTCTCTGCTGTCGGGCGGTGAGCGCTCATTGACCGCTCTTGCGTTCCTCTTCGCTGTCTTCCGGTCTCGCCCGTCTCCGTTCTATGTGATGGACGAGGTTGAGGCAGCGCTCGACGATGTCAACCTTCACCGGTTCTTGAACCTCATTCAGGAGTTCCGTAAAGAAGCGCAACTTCTCATCGTGTCGCACCAAAAGCGGACCATGGAAGCAGGAGATGCATTGCTCGGTGTATCGATGCAGCCGGGCGGTTCTTCGAAGGTGGTGACCGAACGGGTCTCAGCAGCATCGAGTAATTGAGCCGTCGTCTGATTCGTCTCCACAGATAACGTCAACTTCCGATGGACCAAAACAACTGGATATATCTCGTCCTCATCCTGCTCGTAGTCGGGTTTGGCATAGGGGTAGTAGTTGCCGGCCGACGTCGGGGAGGGTCGACTGATCCAGCGAGCGCTCGCCAACAAGCCGTCGCTACACCTCAACAACAGCAAGAACCACCAGCGGCCGCGGTGGAATCATCAGTTGAGCTCGACGATGCTGCTGATGTCGCTGCCGACGAGATCAGTGACGAGAGTGCCGAGGCTGAGCCCGTTGAGCCTGCAGCACCAGCGTCGATGCGTGACCGTTTGGCGCGAGCGCGCGGAGCATTTTCTGACGCGATTGGTTCGGTGCTCGGTCGTTCAGCCATTGACGACTCGGTGTGGGAAGAGCTCGAAGATGCACTGCTGATCGCCGATGTCGGAATCAGCGTTGCGACGTCCTTGCTTGACCCGTTACGTGAACGCGTTGATAAGGGCGATATCGATAGCCCCGATGCGTTGATCGCATCACTACGAGAGTCGATGATTTCGCAACTCGCAGGGGCGAATCGTGGGCTTGCGATGCGACCAGATGAAGGGACATCAATCTGGTTGTTTGTCGGCGTCAATGGAGTGGGTAAGACGACAACGATTGGGAAACTCGCATCGCGACAGATCGCATCTGGTTCGACCGTCTTGTTGTCCGCGGGCGACACGTTCCGAGCAGCAGCTGCCGACCAACTTCAAACTTGGGCTGAACGTTCGGGAGCAGAGATCGTTCGAGGTGCCGACGGCGCTGACCCGTCAAGTGTGGTATTCGATGCGGTTGAACGGGCGAGCGCCAAACGCATCGATCTTGTGCTCGCCGATACTGCAGGCCGCCTCCATAACAAACAAAACCTGATGGACGAACTCTCGAAGGTTCGACGAGTAGCCGAGAAGGGAAGTGGCGTGGTGACCGAGACATTGTTGGTCATCGACGCCACAACTGGCCAGAACGGTCTTGCTCAAGCGAGAGAGTTCGCTGCCGCAACGGGCGTGACCGGGGTAGTTGTGACAAAACTCGACGGATCCGCAAAAGGTGGAATCGTGTTTGCAGTCGAAACAGAACTCGGTATCCCGGTGAAATTTGTGGGTGTAGGTGAACAGGTTGACGATCTTGTGCCATTTGACCCAACCGAATTTGTTGACGCACTGGTGAGCAACTAGCTCGGGAACTCTTTCGTGAGTGGTGACGTCAAACCGGGTATGAGAATGAATCGTGTTCTGACCTTGCCCGTGGTCATCACCGGGTTATCCCTTATTGCGGTGTCATGTGTTGCCGATGACGCTGACTCAGGCGACCTCACCCCACCTGAAGTGATTCGCGTCGAGGGGAGGAGTGGCGGCGCTGCCACCGCAAGTGAAGAGTCGGCTGCCGCTGACACTGCGGAATCTGCACTGTCGATATCTGAACACTCCGTCATCAATGGTGACATGGCATCCGACTACATGATGCCGTGGACGATCGTCACCGACTTTGTGGTCGGTGATCTTCCGGCGCTGCCGACGGGCTCAACGGGTTACGTGTATCGATCTGATTCAACTGTGTCAGAAGATGTTGCGGTTCGGTTGGCGACGGCGCTTGGCGTAGACCCAACTCCGCAGACGCGTCCCGAGGGGTATGAGGTTGAATGGGCATTTGGTCCAGACGATGGCACCGCTCCCTCGCTCACCATTGATGCGTTTAGCCAGCATTACTGGTGGTACTCGCCTGATTGGTCTGAGCGCGAGGCGATGGACGAACTGTATTCGTGCACGGAAACCGTCGATGCTGAGGGAAATGTCACTGTTGATTGTCCAGAGCCGGAACCACCGATCGGAGTGCCATCGGCCGAAGAGGCTGAAGCGGCAGCGCGCAAACTGATTTCGGCTGCGGGTTTTGATGTCGACGGCCTGACCTATGAAGTCAATGCAGATGAGTGGTACGCGTCGGTGTACGCAAGTCGTCAACTTGTTGATGGTCTTTCGGCCACCGGCGAAAACTGGAGCTTTGGATTCGGAGCAGAAGGCGCTCTGGAATGGGCAGGCGGTTCTTTCGTGGCACCTGAGGAAGTGGGCCCGTATCCGCTCATCGGTATCGACGAGGCAGTAGAGCGGCTGCGAGAGAATTATCTCGGATCTGGGGGCTCGGTTGGCGAAGAGGTCGCAATTGCGGTGGCTGAGGAGGTTGAGGACGCTGCCGCAGATTCCGCTTTTGTGGTGGAGACAGACGACTCTGTCTCGGGGATGATGATCGATGAAGAGTGGGAAGAACCTGAGGAGATCACGGTGACCCTCGTCGACGTGGCCGCTGATCTGTGGTGGGCAACCGACGTTGCTGACAACAGTTGGCTCCTGCCGGCATACCGATTCATTGGCGACGATGGCGGTTGGTATACCGTGCCGGCGGTTACCGACGAATACCTCGTTGAAACACCGGTCTACATCCAAGACGAGGAACCTCAACCTGAGCCTGCTCCAGCACCGTTACCTGCCGTGTCGGATCCAGACGATGGTGGCGTTGCATCAGATGACCTCGACCGACTGATGGAGAGCGTCGCCGTGGTGATCGAATCTCAGGTCGACGAACTCGATGACATGACGCTTCAGTTCTTGGAGGAGGTAACGGATGCTCTCTACACCGAAGATGAGTTCGCAGATCTGGCTGCGGCGTTCGGGCTTACGGTTCGGGCGGTGCAGCGCGACGGTGAATTTCTCATGGTGACCGAGGATTATTCGCTCACTCGAGTGAACGTTGTCGTCGAATCTGGAGTGGTGACTGCGGTCGACTCGATCGGTTAACTACGAGTTGCCGAGCAGGCGCGTGATCGCAAAGCGCCATGTGCGGAGAATTTGATCTTGCTCAAGGCTGTCTGCTCGCATCAACGACCATGAGTCAAACGATGTGAGCGAACAGATTGTCGTTTCGCAATACCGACGATGTGGTTGGCGCATTGTTGAGAACTCGGGTTCGAATTGACGTAGCACTTGTTTGTTGAGGCCCTGCCGAAGTCGATTGATCGCGTCGCGAGCCTGTGGGACTTCGTCGCTTTTCGTTCGTCCGAGGGTGGCCATTGGTTCGTGCAAGGCAAAGAACTCAAGGCGTGCTGTGCACAAGGTAGACACTCGACGCGAGAGGCCACCCGTTCCGAGCTGGTCGACTGCGAGAGCTGACTCAATGCGCTCGAAGTAGCGGGAGATAAACGAACTCCGAAGGTCGTCAAGATTTTCAAAATACCGAAACAGGCTTGCTGAAGAGACGCCAGCGCGTTCAACGACCGCTTCGGTAGATGGCACGCCGTGCCCGTCGAGGACGAGCGCGATGGCGGCATCGATCACCTTGTTTCGGCCATCTTCTCGACGTTGCCGACGTCCGTCGCTTTGCGCTGTCGTGCTGTTGGTCATAGTCATCTCTTAGTGTGCCCGTAAATTTTTGAGAGTAATACTCTCAAAAGTTCTTGACAAGCGCGTTCGGCTACAGCACAATTTGCCCATGGTTACCGAAGGTTCTTGGGAATCGACCGGTGCAACAATCGGCCGAACCTTGGCTGATTCTGCGCCATCGTTCGATCGAGGGGTCGACCCAGGGCCAGCGGCTCCAAACGTCGTCATTGTGTTGCTCGATGACACCGGCTTTTCCCAGCTCGGGTGCTTTGGGTCAGAAATCGAGACATCGAACATCGACGCGTTGGCACGCGACGGCATCACATTCACCAACTTTCACGTCACCCCGCTGTGCTCGCCCACTCGGGCTGCCCTCCTCACCGGACGATCTCAACATGCGGTTGGGATGCGTGGCGTATCGAACTGGAAGACAGGCTTCCCACACCAACTTGGCCACATCTCTCAACGCGCAGCAACGATTCAAGAAGTACTCCGCTTACACGGGTACGCAACATTCTGTGCAGGGAAATGGCACCTCGCACCGACGAGTGATATCTCGGCTGCAGGTCCTTTTGATCAATGGCCACTCGGTCGAGGCTTTGATCGCTTCTATGGCTTTCTTGAGGGAGAAACCGACCAGTTCCACCCAGAACTCGTTCGAGACAACTCGCAGGTTTCCCCACCACGTAGCCCTGAGGAGGGGTACCACCTCTCAGAGGACCTTGTTGACAACCTGCTTGAGATGGTCAACAACCTCAAGGGTGTTCGGCCTGACCGGCCGTTTTTTGCATACCTTCCATTCGGTGCCACACATGCACCTCACCAAGCACCGCCCGACTACATGCAGAAGTATCGAGGGCGGTTCGACGAGGGTTGGGATGTGATACGCCAACGCTGGTTTGAACGTCAGCTCGAACTCGGAGTCATCCCGCCTCACACCCAGTTAGCCCCCCGTAACCGGGGTGTTCAGGCATGGGAAGAACTCCCCGATAACCAACGGCGGCTTGCCTGTCGCCTGCAGGAAGCCTTTGCCGCGTTTCTTGATCACACCGATGACCAAATTGGGCGGTTCATCGATGGCCTTCGAGATCTCGGTGAACTCGATAACACCATCTTTGTTCTGCTGGCCGATAACGGTGCTTCCCAAGAGGGTGGGCCGTTCGGGGTCATGCATGAGATGAAGTTCTTTAACGGCATCTTGGAAACCCCCGATGAGGCGATCGACCGAATCGATGACATCGGTGGGCCTCATTCGCACACCAACTATCCGTGGGGGTGGGCACAGTGCGGTAACTCGCCATTTCGTTGGTACAAACAGAACACCCACGAAGGGGGAGTGCACGTTCCGCTGATTGTTCGATGGCCGGCAGAGTTCGCCGCACAGTCGGGAACGCAGCGTGACCAGTTCGTCAGCGTTTCTGATGTCACGCCAACAATTCTCGACCTGTTGGGAATTGAAGCACCATCGGTTTTCGAAGGTGTCGAACAACTTCCGGTGACCGGGCATTCGTTTGCCGATATTTTGCGCAATGCCGATGCGCCGGCTGCAAACACTCTTCAGTATTTCGAAAACAATGGAAGCCGCGCGCTCATCACTGAACGCAATGGTGAGTGGTGGAAAACGGTCACCAAACACAATCAAGGTGATGACTTCGATACCGAACCGTGGGAGCTCTACAACCTCACCAATGACCCTTCAGAATGTGACAACCTCGCCGAGACAAATGCAGAGATCGCACAAGAACTCATCGATCTGTGGTGGTCAGAAGCAGAGCGCCATGGTGTGCTACCGCTCGACGACCGGATGCTTGAACTCTTTGCTGCGGTGCGTCACGATCGATCGGCTCACCGTCCAGATGGTCTCTACTCATATCGCCCTCCAATGGCTCCGATACCAGCAGGCGCTTCGGCGACAACCGGAGGCCGGTGGTTTGATCTCTCTGCCTCGGTGACGTTCGCTGAAGGTGACGAAGGTGTTCTGTGGTCGACCGGCACAGAGAATTCTGGGGTGTCTGTGTTCGTTCAACGCGGACGTCTGATCGTTGATTACAACGCATTCAATGAGCACACAGTGGTCGAATCGGAGAGCGAGATTCCATCAGGTGACGTTGTCTTGCAGGTGCGCCTCGAACGAACCGATCGAACAACAGGGTGGTGCGAGGTCTCCATCAATGGGGAGGCGTGCGGACGGAACGACATCCCGTTTTATATGAGAATGGTGTCGTCTGTGGGATCAAGTGTTGGCTACGACCACGGATCACCTGTCTCCGAGTATTACGACGCCCCTTATGCATTCACTGGTGACCTGCACGAAGTTGTCATCCGCGTTCCAGAGCGGCGCTCTGATGCAGAAAAGAAGGCAGCTGCCGAGTCAGAAATGAGTCGCCAATGACGATTCGCATCACACTTTTGGGCACGGGCAGCCCGATGCCGGCCCCCGAACGTGCCGGACCCTCAACGCTGATCTCGGCCGAGGGGGAGCATTACCTCGTCGATGCCGGCCGAGGAGTCCTTATGAGAATGGCGGCCGCAGGAGTTGGCGCTCCTCAGTTGTCAGCAGTGCTGCTCACGCACCTACACAGTGATCACATCACCGACCTCAACGACGTCATCACCACCCGTTGGGTGATGACGTTTGAGCCGACACCGTTAACGATCGTTGGCCCGGTTGGCACGAAACACGTCGTCGACCATCTTCTCGCCAGCCTTGGCCCCGATATTGCCTATCGGCTTGCTCACCACGATGACCTCGACCACGAGCCGCCGGTGCACGTCATTGAGGTCGACTCGGGCGAGGTCCCGTTAGAGGGGGCTACTGCAATTACTGCAGGACAAACTGATCACAAACCGGTCGAGCCGAGCGTGGGCTATCGCTTTGACTCCCGAGGACACTCAGTTGTGGTGGCAGGCGACACGGTGCCGTGTGACTCGTTGGATGCGTTATGTGCCGGGGCGGACGCTCTCGTTCACACAGCGATACGCAAAGACATCATTGCCACAGTTCCGATGCAGCGGCTAGTCGACACTCTCGACTATCACTCATCTCCCGAAGAAGCAGCAGCAACCGCTCAACGTGCAGGAATGACAACGTTGGTGCTCACCCATTACGTGCCGGCGATTGCACCTGGTGGCGAACAGGAATGGGTCGATCTCGCCGCAACCGAGTTCGACGGCCAGATCGAAGTCGGAGATGACCTTCACACCGTCACCATCGGCGACAAAGAAAGAGGAGAATGACCAATGCAGGTGTTGCGAACCCCAGATGAGCGTTTCGAGGCGCTGCCGGATTTTTCGTTTGAACCTCACTATGTCGAAATTGACGATGGTGAGGGAGGTCGCCTCCGGGTTCATTACGTCGACGAGGGTCCACGTGATGGGCGTACGGTATTGCTCCTTCATGGAGAACCATCGTGGTGCTTCCTCTATCGGCACATCATCCCGCAACTTGTCGATGGAGGGTGCCGTGTGATCGCTCCAGACCTTGTTGGTTTCGGGAAAAGCGATAAGCCCACCGAGAAATCTGACTACACCTACAACCGGCACGTCAATTGGATGCAGGCAGCCATCATTGATCACCTCAATATTTCTGATGCAACGTTCTTTGGTCAGGACTGGGGTGGATTGATCGGACTGCGACTCGTCGCCGAAAACGCATCACGGTTCGCCCAAGTGGTGATTTCGAACACTGGCTTGCCAACCGGTGATCACCCACTCACTGAGGCATTTATGGCGTGGCAGCACTACAGCAAGACCTCTCCAAACTTTCAGATTGGCAGGCTCATCAACGCGGCAACCGTTCGTGAATTGTCGGCAGAAGAAATTGCGGCCTACGACGCCCCGTTTCCTGATGACAGTTACAAAGCCGGTGCACGAATCTTTCCTTCTCTCGTGCCGACATCACCCGATGATCCGACGGCGTCAGCCAACCGCGCTGCGTGGGAGGTCTTTGGTCGATGGGAGAAGCCGTTTTTGTGCTGTTTCAGTGATCAAGATCCCGTGACCCGAGGTGGCGAGCGTGCATTTCTCTCTCGGGTTCCTGGAACGGCAGGTCAGCCACACGAGACCATCGAAAATGCCCATCACTTCGTTCAAGAAGACTCACCCAACGACGTCGCACGCATCATCCTTCAGGCGATCGCGCAGGACTCTCGATGACGCTTCGGAGGGTGCTGAGAGCTCTGGTATCTGTTGTGCTGGCACCGCGTCGGCATCGACAACGACGTCCTGACGTAGCACCGCAAGGTCAAGAGCACTACATACCGACAGCCCTTGCTGTCGACAGCGCGAGCATGCAGACGCCAGCCAATTCGATTCCGGTTGCAACAACACCCGAGGGAGGCTGGGGTGAGACCTGGCCGGCACCGGTGCTCGCAGGGTGCGATGAACCACTTGCCGACGAGGCCCCCGATTTACGGGGAGTGTGGAAAGTGGTCGACGGTCCGTTTGTTGGTCATATCGAACGGATCGAACAGGCGGGTCGGCGTGTGGTGATCACTACCACCGGAGTCATTCATGACATGGTGGCCGATGGCACGCTTGAACGAGGCGTGAACGATGTCGATCCGACCGGGGGCGCCGTGTCGGTTGCCGCGCGCTTCAACGACAGCAGACTCGACCTCTTTCCGAACAAGATGCGTCGTGCGGTGGTCACGCGCTACCTCGACGGCGATGAGATGGTCTGGCGGTACGGGCCGTACCGAAATCGATTGCGTCGACTCGAGGCACCGACCGATGGTGTAAAGACTGAATTGCTCAAGGAGGCTGATGATGTCTGAGCATGATCCGCGTCGCACCGACCGCGTTCGGTACGGCACGATCGACCATGAATACGGGCTCAAACTTGCCACCACCGAGCCGGGTGATGACGGCCCTGTCTGGATGATCAATCTCATGAAGTATCGAGAGGTTGCTGAGTATGGCGACGGCTCGGCAGGCATTTCCGGACGTGAGGCAGATGACCGCTACATGCCGGTTGAATCACTTGACGCGGTCGGCGCAAAAATTGTGTTCCTCGCGGATGTCGAAGATGTGCTCTTGGGTGATGGAGTGAAGTGGGACCGCGTCGCTGTCGTGAAGTATCCGACGAGACGATCGTTCATCGAGATGCAATCCCGCCCTGATTTTCGACGCCAGCATGTTCATAAAGACGCAGGTATGCAACAAACCATCGTCATTGGTGGTGTCCCGTTGTCGATCCCGACGAGCACCGATGCACCTGTATCTGTTCAGTGGTCTGAGGTTCCGCATCCACCGACTGACGATGACGGACCTGTGGTAGTCGTTCACGTCTTGCAGTTCCACGATGTTGATAACGCAGCGAACACCCCGTCGGAGATGCAGGTGTACCAATCTGCTGCTGCACAGGTTGCTCTTCGGCACGGGCTGCGAGTTTCGGGATGGTTTTCGGCTGAGGGGACCATCGTTGGTGACGGGCGACCTTGGCATCAGATTCGGTTCCACACCTTCCCGAGTCGCCGAGCGTTCCTTGACGTCGTGCAAGACCCCGATCGGCTTGCGCATCAGAAGGAATTCCGCGAGGCCGCAATTTCTGACACCTACACCATGATTCTGAGGGCATCGATTGATGATCTCGCTTCGAGTGTCGACCAACCCTGAGGTCGAGGTCAGCCAAACGGCTCAAATGCACGGCAGGTAGTCTCATGGGCGATGTTTGATTCGCTGTCCAGCCGTTTAGACGGAATTGCCAAACGACTTCGGGGAAAGGGTCGCCTTACCGAAGCCGATGTCGATGAGGTCATGCGTGAAATTCGTACGGCTCTGCTCGAGGCTGACGTCAATGTTCAGGTGGTTCGAGCGGTTACGAATCGAATCCGTGAACATGCGATCGGGGCAACAAAGTCGAAAGCGCTTGATCCTGGCCAGCAGGTCATTAAGGCAGTGCACGATGAACTCATCCGCATCCTTGGCGGCGAAGCCTTGCGCATCGGGTATGCCGCGAAGCCGCCAACGGTGGTGCTTATGGCCGGCTTACAAGGCTCGGGTAAAACGACGAACTCAGCCAAGCTTGCGTCGTGGTTTAAGTCGCAGGGTCACCAGCCGTTGCTCGTCGGTGCCGACCTCCAACGTCCTGCTGCGGTCGAGCAGTTGCGCACCCTTGGAGCGCAGATCGATGTTCCGGTCTGGTCGCAGCCGACGAATCCGGTCCAGGTTGCCGCCGACGGTCTCGAAGAAGCGCGCCGTTTAGGCAGAGATGTGTTGATCGTCGATACCGCCGGTCGCCTATCAATCGACGCCGAACTCATGCAGCAGGTTCGAGAGATCTCTGAGGCAATCTCACCCGACTACACCTTCCTCGTGATCGACGCAATGACCGGTCAAGACGCGGTGCAGACCGCATCGGCATTCCATGAGACCTTGGCCATCGATGGTGTCATCATGTCGAAACTTGATGGTGATGCTCGTGGTGGAGCGGCACTGTCGGTGAAGGAAGTCATTGGCCGTCCGATTGCGTTTGCATCGACCGGTGAACGCATCGACGCATTTGAACAATTCCATCCCGACCGAATGGCGGGACGAATTCTCGGCATGGGTGACATGCTCACTCTCATCGAACAGGCTGAACAGGCCTTCGAAAAAGAACAAGCCGAGGAGGCAGCTGCTCGGTTGATGGGTGGCCAGTTCACCTTTGATGACTTCTTAGAGCAGATGCAGGCGCTGAAGAAAATGGGTCCACTTTCCGGTGTGCTTGGGATGATGCCGGGAATGCCAAAAGAGTTAAAGAATGCCGAAATTGGTGACGATGACCTCAAGCCGGTTGAAGCGATCATTTACTCGATGACCCGTGAAGAGCGTGCGCGGCCAGAAATCATCAACGGCAGCCGGAGGGCTCGCATTGCGACCGGGTCAGGTACGTCGGTTGCTGAAGTCAATCGACTTGTGAAGCAGTTCTCCGAAATGCAAAAGATGATGAAGAAAATGGGCGGTGGAGGCATGCCGGGCGGTCGGAAAGCCCGGCGAGCGGCGAAAGGCGCGAAAGGAAACCCATTTGCCGGTGGCGGCATGCCAGATATGGGTGATCTGGAGTCAATGCTCGGCGGCGGCCAATTTCCCGACTCCAATCCATTCGGAGATCTCGGAAAGCGTTGACCTGAGGAACGGTCGCACTCGTTTGGAGCGAACGGTGGGTATCGGCGTTGGGCACCGATAGTCTGCGAGGGTTCCTCATTGCCTCAGGAGACGGTTTAGATATGGCAGTAAAGTTGCGCCTCACTCGCATCGGAAAGAAAAAGCAGCCTCAGTACCGCATTGTTGCGGCTGATGCCCGTTCGCCTCGCGACGGTCGCTTCATTGAGATCCTCGGTCATTATGACCCTCGTCAGGATCCTTCAGTGCTCACGGTCGACAACGACAAGGCGGTGAAGTGGCTTTCCGAAGGCGCGCAGCCAACCGAGCGTGTTTCAAAGCTTCTCGAAATTTCAGGAGCGATGGAACAGTTCAAATCGTCGAAGGCCGGGTGAGCTGACCCATGTCAGCACCAACTGCCGCAGCAGTTCTCGAGCACGTTGTGCGCTCAATCGTTGACCAACCCGACGCAGTAAGCGTTGAAGTCACCGAAGATGGCGACCGCACCCGCCTTGACGTTCGAGTCGGTGACGGAGATCTCGGACGCGTCATCGGCCGGCGTGGTCGCACTGCGGCAAGCATTCGCACGGTGACCCGGGCAGCAGCCGCAAAAGACGGTGTCGAAGTCGACATCGAATTTCTCGACGACTGATCGTCGTCGCTCGGGCAGGAGTCAACGATGGCTGACTCAAACCTTTTAGAAATTGGCCGTCTTGGTCGCGCCCATGGAATCCGCGGCGAGATCTTCGTGTCATTGACCTCCGACCGTATTGAGCGTGTCGCTGAAGGGTCGACTCTTGAGACCGAGGGGGAGTGGCTCACCGTTGTGTCGTCGCGTCGATCTGGTAATCGATTCATCGTTCGTTTCGCAGAAATTGATTCTCGTAATGATGCCGAGCGAATGACAGGTCGAGTGCTTCGGGCTCAACCGCTCGACGACCCCGATGCGCTCTGGGTGCACGAAATGATCGGTGCGCAGGTTCTCGAGGTTGGTGGTCGAGAGCGGGGGAGATGTGTCGCTGTCATTGCAAACCCGGCTTCAGATCTTCTCGAGCTCGACTCGGGGGCGCTTGTTCCTTCGGTGTTTGTCGTGGAATCGAATGCGGAGACCGTTGTTATCGACCCGCCCGACGGGCTGTTCGAACTTGTGTCAGATGATGGGGAACTGTCGTGAGAATCGATGTCTTCACGTTGTTTCCGTCCATGGTTGACGGGTTTACCAGTCAGAGTTTGCTCGGTAAGGCACGAGAATCAGGTGTCGTCGAAGTGCGGTGCCATGATCCTCGAGATCATGCGACCGATAGTCACCGGACCGTCGACGATGCTCCGTTTGGTGGCGGTGCCGGGATGTTGATGCGACCAGAGCCAATTTTTGCTGCGGTTGAAGAGGCCAACCCGCCACGACCCCTGCTGCTGTTATCTCCAGGTGGTCGCACATTCGATCAGCGATACGCCTTTGAACTCAGCGAGCTTGAGGGGTTCAGTCTGCTGTGCGGCCGTTATGAGGGTGTTGATCACCGAGTGCGAGAGCATCTCGTTGATGGCGAAATCAGCGTGGGCGATGTGGTGCTTGCCGGAGGTGAAGTTGCGGCGTGCCTCGTCATTGAGGCGGTGACCAGATTGCTGCCGGGGGTGATGGGCAATGAGCTGGGGCCGTTGACGGAGAGTTTTGGTGAGGGAAAGCTTCTCGAGGAACCACAGTTCACTCGGCCAGCAGACTTTCGCGGGTGGGAAGTTCCCGAGGCGTTGAGAAGCGGAAATCATGCGCTAATTGAACGGTGGCGGCGGGCTCAGGCCTTGCATCGAACGATTCAACATCGGCCAGACCTCATCGAGGCACTCGGTGGTCTTTCCGTCGATGACGCCCGCTTGTTGGAAGAGTTCCCACCCATCCCGTATCCTTTACCGGTCGACCCAGATTGAGCTGGGTCACCCCGAAAGATCAGGAAGACTCATGAAGACCACCGATTTCATCGATCAGGACTCGTTGCGCACGGATATCCCGGAATTTGGACCAGGAGACGAGCTCAAGGTGCATGTCCGCGTTGTTGAGGGTGGAAAAGAGCGCGTCCAGATTTTCCAAGGCAACGTCATCTCGATCCGTG
>CBFHYI010000041.1:0-13636 GCA_965660025.1 uncultured Ilumatobacteraceae bacterium | reverse complement strand
GATGCTGATGATTCGGTCACTTTGTGGATGCCGACCATCGGTGTTGCGGTTCACAACATCCTCTGGCCCGCCCTGTTCAATGTCTTTGCGATCCGAGGGGAGGAATATCGCGACCCGCGAATTCTTCTCACCGGCCTTGATCACCTTCATTCACTCGGGGCCGAACATCTTGTAGCGACGCACGGCCCGCCGCTGTCGGGTGCAACCGATATCGATGAGCGCCTGCGCTCGTACCGTGACTCGATTCAGTTTCTCTGGGATCAAACGGTGCGCTGGACAAACCGAGGAGCCACCTCAGCCGAACTCGCGCACCGGGTTCGACTACCTGAGCGTTTCGGAGATGATTGGCTCACCCAGCAGCATTACGGCATCGCCGAACACCATGCCCGGCAGATCCGGACCGGGCTCTTTGGCTTCTTCGACGGTGATCCTGCAAACATTCTTCCGCTCGACACACAAGATCATGCAGAGCATCTCATCGACGCAATGGGTGGCCAGGGTGCCGTCCGCTCTCGGTGCGAGGAGGCGCTCACCACAGATGTTCGCTGGGGGCTCTACCTCGCGTCTCAGCTCGCCTATCACCGCAACGCATCCGATGAAGACCGTGGCCTTCTCGCAACAGCTCTGCGCACTGCGGCGAGACGAACACCGAGCGCAAATGTGCGGAACTGGTGCATCACCAAAGCGCTCGATGTCGAAGGATCAATCGATATGTCGCGGCATCGGACGCACCGGCTCGGTCGACGTCAAATTGCAGGGTGGGACCTCGCAACCTCAGCAGGGGTGTTGAGGGTGATGATCGAACCCGAAAAAATGGAGGACGTCGATTGCCATATTGCGCTCGAGGTCGAGGGCGAGAGCTGCGGACTTCACTTCAGGAACCACATTTTGTGCCCAACAAGCGGCACCGACGCAACTCATACAATGAGCTGCACTCGCGCAACCTGGGATGGTCTCCTCACCGGGTCAGTCACCCTCAGTGAAGCGCTCAACACCGGTGCGGTCAACATCAAGGGAGACACTGACGTCGTCATTTCTGCGTTCAGTGCTCTCGATCACCCCGCCTTCGCCCAGTGATGAAATGACACAGTTACCTCACTCATCACAACCGTTTGCCGGAGACATCCAGCGACTGCTTTCTGACTCAACACCGGCATCGTTCGCGCAGCGCACAGTACCGACGAACGCTCCAAACGTGCTGCTCATCATGCTCGATGACGTCGGCTTTGGCTCAATGTCAACATTCGGGGGCCCGGTGCCATCGCCTGCGCTCCAACGCGTCGCCGATGAGGGGTTGTCATACAACCAGTTCCACACCACAGCCCTATGCTCGCCCACCCGAGCGGCACTCCTCACCGGCCGACAACATCACCGGGTACATATGGGTGGCATCACCGAGATCGCAAACTCGTATCCGGGATACGACTCTGCAATTCCGTTCGAGGCAGCGTCAGTTGCTGAGGTGCTGCGAATGTCGGGATATTCGACCTCCTGCTTCGGAAAATGGCACCTCGCCCCTTCATGGGAACAAAGCCCGTCAGGGCCATTCGATCGTTGGCCGACCGGGCTCGGCTTCGATCGGTTCTACGGCATTATCGGTGCCGAAGCTTCCCAGTGGGAGCCTGCCGTCTATGACCAAACCACACCAATTTCGCCTCACGCAGGTCGGCCTAACTACCACCTCACCGAAGATCTTGCCGACCGAGCGATCGAGTGGCTTGAACGACAGCGGGCGTCGACTCCTAACCGTCCTTGGTTCTGTTATTTCTCGACCCCCGCCGTGCATGCTCCGCATCATGCACCAGCTGACTGGATCGATCGATTCGCCGGGCAGTTTGATGAGGGTTGGGATGCGCTACGCGACGCGATTTACGAACGGCAACTCGAACTCGGGGTGATTCCTCCCGGCACAGCCAACACAACACGTCCCGACCAAATCCCTGCATGGGACGACTACCCAGAGCGGTACCGGCCAGTTGCCACACGACTCATGGAATGTTTCGCCGGCTTTCTCGCCCATACCGATCATCACATCGGACGGGTCATCGACGCAGTACGCGCACTTGATGAACGCCATGGTTCTGACACCCTCATCATCTATCTCACGGGCGACAACGGTGCGTCAGCCGAAGGGACAATTCACGGCGCGTGGAGCGCACCATCGTTCCAAAACGGCGTTCATGAAGACCCTGAGTGGCTACTCGAGCACATCGACGACTTCGGAACTGCTCGTTGCGAGAACCACTTCAATGTTGGGTGGGCCTGGGCGCTCGACTCGCCATTTCAATGGATGAAACAAGTTGCGTCTCATTTTGGGGGCACCCGCAACGGGCTTGCAATCTCGTGGCCCAACAACATCACCGACGCCGGAGGTGTGCGCTCCCAATTTCATCACGTCGTTGATATCGCACCGACGATTTACGCGGCTGCCGGCATCACTCCGCCCGAACGAGTGAACGGTATTGAGCAAATGGAACTCGATGGTGTTCCGATGAACTACACCTTTCGTTCCGACGGCGAAAGCACGCGCACCTCGCAATATTTCGAAATCCTCGGAAACCGAGCGATGTACCACGACGGCTGGATTGCATCATGCTTTCATGGTCGTGTCCCGTGGATCAGAATGCAGGCATACGAATTCGATGGTCCCGATGAAGTCTGGGAGTTATACGACGTCAAGAACGACTTCTCGCAGTCGGTCAACCTCGCCGACGCCGAACCCGAGCGACTCGCCGAATTACGTGATCTCTTCGATGCCGAGGCTCGTCGCCTCGGGGTGTACCCGCTTCGAGATGCAGGTTCACCCCGCAACGGTGACCTCGCAGTGCCTCACTCCCTCGGCAACACCACGTCGATGACGTATTCCACCGCACATGTTCGGATGCCTGAATCATCGGTGATCAACCTCAAGAATTGTTCGTGGACCATCACCGGCAAGATCAACATCGACAGAACGGCCGAGGGTGTCATTGTGTGTCAAGGCGGAAATATGTCGGGCTGGTCGATGTGGCTACGCGACAGTGCACCCCGATTCACCTACAACTGCTTCGGTCACGACATCACCACCATCTCAGGCGGAACACTTGCTGAAGGTGAGCACACGATCGTCGTCGACTTTGTCTACGACGGTGGCTTCGGAGGCGGAGGAGACCTCGTCATGTCGGTCGATGGCACCCCTGTTGCTGGCGCTCGCATCGAGCGCACGGTGCCGCTCGTCTACTCAATGAGTGGAGAAACCTTCGATGTCGGTATCGATACCGGATCAGCGGTAGGCCCATACCCTCACGATTACCGCTGCACCGCAACGATTCATGGCGTCACCCTTCAACGCCGTTCAGAGCCTGATCCTGCGATCAAGCAACTGGTCGAAGAAGGAATGTGGCGAGCTGGAATGAGTACCCAATAACTGGCACTCTTCGGTTACGACGAGGCGGCGAATCCTGCACGAAGATCATCAAGAATGTCTTCGATATTTTCAAGACCAACCGAGAGTCGCACGAGCCCCGGAGTCACCGAGCTCGCAGCCTGCTCTTCTGGGGTGAGCTGTGAGTGTGTCGTGCTCGCCGGGTGAATGACGAGGCTACGAACATCACCAATGTTGGCAACGTGACTGTGAAGTTCGAGGCCTTCAACAAACTTCTTACCTGCCTCGAGACCACCAGAAATCTCAAACGCGAGAACGGAGCCGTAGCCGCGACCGCCACCGAGGCGGGTTGCACGCTCATGCCATTCGCTCGACGCAAGCCCTGCGTAGTTCACCGACTCAACCTGCGGATGAGCGTCGAGGAACTCAGCCACTGCCTGCGCATTCGAGAAATGACGCTCCATGCGAAGGCTCAACGTCTCCATGCCTTGCAGGATCATGAATGCGTTGAATGGAGAGACTGCCATTCCAAGGTCTCGAAGCATCTGAACACGTGCTTTTAGAATCATTGCGCCATGTCCGAGCGCCGGGAAATATGCAAGACCGTGGTAGCTCGGGTCGGGCTCGGTGAAGTTCGCAAATCTTCCCGAGGCTGCATAGTCGAATGTTCCGCCATCGACGATGCCGCCGGCCACTGACGTTCCGTGTCCGCCAATGAACTTGGTGAGCGAATGCACCACGATGTCGGCTCCCCACTCGAGAGGTCTCACGAGGTACGGCGTTGCAACGGTGTTGTCGACCATGAGCGGGATGCCCTCCGAGTGAGCGACCTCTGAGACACCTTCGATATCGAACATGTCGTTCTTCGGATTTGGCAACACCTCTCCATAGAACAAACGAGTGTTGTCTCGCACGGCCGCCCGCCACTGATCAAGGTCATGCGGGTCGTCGACGAAGGTGACTTCGATACCCATTTTCGGGAGCGAGTAGTGCAACAGGTTGTAGGAACCACCGTACAGCGATGGCGAAGCCACGATGTGGTGACCCGCTTCGACGACGGTGAGGATCGCAAGCGTCGCCGCAGCCTGGCCTGATGAGGTAGCGAGTGCCCCAGGAATACCAATTGCGGTCGTGCATCCACCCTCGAGGTCGCTCAGGCGTGCCTCTAAGGCTGCCTGAGTTGGGTTCATGATGCGGGTGTAAATATTCCCGACTTCCGCCAAGGCAAACAGATTGGCGGCATGTTCGGTATCGCGAAACTCGTACGCGGTCGTTTGGTAGATCGGCACGGCACGCGCGCCGGTGGCCGGGTCTGGGTCTCCCCCTACGTGAATCTGGCGGGTTTCAAAACCAAGTTTCTTTGAGTTATCAGACATTGTCGGAGAGACTATCCCCTCAAAACCCGACCTGCAAGGTCATATTTAAAAAGACTTGGTGCAAAGGTGAAACGGTCGGGCCCGTAGGCCCGAACAATTTACCTCATATCTATCACAAGCGGTATGCGCCACAGCAATGGCACACACCACTGAATGTCAGCTATCGCCGCCAGATGCTTCAGCAACCTTCTGCTTACCAGCCGAAATCCACGGCATCATTCCGCGAAGATGCGACCCAACGACCTCGATCGGATGCGTCTTGCCCTCTTCTTGCATGCGGTGATAGTTCTCACGGCCTGACTCGCTCTCATTCACCCACTCTTCAGCGAACTGACCCGACTGGATCTCCGACAGCACCTTCTTCATCTCAGCCTTCGTTGCATCGGTCACGATGCGAGGCCCACGAGTCAAGTCGCCATACTCGGCGGTGTCAGAAATCGAGTAGCGCATACCCGCAATGCCCTCTTCGTACATCAAGTCGACGATGAGCTTCACCTCATGCAGGCACTCGAAGTACGCCATTTCCGGCGCATAACCGGCCTCGACCAACGTCTCGAATCCGGCCTGCACCAGACGGGTGAGACCACCACACAGCACGACCTGCTCACCGAACAAGTCAGTCTCCGTCTCTTCGGTGAACGTCGTCTCGATCACACCAGCGCGAGCCCCACCGATGGCATCAGCGTATGACAGAGCAACTTCTTTCGCCTGACCGGTTGCGTCCTGCTCGACTGCGATCAGCGCAGGTACGCCGCCGCCCTCGGTGTAGGTGCGACGCACCAAGTGACCGGGACCCTTCGGCGCAATCATGATGCAATCGACACCCTCTGGAGCCGCAATGCGGCCAAAGCGGACGTTGAAACCGTGCGCAAATGCAATTGCGTCGCCGGCGTTCAGTTGTGCCGCAATGTGCTCGTCAAAGATCTTCTTCTGCTCAGTATCAGGAGCGAGAATCATGATGACATCTGCCCACGCAGCTGCGTCTGCAACCGACTTCACGGTCAATCCGGCCTGCTCTGCCTTCTGAGTTGAACTTGAACCCTCACGAAGGCCGATACACACATCAACGCCAGACTCTTTCAAGTTGAGCGCATGTGCGTGGCCCTGTGAGCCATAACCGATAACAGCAACCTTCCGGTTGCGAATGAGGGAGCCGTCGCAATCGGCCTCGTAATACACGTTGGCGGCCATGTCAGCTCACCTTTCCTTTCTGGTTGGGGTTGACGGCACGTAGTCGTGCCGCCCGATCAAGTTTGGGAAGAGCCACTCGACCCGTCCGTTGCAACTCAACGATGGCATAAGAATCGAGCAGTTCCTCAAAATCATCCAATTTGTCCGGATGGCCCTCAAGACTCACCGTCACCGCATCTGATCCAACGGCAAGAATTTTTGCCTCGAAAATCTTTACCAGCTCAACAATTTCAGACCGTTGCCCCGTATCGGCACGGACGGTTGCGAGCAATAATTCACGTTCGATCGAACGACGAGGGTCAAGCTCAGAAATCTTCACGACGTCGACCAACTTGAACAGTTGCTTCACCATCTGCTCGAGTGGGGCTGATTCAAGATCGACAACGATCGTGATACGGCTTTGGGTTTCATCTTCAGCTGGTGCTACCGCCAGAGAGAAAATGTTGTAGCCACGTCGGGCGAACAAACTCGCAACACGGGCAAGCACGCCGGGGCGGTTCTGCACCAGTACCGAAAGAATGCCGTGATTGAGCGAAGTTCCGTGCGGATTAAACGCAGTCATGTCGTGTTCTCCAGTTCTCTTCAATCACTTCAGCCGAGCTGCGCTCGGAACTGCTCTTGCGATGGGTGCACGAGCACCTCGTCGTTGCTGACGCCAGCCGGCACCATCGGGAACACCTTCTCTTCGGAGTCGGTACGGAACTCAACAACAACCGACCGATCGTTAATCGAGTTCGCTTTCTCGATGGCTGGGCCAACCTCTTCAGGGCTTTCCACGCGGATCCCCACACAACCCATCGACTCTGCCCACTTCACGTAGTCCGGGGTTTCCGTTGACAAGTAGACCTCTGAGTAACGCTCGTCGTAGAACATTTCCTGCCACTGGCGAACCATACCGAGATACGAGTTATTCAACAGAGCAACCTTGACAGGAATTCGCTCGACCGTTGCGGTCACGAGTTCTTGCGCCGTCATTTGGAAGCAACCGTCGCCATCGACAGCCCACACCGTTGCGTCCGGGCGACCCGCCTTTGCTCCGATCGCAGCAGGAATCGAGAAACCCATTGTGCCCAAACCACCGGAGTTCACCCACGAGTACGGCTGATTGAACTTCCAGTGCAATGACGCCCACATTTGATGTTGGCCCACACCAGAAACGAGGATTGTTTCGTCAGTCGATGCGGCGCGAAGTTCTTCCAGGCAATACTGCGGTTTCAACCCAGCGCCCGGTGAAGCCTCGTCGTAGGTCAACGGGAAGATTTCTTGCCAGCCTGACACTCGAGACTTCCATGCGGTGATATCGGCCTGCTCAATTCCCGACGCGGTGAGGTCACGGATTGCCTGCACAATTTCTTCGGTAACCAGACGACAGTCACCCACAATCGGAACATCGGGGCGACGAACTTTGCCCTGCTCAGCCGGGTCGATGTCAACGTGAATGATCTTCGCGTCAGGCGCAAACGCGTCGAGACGACCAGTGATTCGGTCATCGAAGCGGGCGCCAAGGGCGATAAGTAGGTCAGCGCGCTGCATTGCCGTTGTCGCAGCGATCGTTCCGTGCATTCCCGGCATTCCGAGGCACAGTTCGTGGTCATCAGGGAACACGCCACGCGCCATCAACGTCGTGACAACATTGATGCCCGTCATCTCTGCGAGCTCTCGCAAAATTTCGGCGGCTCGCGCTTTCAACATGCCACCGCCGACGTACAGCACCGGACGCTCTGCCGCAAGAATCATTCGTGCGGCTTCTTTGATCATTCGCGGGTGACCCTTCATTGTCGGGCGATACCCCGGAAGCGAGCCAGCCACCTCATCATCGGTCGGCCAATGCCATGTCATCTCATTCTGAAGAACGTCTTTCGGGACGTCGAGCAGCACTGGCCCCGGGCGGCCCGTCGTCGCAAGGTGGAACGCCTGGCGAACGGCAAGCGGAATGTCATCGGGTGTCATGACAAGTTCGTTGTGCTTCGTACAAGAACGGGTAATGCCGACTGTGTCACATTCTTGGAATGCGTCAGATCCAATCGCTGAGGTACCCACCTGGCCGGTGATACCAACCATCGGAATCGAGTCCATGTACGCATCCATCAGGGGTGTCACGAGGTTTGTTGCCGCAGGACCTGATGTCACCATCGCAACTCCAGGTCGACCGGTGACGTGGGCATAACCCTCCGCCATATGACCAGCACCTTGCTCGTGCCGTACGAGCACGTGGCGAATAGACGACTCGAGAAGAGGGTCGTATGCCGGCAGGATGCAGCCGCCGGGCAATCCGAAAATCGTGTCAACCTGCTCCATCTCGAGCGCTTTGATCAGAGCTTGGGCCCCGGTCATGCGAGTAGATGCTGTGCTCATTGGTTCTCCTGGTTGGTGGTCGTGGTCATGAAGTACTTGCGGTGAAAAACGGAACGACCCCCCGATGTCGGGAGGTCGGTGCGCACGCGGTGTGAGGTCCGGTGCGCTACCGGATGCCTACTACAAGATCAAGAAACACGCGCTGTGCTGTTTTCATCGCCTTACAGTGTGCCAGCACGCGCCGCAGAACGCAAATGCGGGGCGTAAAACCCTGCACAACTCTCATCGCACGTGCTCAGAAGTTCTTGATGACAATGCACGTCACGCAGAGATGACACGGTGCACCGAGATGTCATGGGGTTCCTGAGGCACAGCAGAAACGACCTGTTCTGCGAAACACACTCCAATCGCCACCGTCTCGTCACCGACATCAGTAAGAAATCTGTCGTACCAGCCGCCACCCTGACCGAGCCGGTGCCCATCGGCAGTGAACGCAACTCCTGGAACAACGACAACGTCAATATTGCGTGGCTCGGGATCATCTTCTGGAACAACAATCTCAATGCCATGTTCGGTGAGCCATTCACGAAATATTTCGAGACAAGGTTCACCGGGCACAGGGTCAAACACCATCACAGTCGACAGCGCCGACGATTTCACTGCCGTGATGAGCGCTTCGCAAATCACCGCAGACCGATGGTCAGTCTCCGCGCTCTCCAGACCACGGCGCCATTTCCTGAGTTCAGCACGCATCTGCGACTTTTCATCGATGATGGTCGACACACCAGAACCGTACCCGGTTCGCCTCCCCTGCGTCTCCCGTGACCGCGTAGTGTCGAAGGCGTGAGCACGATTGATCCAAAAGAATTTCGTAATGTCCTCGGACACTTTCCCACCGGCGTCACCGTCGTCACTGGGATGGACGGCGATGAGCCCGCCGGTCTGACGATTGGCTCGTTTACCTCGGTTTCACTCGACCCACCGATGGTTGGGTTCCTTCCCGGAAAAGGGTCAGCGACATGGGAGGCAATTCAGAAGAGTGGCAGCTTCTGTGTCAACGTGCTTGGCAACCACCAAGCAGATGAATGCTGGACGTTTGCAAAACCTGCAGAAGGGTCTCGCTTTGATGGGCTTGCATGGCACTCTGAGTCGACCGGATCACCTGTAATTGACGGCTCGCTTGCGTGGATCGACTGCACGATTAATGAGGTCTACGAAATGGGCGACCATCTCTTCGTGCTCGGCGATGTTGTCTCGCTCGCCGGCAACGACGTCGACCCACTGCTGTTTTTCAAAGGCGGATTGGGAACCTTTGCAGCGTCCTGACTCTGCATCACGACGGCGATTCATCGCAGCTGATGCCGCTGTCGTTGCGATCTTTGTCCTCATTGGCAGAAACGAGCACAACAGCGGCTCACAGATCGCTGGCTACCTCGCAACGGTCGCTCCATTTCTTATCGCGATTGCAGTGGCATGGAGCATTCCGGTCGTTCGTCGTTCGCCGATCACTCCAACGTCGGGATTGATCGTCTGGGTGTCGGTCGTCATTCTTGGCATGACCTTTCGAAGGGTCATCTTTGATGACGGAACTGCGACGCCATTCGTCGTTGTTGCAACGATCTTTAATGGCGTGTTTCTGCTGGGGTGGCGACTTTTCGCCCGTTCACGGGAGCGTCGACCCGATCGCGGTGTGCCACTCGGTTGAACGGCTCACACCGGGTTCGTGATGGCACCCTTTTCCGCACCTTGGGCAAGCCGGGCGTATTTGCCAAGAATGCCGGTGGTGTAACGAGGCTCAATGGGTGACCACCCCTCGCGACGGCGAGCAAGTTCGTCATCGTCAACAAGAAGATCAAGTCCAAGCGTCGGCACGTCGATCCGAATGCGGTCGCCATCTTGCACGAAGGCAATCGGTCCACCATCGACCGCCTCAGGTGCAACGTGACCAATGCAAAACCCCCACGTGCCTCCGGAGAAACGGCCATCAGTAATCAATGCACAGTCAGCACCGCGACCAACGCCCTTCAGAGCACCGGTGATCGCCAGCATCTCACGCATCCCTGGGCCACCCTTTGGCCCCTCATACCGGATCACGATGACCGTCCCCGGCTCAATTTCACCACCCATGACTGCGGCCATCGCTCCGTCTTCACCATCGAAGACACGCGCCGGGCCCTCGAACACACGCTGATCTTCGGTAAGGCCAGCAACCTTTACCACCGAGCCAGAAGGTGCGAGTGAACCGGTCAACACGTTGAGGCCGCCTTCAGCGTTAATCGGCTGCGAAATCGGATACACGACCGTTCCGTCGGGTGCAGGTGGATCAATTTCGGCAAGGTTCTCGGCCATCGTCTTACCGGTCACCGTCATCTCGTCTCCATGTAGCAAGCCCTCTTCAAGAAGGTGCTTCAACACCACCGGAACACCACCAACCCGATCGAGATCGGTCATGTGGAACTTGCCACCGGGTTTCATGTCAGCGAAGTGTGGGACACGGGCTGCAATGCGGTTGAAGTCAGCGAGTTCAATATCGACACGCGCTTCATTTGCGATCGCCAACAGGTGGAGCACAGCGTTTGTCGAACCTCCAAGGGCGTTCGCCAACGTGATCGCATTCTCAAATGCCCCTCTGGTGAGGATGTCGTGAGGACGCAAGCCCGTCTTCAACATGTTGATGACGGCCTCTCCGGCACGACGAGCATCATCTTCACGGCGACGATCAACCGCTGGCGGCGACGCAGAGCCCGGCAGGCTCAGACCTAGTGCTTCTCCGATAGATGACATCGTGTTGGCGGTGAACATTCCGCCACATGCACCCTCTCCGGGGCAGGCGTTCGACTCGATTGCGTGCAGTTCATCTTCTGAAATCGTTCCTGCTGCGCAGGCGCCGATCGCCTCAAACACGCTGGTGACATCGAGAGCTTTGCCGTTGTGATAGCCGGGCAACGTCGAACCGTTGTAGACGAAAATTCCAGGCAGATCGAGCCGCGCAATCGACATCATCATTCCTGGCATCGACTTATCGCATCCCCCAAGAACGACGACGCCGTCAAGCCGCTCTGCGTGGATCACTGCTTCGACCGAGTCACAGATAATTTCTCGACTCACCAGCGAGGCCCGCATGCCCTCGTGTCCCATCGAAATGCCGTCGGAAACCGTGATCGTCCCGAATTCGAGTCCGATACCACCTGATCGTTGGACACCATCTTTGGCGGCTTCCGCAAGCCGGCGAAGGCTGAGGTTGCATGGGGTGATCTCATTCCACGACGACGCGATACCGACTTGAGGCTTGTCCCAATCGTCGTCGGTGAGCCCCACAGCCCGAAGCATCGCTCGAGCTGCTGCCTTTTGAATACCGTCGGTGACGTCGCGTGAACGCGGCTTGATATCTACTGAAGTCTCAGATGGACGATCGCTCATGCCACCACGCTAATGCTGACGATGACTACCACCATCGTCCGGGGCGTTCAGCCTTTGCGTGAATTAAGGATTGCTGTCACTGCCTTACCGTCAGCTTGGCCACGCGATGCCTTCATGACATGGCCGACGAGAGCACCCATCGCTTTACCGTCACCCGCGCAGAACTTTGCCCACGCATCAGGATCAGCCGCAATTGCGTCGTCGACAAATCCGTCGAGTTCAGACGTGTCCATCGCCTCAAACCCACGAGCTGCCGCCATCGCCTTCGGGTCACCACCACCTTGTTCGACAAGATCGCCGAGCAATGTTTTCGTTTGCGTTGAAGTGAGTTCTCCACCAACTTCCATTGCGACCAATGCTGCGAGATCAGCGGCTGGCACTGACGGTTCACTGCCTTGCTCGGAGAACGCCTCTTTCACGTGGACAAGCACGCGTTCGGCTCCACCGCCGATTTCCGCCACCGCTACGACATAGTCGTCTTGGCGGCGCTCGACCACTGTTTCAATCGCTTCGCTATCGACTGCCTGACCGGTCACTTCTGCCAGACGAATGCGTCGGGCAGCCGGCAACATCGGGAGTTGCGAGCGAACGTTGTTGATCCATTCATCGCCTGGGTCGAGTGGCACGAGGTCGGGGTCTGGGAAATATCGGTAATCGTCGGCATCTTCTTTGGTGCGAAGGGTGTGTGTGCGTCCATCGCCTTCATCCCAATGGCGAGTTTCTTGCTGAATCACCTCACCATCGGAGATCATCGCAACTTGCCGACGTGCCTCATAATCGATTGCTCGCCCAAGCGATCGAACCGAGTTCACATTCTTGATTTCACAGCGGGTGCCGAACTCTTCGCCCGGACGTCGAACACTCACGTTTGCGTCGACCCGCATCGAGCCCTCCTCCATGCGTGCATCGGAGGCACCAATCTCAACGAGAATTGCTCGGAGTTCGTTGACGTACTGTCGAGCCTGCTCAGGAGTTCTGATATCGGGCCGGCTCACGATCTCGACGAGCGGCACGCCGGCACGATTGAAATCGATCAGCGAGCCCTCGCTTCCATGAATTCTTCCCGAACCACCAATGTGGGTGCTCTTGCCGGTGTCTTCTTCGAGGTGTGCTCGCTCGACGCCGATGACGATGCGGTCAGCAATTTCAAGGTGACCGTCAATGTTGAGCGGACGGTCATACTGGGAAATCTGGTACGCCTTCGGCATATCGGGATAGAAGTAATTCTTTCTCGCAAAGGTGCACGACTGAACGGTGCAATTGAGTGCGAGGCCGATTCTCATCGCCAACTCGACAGCCTGACGGTTGAGCACTGGCAAGGCGCCAGGCAGACCGAGCGACACCGGGTCAATATTGGTGTTCGGGTCGTCTCCAAAACGATTAGGAGAGCCTGAGAACAATTTTGTTTCGGTGGCGAGCTCGACGTGCACTTCGAGGCCAACGACCATCTCGAACCCTTCGTGGGTCCATGTCGCTGCATCAGACATGGTTACCCCCTGCCGAGCGTTCGAGTTCTGCGGCGACGGCAAACATTGTCGGTTCGCCCATTGCCGGAGCAAGCACCTGAACACCGATCGGAAGGTCGTTCTCGCCCGCACCGAATGGCACGCTCATCGCCGGGTGCCCAATGAGGTTCGATGGGATCGTGTACGTATCGCAGAGGTACATCGCAAGAGGGTCAGAGGTCTTCGAACCGAATGGGAACGCCACGCTCGGCGAAGCTGGCGTCACCAACGCATCGACCGACTCGTACGCCGTTGCGAAGTCTTGAGCCATCAGTCGACGAACCTTCAGCGCTTTGCCGTAATAGGCGTCGTAATAGCCAGCCGACAGTGCGTAGGTGCCGAGCATGATTCGACGTTTCACCTCTGCTCCAAACCCCTCACCACGGGTCGCCATGTACATCGAGTTGGTGTCAGCAGCCTCAACCCGAGAACCGAATCGAACGCCGTCGTAACGAGCCAAATTCGATGATGCTTCGGCTGGAGCG
>CBFHYI010000040.1:0-13864 GCA_965660025.1 uncultured Ilumatobacteraceae bacterium | reverse complement strand
GCTGGGGACAATATTGGTGCGTTGTTGCGTGGCACGGATAAGGAAGATGTTGAGCGTGGTCAGGTGTTGTGTGCGCCTGGTTCGATTACGCCGCATACTGATTTTGAGGGTCAGGTGTATGTGTTGACGAAAGAGGAGGGTGGCCGTCATAAGCCGTTCTTCAATAATTATCGTCCGCAGTTTTTCTTCCGTACGACGGATGTGACGGGCACTGTTGAGTTGCCGTCGGGTACTGAGATGGTGATGCCTGGTGACAATGTGACGATGACTGTTGAGTTGGGTAAGCCAATCGCGATGGATGAGGGTTTGCGTTTCGCGATTCGTGAGGGTGGTCGGACCGTTGGTGCGGGCCGCGTCACCAAAATCATCAAGTGAGGCAATGAGTCATGGCAAAGTCAGATAAGCGGGTGAAAATCACCCTTGAGTGCACCGATTGCAAGCGGCGCAACTACATCACGATGAAGTCGAAGATCAACGATCGCGAACGACTCGAGATGAAGAAATATTGCAGTTTCGATCGCAAGCACACGCTCCACAAAGAGACCCGCTGATCTGGCTCTGCAACTGATCGGGAGACGGCTGGTACGCTGACCGTCCCTTTAAGGGCAGTAGCTCAGTTGGTAGAGCATCGGTCTCCAAAACCGACGGTCGGGGGTTCGAGTCCCTCCTGCCCTGCTGCAGCACTGCTGCGAACGAATACGAAACGACGAATCACATGTCTTTAGACGATCTAAACCGCGAACAGAAGCGCTTGCTGAAGCGCCAAGGAGCCCTCGACGAAAAGGGCGCCCCCACTCGCGCTCCACGTCAGGTGAACCGAAATCGCGTTGGACCTGGTCAATACCTCCGTGAGGTGCGAGACGAGATGCGCAAGGTCGCCTGGCCTGAGCGTCCAGAAGTGGTTCGCTACTCACTCATCGTGTTGGTGACCGTGGTGGTGTACACCGCCTACGTCTCGGGGCTTGACTTTGGCCTCAGCTCATTGATGCGGTGGTTCTACGCATGAACGCCGAGGAGAGCAACATGACCGACGACGCAACACTGAACGACGGTGTGCTCGTTGATGACACCGACGTCACCGCTGGTGACAACGACGGTGCGGGCACCGGTGGAGCGAACGCGGAAGACTCCGGTGTGGAAGAGGTAGCAGTTCCAGCTGAGGACGCTCCGATTGAAGACGACCCTTGGACTCGTCCGGGAAGTTGGTATGTCGTGCATACCCAGTCGGGCTACGAAAAGAAGGTCACCGCAAATCTTCATGCCCGTATCCAGTCGATGGATATGGAGCACAAGATCTATGAAGTGGTCATCCCAATGGAAGACGTCGTTGAGTTCAAGAACGGCAAAAAGCAGACCGTTCAGCGCAAGGTGTTCCCTGGATACCTTCTCGTCCGTTGCGAGATGGACGACGAGTCGTGGTACTGCATCCGTAACACCCCTGGTGTCACAGGTTTCGTTGGACAAAGCGATCGTGGGCAGCGGCCTGCCCCACTCCGCCGACGTGAGGTTCGTACGTTCCTCGCTCCAAAGACCGACGGCGCAGAAGCAGCGGCTCGTCCGAAGCCAAAACTCGATTACGAAGTTGGGGAAGCGGTTCGCGTCAAGGAAGGCCCATTCGCAGATTTTGCGGGAGAGATCGCCGAGATCAACGCCGACCATCTCAAACTCAAGGTGCTCGTCAACATTTTCGGACGCGAGACCCTCGTCGAAATGGACTTCAGTCAGGTGTCGAAGCTCTGAGCGTCGGCTCACGGCTGCAGCACGATAGGTAACGAAGAGAGAAAACAATGGCTAAGAAGAACGTCGCAGCGATCGTCAAGATCCAAATTGAAGCAGGTAAGGCATCGCCAGCGCCTCCTGTCGGTACTGCGCTTGGTCCACATGGCATCGCCATCATGGATTTCGTGAAGGCCTACAACGCGGCCACCGAGTCACAGGCGGGCACCGTCGTTCCTACCGAAATCACGATCTACGAAGATCGCACATTTGATTTCATCTTGAAGACGCCGCCAACACCGGTTCTCATCCGTCAGAAGGCTGGCATTGCAAAAGCAGCCACCAACCCCGGATCTGAGACTGCGGCCACCATTTCTGATGCCGATGTTGAAGAGATCGCAAAGATCAAGATGCCCGACCTCAACGCCAACGATCTCGAGGCTGCGAAGCAGCAGGTTCGGGGCACCGCCCGTTCGATGGGAATCTCGACGAGCTGAGGCTCGAGTTACTTCACTAACCACGTTCGATATACACACCATCCGGCCCGGGACAACCTCGCCCGGGGGATGACAACCACTGAGGGAGACAACAATGTCAGGAAAGAAATACGCAGATTCTCTGAAGGCGTTCGACCGGGAGACCTTTTACGATCCGACCGAAGCCGTCAACATCTTGAAGAGCATCGCAAAAGCAAAGTTTGATGAGACCGTCGAAGTAGCGATCCGCCTCGGCGTCGATCCTCGTAAAGCTGATCAGATGGTTCGCGGAACCGTCGCACTCCCATCGGGTACCGGTCGCGACGTTCGTGTTGCTGTCTTCGCTGCTGGTCCTGCCGCCGATGAGGCTCGTGCCGCTGGTGCAGACATCGTCGGTGCCGATGACCTCGCTGAGCAGATCGAAGCCGGAAAGATGGACTTTGATCTCACGATTGCGACGCCCGACATGATGCCGCTCGTCGGTCGTATCGGTCGCACCCTTGGCCCACGCGGTCTCATGCCAAACCCGAAGACGGGCACCGTCACCACCGACGTCGGTCGAGCAGTAAGTGAATTCAAGGGCGGGAAGGTTGAGTACCGCACCGACCGCTTCGGAAACGTGCACGTGCAACTCGGTAAGGCCTCGTTCACATCTGAACAGATCGAAGCAAACTTCCGTGCGGTGATCGACGAGATTCAGCGTGCAAAGCCCGCAAGCGCAAAAGGCCGTTACATCCGCAAGATTACGGTGTCGACGACCCAGAGCCCCGGTGTTCGCATCGACATCGGACGCCTCCGTCCAGATAACGACTGAGGTTTAAAAATGTCGGAGCGCCGATAGCGTTTCGTCGCACATAGCAACCGCTCGCCGAAGACAGTTGGTCCCGCGTGGAGTTCCACACGGGGTAATGGATTTGCCGCCAACCGAGGTGCTGCCTCCGAAGTACACCGATGACGGTGTGTGTCGTGTGGTATCGCCGAAATGCGAGCCACCGACATATTTGAAAGGAGGAAAGCACCATGACCGACACTGCCACTAGAGCACCACGTCAACACAAGGTCGATACCGTTGCTGAGATCAGCAAGCGCCTGCAATCAGCAGATGCCGTATTTGTTTCTGAGTACCGCGGAATGACCGTGAAGGACATCACTGACCTTCGTAATTCGCTGCGTGGTTCAGGCGCTGAGCACACCGTGTACAAAAACACGCTTGCTCGTTTTGCCGCAACCGAGGCCGGAGTCGAGGGCCTCAACGAGATTCTCATTGGACCAACCGCCCTCACATTTGTCGCCGGTGATGTCGCCGCAGCCGCAAAGGCACTTCGTGACGCAGCCAAGGCAAACCCGAGCCTCGTCGTGAAAGGCGGAGTGCTGGGAGAAGCCATTCTCTCCGCATCCGATGTAGCAGCACTCGCAGATCTACCATCCCGCGAAGAGTTGCTCGCCCGTTTCGCCGGCGCGCTTCAGGCACCGCTCGTCAAGACCGCCGGACTGTTGCAGGCAATGCCTCGCAACTTCGCTTACGGCCTTGCCGCACTTATCGACAAGCAGGCTGCCTGAGCAGCCACCCCGACCAATCAGTAATTTTCAAACACATCGAAAGAGGAAAACACCATGTCGACCAAGGAAGAAATTCTCGACGCAATTTCAAACATGTCAGTTATCGAGCTCAAAGAGCTTCTTGATGCCTTCGAAGAGCGCTTCGAAGTAACCGCTGCAGCTCCTGTTGCTGTTGCCGCTGCTCCTGCAGCTGGTGGTGGCGGTGGCGATGCCGACGCCGAAGAGAAGGACAACTTCGACGTCGTTCTCACCGACGCTGGTGGCCAGAAGATCCAGGTCATCAAGGTCGTTCGTGAGCTCACGAGCCTCGGCCTGAAGGAGGCCAAGGATCTCGTCGATGGCGCACCAAGCCCCATCCTCGAAGGCGCAGCCAAGGATGCGGCCGAAGAGGCGAAGGGCAAGCTCGAAGAAGCTGGAGCAACCGTCGAACTCAAGTGAGTCTGTGACTCGGTCAATCGGGCCCCGGGGAGTTCGCTCCCCGGGGCCCGTTGCCGTATTAAGGTGCTTGACAGAGGTGGTCTGAATTTTCTACGTTGTCGGCCACAGCACCTCGGCGCCGCCGTTTGGTGTCACGAAGACGCGGTAGAAGCACGTTGACGATCCTCGCCCGACGGCGATAGGATTGTCCGTTGCTGTGCGTCGTCGTTTGAACACTTCCCCCATGTGTGTTTTCTTGGCGCGCTCACTTGACCGACTCGCTAAGAATTTGAGGTGAACCGTGGCCAGTTCGACCACCCGTGAGCGTTATTCCTTTGGCAACCTCGAGGATCCGTTAGAGCTTCCTGACTTGCTTGCAATTCAGCGTGAAAGCTTTAAGTGGTTTCTTGAAGAAGGCTTAGCAAACACCTTCCGCGATATTTCACCGATCAAGGATTTCTCAGAAAATCTTCAGCTCGAACTCGACTTCGATCCGTTTGACCCTGATCTGCGCCCAGAGCCGAAGTATTCGGTGGAGCACTGCCGTCAACACAACATGACGTACCAGTCGCAGATCTTCGTTCGTGCTCGCTTCCTCAACGCGCACACCGGCGAGATCAAAGAGCAAATGCAGTTCATGGGCGAGTTCCCGATGATGACCGAAAAAGGAACGTTCATCATCAACGGCACTGAGCGTGTCGTCGTGTCACAGCTCGTTCGTAGCCCAGGGGTCATCTTTGAGCCGGGTGAGCGCTACCGCCTCCGCAACCTGACGAAGCATCAGCTCGTGAAGGGCACCATTCACCCGTACCGCGGTGAATGGATGGAGTTTGACGTCGAGCACCGCCCCGGAAAGCACGTCACCTGCGGAACCCGAGTTGCTCGCAAGCGCCGCATCGGAATCTTCACGCTGCTTCGTGCGCTCGGTTACGACGAAGAGAATGCCCCTGGCTTCCTTGAGCAGTTTGTTCGCCATTTCGATTTCCTCGAAGACCAATGGGATAAAGAGCGTGGCAACGCCCCAACCCGTGAAGAGTCACTCGTCGAGATTTACAAACGTGCCCGTCCGGGCGAGCCACCAACTGTCGAGTCAGCAAAGGCCTATTTCCGAAACGCGTTCTTTGAAAGTCGTCGTTACGACCTCAGCCGTGTCGGTCGCTACAAGCTCAACCGCAAACTAGGAGCGGAAGTCGAGCGCCTCGGGCAGATCTTCGATCTCAGCGGAACCAACCTTGACGGTGAGCCGCTACTCGACCTCCCAGAAGAGGGCCAGTACGTCCTAAGCCGCTGCGAAGTGCTCGCAGCAGTGACCTACATGTTGAACCTCGTCAAGCAGGAGCCTGGCTACCGTCTCGACGATCAGGACCACTTCGCGAACCGTCGCATCCGCTCGGTGGGTGAACTCATCCAGAACCAGGTTCGCATCGGCCTCAGCCGCATGGAGCGTGTTGTCCGTGAGCGCATGACAACCCAAGATGTCGAAGCGATCACCCCGAACACCCTGGTCAACATCCGTCCGGTCCAAGCCGCGATCAAAGAATTCTTTGGTACATCCCAGCTGTCACAGTTCATGGACCAGGTAAACCCGCTGTCGGGTCTCACGCACCGCCGCCGCCTCTCGGCCCTCGGCCCTGGTGGTCTCAGCCGTGAGCGTGCTGGCTTCGAAGTACGTGACGTCCACTTCTCGCACTACGGCCGTATGTGCCCAATCGAGACCCCTGAGGGTCCGAACATTGGGCTTATCGGTGGTCTGTCGAGTTTCGCTCGAGTCAACGAATTTGGGTTCATTGAGACCCCGTACCGTCGTGTTGTCGACGGCCGCGTGACCGGCGAGATCGTCTACATGGCCGCCGACGAAGAAGAGGACTACGTCGTCGCTCAGGCCAACGCTCCGCTCAACCCTGACGGCACGTTCAAGAACCCTCGCGTGCTTGTTCGTCGTTCACCTCAGGCGGCGAGCCTTGACGACCTTCGAAAGATGCTTGAACAGGAAAGCTTCTTCGGCGCAACCACCGACATTGGCTACGTTGCCCCCGCAGAGGTCGACTTTATGGACGTGTCACCGAAGCAGATCGTGTCGGTTGCAACAGCATTGATTCCATTCCTTGAGCACGACGACGCGAACCGTGCACTCATGGGTGCGAATATGCAGCGCCAGGCAGTTCCGTTGCTTCGCGCCGAAGCGCCATACATCGGAACCGGTATTGAGAGTCGGGCCGCACGTGACGCAGCCGACCTCATCGAAGCAACCGAAGACGGTGTCGTGACAGAAGTAAGTGGTGAGACGATCACCGTGAACTACACGAAGTCGGGCAAGACCACATACCTCCTGTCGAAGTTCCGTCGCTCGAACCAAGACACCTGCATCAACCATCGCGTGCGGGTTGCCGAAGGCGAAAAGGTCAAGAAGGGGACATTGCTCGCAGATGGTCCATCAACTGACCGTGGCGAACTTGCTCTCGGAAAGAACCTCCTCGTCGCATTCATGCCGTGGGAGGGCTACAACTTCGAGGACGCCATCATCTTGTCGGAGCGGCTTGTGAAAGACGACGTGTTGACGTCGATACACATTCACGTCCACGAGATCGATGCCCGTGACACCAAGCTCGGTCCAGAAGAGATCTCGCGCGACATCCCGAACCTCTCCGACGACATCCTCGCCGACCTCGATGACCGCGGAATTATCCGCATCGGTGCCGAAGTTGGACCCGGTGACGTCCTCGTCGGCAAGGTCACACCAAAAGGCGAAACCGAACTCACCCCAGAAGAGCGGCTTTTGCGTGCGATCTTCGGTGAGAAAGCTCGCGAAGTTCGAGACACCAGCCTCAAGGTTCCGCACGGTGAGTCTGGAAAGGTCATCGACGTCAAGGTGTCAAACCGCGATGACGGCGACGAACTCGCTCCTGGAGTGAACCAACTCGTTCGCGTATACGTCGCTCAGACCCGCAAGATTTCAGTAGGCGACAAACTTGCTGGACGCCACGGCAACAAGGGTGTCATTTCCAAGGTGCTGCCTGTTGAAGACATGCCGTACCTCGCGGACGGTTCACCCGTCGACATCATTCTCAACCCGCTTGGTGTTCCAAGCCGAATGAACGTTGGTCAGGTGCTTGAAGCGCACCTCGGTTATGGCGCTCGTTGGGGATGGTCTGACGCATCCGGCGAGACCGTTGGCAATGCGCCCGTGCGGGGTGTCGAGCGGAAAACTCGTCCAAGCACCGATCCATCGGTCTTCGTGTCGACACCAGTTTTCGACGGTGCCAACTGGGACGAGGTCGAAAAGGCCGGTAAGCACCCAACTATTCAGCAGGTGCTTGGCAACCTCACCCCAGAAAGCGTCGACGGCGACCGGCTGATCGGCACCAACGGTAAGACAACCCTCTTTAACGGTCGTACTGGTGAGGCCTATGACAACCCGGTGACGGTCGGCTTCATGTACATCTTGAAACTCGCCCACTTGGTCGACGACAAGATTCACGCCCGATCAACCGGCCCATACTCGATGATCACTCAGCAGCCGCTCGGTGGTAAAGCCCAGTTCGGTGGACAGCGCTTCGGTGAGATGGAAGTGTGGGCCCTCGAGGCATATGGTTCCGCATATTGCTTGCAGGAACTCCTCACGATCAAGAGTGACGACGTTCTCGGCCGCATCAAGGTGTATGAGGCCATCGTGAAGGGTGACAATATCCCTGAGCCTGGTGTGCCAGAGAGCTTCAAGGTCCTCATGAAAGAGATGCAGGCACTCTGTATCAACGTTGAGGTGCTCGGCGACGACGGCCGCGAGATCGAGATGCGTGATCTTGACGATGACATCCATCGCACGATGGAAGATCTCGGTATCGATATTTCCCGACCTGAGCGTGGCGCAGACGACGACGACAGCCGTCAACGCGCAAGCCGCTGATCAACCTGACACGAACGAGAACGAACGAAGAGGAACGAAGGAACCGACATGCTTGACGTCAACATGTTCGACCAACTGAAGATCGGGCTGGCAACCGCCGACCAGATTCGCATGTGGTCACACGGTGAAGTAAAGAAGCCAGAGACCATCAACTACCGCACGCTGCGCCCAGAGAAGGAAGGTCTCTTTTGCGAGAAGATTTTTGGACCAACCCGCGATTGGGAGTGCTATTGCGGTAAGTACAAGCGAGTCCGCTTCAAGGGCATTATTTGTGAGCGTTGCGGTGTTGAAGTGACCCGTTCGAAGGTTCGTCGTGACCGCATGGGCCACATCGAACTCTCAGCGCCTGTCGTTCACATCTGGTACCTCCGTGGTACACGTTCATGGCTTGCGTACCTGCTCGCCGGTCTCCAACCTCGCGAAGAACTCAAAGCAAAGCAGCTTGAGAAGGTCATCTACTTCGCAGCCAACCTCGTCACCTGGGTTGATGAAGATCGTCGTCACGAAGATCTTTCAAGCCTCGAGGCCGAGTATCTCGCCGAAAAGGATGAGCTCGAAAAAGAACTCGAACTCGAGATCGACCGTCGTTATAAAGAACTCGAAGCGGAAGCAGAAATCGCCGAAGCCGAGGGTGTTGATGCGAAGAAACTTCGCCGCGATGCCGACAAAGAAATTGAAGCCCTGCGCGAGCGCTACATGGCTGAGATCGATCTGGTGCAGCGTGCCTGGGAAGAGTTCAAGGGTATGCACTCGCGGCTCATTCTCGAAGACGAATTGCTGTGGCGCGAACTCACCGATCGTTACGGCGAGTACTTCGAAGGTGGCACTGGTGCCGATGCCATCAAGTCTCTGATTGAGCGCATCGACTTCGACGAAGAAGAGCGCAAACTCCGTGAGGCAATCGACCCACAAGACGGCCAGAAGCCGCTCAGTGCTCAGCGTAAGCAGAAGGCAATCAAGCGTCTGAAGATTGTCGCATCGTTCAACCGTCGTGTTGACGCTGATGATCCGTCGAGCCAACGCTTGAATGACCCCCGTGCAATGATCCTCGATGTCGTCCCGGTGATCCCACCAGAGCTCCGCCCGATGGTGCAGCTCGACGGTGGCCGTTTCGCCACCAGCGACCTCAACGATCTGTATCGCCGCGTGATCAACCGCAACAACCGCTTGAAGCGCCTGCTTGATCTTGGAGCTCCTGAGATCATCGTCAATAACGAAAAGCGCATGCTCCAAGAAGCGGTGGACGCCTTGTTTGACAATGGTCGTCGGGGACGTCCAGTCACCGGCCCAGGAAACCGTCCATTGAAGTCACTGTCGGACATGTTGAAGGGTAAGCAGGGACGCTTCCGTCAGAACCTTCTCGGTAAGCGGGTTGACTACTCCGGTCGTTCGGTCATCGTTGCCGGACCAACCCTGAAACTGCACCAGTGCGGTCTTCCCAAGTTGATGGCACTCGAACTCTTCAAGCCATTCATCATGAAGCGCCTCGTCGAACTCGACGTTGCACAAAACATTAAGACCGCAAAGCGCATGGTTGAGCGTCGTCGACCGCAGGTATGGGACGTGCTCGAAGACGTCATTAAGGAGCACCCTGTTCTGTTGAACCGTGCGCCTACCCTGCACCGTCTCGGTATCCAGGCGTTCGAGCCAGTTCTCGTCGAAGGTAAGGCCCTTCAGATTCACCCGCTCGTGTGTACGGCGTTCAACGCTGACTTCGACGGTGATCAGATGGCTATCCACGTGCCGCTCTCCGCCGAAGCCCAAGCTGAAGCTCGGGTGCTTATGCTGAGCGCAAACAACATCTTGTCACCGCAGTCAGGTCGTCCGATCGTGACCCCAACCCAAGACATGGTGATCGGTGCGTTCTACCTCACCGAATCTGTTGAGGGTTCGAAGGGCGAAGGCCGTGTGTTCCGCCATAACTGGGAAGCCATCAAGGCCTACGACGCTGGCGAACTTGATTTGCACGCCGAGATCGAGATGCGCCCTGTTGGCGCCGAGAAGTATCGCTCGTCATTGGGCCGAGTGCTCTTCGAAGAGGCGCTTCCGGCCGACTTCACCGAACGCTTCGGCCATATCGACACGGTGCTCCGCAAACGTGAGCTCGGCATCATCGTTGAGCAGTTGTCTGATCACTACTCCAACGCCGAAGTCGCCGCATCGCTCGATGGCATTAAGAACATCTCCTACCGCTTCGCGTCCCAGTCGGGTTTGACGGTCTCAATCGATGACGTCCGCACCCCAGACACGAAGAAAGCGATCCTTGAAGATCATGAGTCGCAGGCTGAAAAGGTCGAGCAGCAGTTCAAGCGAGGCATCATCACCGACGGTGAGCGCCGCCAGCAAGAGGTTCGCATTTGGACTGACGCAACCAATGCCGTGACCCGTGACATGGAGACAGAGTTCAAGGCACAGCGCTTCAACCCGATCGACATGATGGTTGGCTCTGGTGCGCGTGGAAACATGACCCAGATGCGTCAGATCGCCGCTATGCGTGGTCTCGTTGCGAACCCTCGTGGTGACATGATCCCTCGTCCAATCAAGTCGAACTTCCGCGAAGGGCTTGAGACTCTCGAGTACTTCATTGCAACACCCGGTGCCCGCAAGGGTCTTGTCGACACTGCGCTTCGTACCGCTGACTCGGGTTACTTGACTCGTCGTCTCGTCGACGTTGCTCAGGAACTCATCGTTCGTGAAGAAGACTGCGGCACCACGCTCGGTGTGTGGATTGAAAACGTTGCCCCCGACACGGCGAACACTCGCTCGTACCTCGAGACGAAACTGTTTGGCCGAGCGCTTCTCAACGATGTCGAATTGTCAGAAGCGCTGCCCGATGGACGCAAGACCCTCGAGCGCAACACGATTATCGGCGACCTCGAGATGGCTGCCCTTCGTGACGACGCTGCAGTTGACCGTGTTCGGGTGCGCTCAGTTCTCACCTGTGATGCCGAACTCGGCGTGTGCGCAATGTGCTACGGCCGTTCGCTCTCAACCGGTAAGGCGATTGAGCTCGGTGAAGCGGTTGGCGTTATCGCCGCACAGTCGATCGGTGAGCCGGGTACTCAGTTGACCATGCGTACCTTCCACACCGGCGGTGTTGCCGGTAAGGACATCGCTGGCGGCCTTCCTCGTGTTGTTGAGCTCTTCGAGTCACGTACCCCGAAGGGTTCAGCACGTTTGTCACCGGCTTCAGGTGTCGTGCGAATTGGTGAAGACGAAGGAAAGGGCATTCCAGTCGTTGTTGTCGACGATGCTGGAGATGAACACCCGATCGTGCTTCCACTCGGCGCACGCCCTCTGCCTGAGGTGGTCGACGGAGCAGAAATTCGTGCAGGTGATCCGATCACCGACGGACCGTTTGATCCGAAGGAACTCATGGAAATCAAGGGTCCTCGCGAAACGCAGATGTACCTGGTTGAAGAGGTGCAGCGTGTCTACCGAGACCAGGGTGTGTCAATCCATGACAAGCACATCGAACTCATCGTTCGTCAGATGACGCGCCGCATTGCCGTTTCAGAACCAGGATCAACCGATTTCCTCCCCGGCGAACGAGTTGATGCGAAGCGGTTCCGAGACACAAACCGGGCGATGGTGGAGTCTGGTGAACGCCCCTCAGAGGGCCGTCCAGAAATCATGGGTATCACCAAAGCGTCGCTTGCCACCGATTCATGGTTGTCTGCTGCATCGTTCCAGGAGACGACCCGAGTGCTCACCGAGGCTGCGATCGACGGCAAGTCCGACGGTCTGATCGGCCTCAAGGAGAACATCATCATCGGCAAGCTCATCCCAGCCGGTACCGGCATGATGCGCTACCGCGAGTTCTCCGTGCAGGCTCCTGACTACGAGCCGATGACGTATTACTCAAGCGAAGTTGAGGACGATGACCCGGCCGCAGCTCTCGCCCGTATCTTCGAAACAGCAGCAGTTGGTGATGCCGCAGCTGCTGACGGTGACTGACAGGTTGCCGGTTTTCGTATCCACTCATAACATTCCGGGGTCTGTGTAACGAGCGATTTGGCTCAGCACAGATCCGATATACGCAACAACGAGAAGGTCAACGTGCCAACAATTCAACAGCTCGTCCGCCAGGGACGCCAGTCGAAGTTCACCAAGAGCAAGACCCCGGCATTGAAGGGTTCCCCTCAGCGCCGAGGCGTCTGCACCCGCGTGTACACCACGACTCCGAAGAAGCCGAACTCGGCGCTTCGCAAGGTTGCCCGTGTTCGCCTTTCGAGTGGCATTGAAGTGACGGCCTACATTCCTGGCGAGGGCCACAACCTTCAGGAGCACTCGATTGTTCTCGTCCGCGGTGGTCGCGTCCGTGACCTCCCCGGTGTTCGCTACAAAATCATCCGTGGCGCCCTTGACGCGGCCGGAGTAAAGAACCGCAAGCAAGCCCGTAGCCGCTACG
The DNA here is from genome assembly GCA_965660025.1 of uncultured Ilumatobacteraceae bacterium. Taxonomy (GTDB): domain Bacteria; phylum Actinomycetota; class Acidimicrobiia; order Acidimicrobiales; family Ilumatobacteraceae; genus Casp-actino5. The sequence continues at coordinate 1,380 of CBFHYI010000040.1, read as the reverse complement.
GCGCGAAAGCAGAGAAGTAAGTCATGCCACGTAAAGGTCCAGCCCCACGTCGCGAGCTCGTCGCCGACCCGGTGTACCGTTCACCCGTCGTCACACAGCTCATCAACAAAGTCATGTTGCACGGCAAGCGCAGCACCGCCGAGCGCATCGTGTACGACGCAATGGATCTCATCGCAAGCCGCACCGGTGACGATGCACTCGACACCGTTCGCCGTGCGATTGACAACGTGAAGCCACCCCTCGAGGTGCGTAGCCGCCGTGTTGGTGGTGCCACCTATCAGGTGCCCGTTGAGGTTCGCCCTCGTCGTGCATCGACCCTCGCGATCCGTTGGATCGTCGAGTACTCCCGTGCCCGCCGTGAGCGGACCATGGCCGAGTGTCTCGCTGCTGAACTCATGGACGCAGCCAATGGCCTCGGAGCTTCGATGAAGAAGCGAGACGATATGCAGAAGATGGCCGAGTCGAACAAGGCCTTCGCCCACTACCGCTGGTGATCAACCCGATCGCCAACTTTTTTGCCCTTTGACATCCCCCAGACCTGACGACCGAACGGAAGTGACCTGTAATGGCCAAGCGTGAGTTCCCACTTGAGCGCACCCGAAACATCGGGATCATGGCGCACATCGACGCCGGAAAGACCACGACAACAGAACGAATCCTGTACTACACCGGAAAGAGTTACAAGATCGGTGAAGTGCACGACGGTGCAGCGACCATGGACCACATGGCGCAAGAGCAGGAGCGGGGGATCACCATCACCTCAGCTGCGACGACGTGCGTCTGGGATGACCATCGCATCAACATCATTGACACGCCGGGTCACGTGGACTTCACCATCGAGGTTGAGCGTTCACTTCGCGTGCTCGACGGGGCCGTCACTGTGTTCGACTCAGTTGCCGGCGTTGAGCCACAGACCGAGACCGTGTGGCGTCAAGCCAACAAATACAACGTGCCCCGATTCTGCTACGTCAACAAGATGGACCGCATCGGTGCGAACTTTTACCGCACGGTGGAAATGGTGGAGAGCCGGTTGCAGGCCAACCCACTCGTCATTCAGCTTCCTGTTGGTGCTGGTGGTCCAGAGTCGAACGAGCCGTTCGCAGGTCTCGTTGACCTCGTGAAAATGAAGGCTCTTATCTGGCAGGACGAGGAGCTTGGCGCGAAGTGGGATGAAGTTGACATTCCAGATCACATGGTCGACAGCGCCAACGAATACCGCGAACGCATGATGGAGACCATCGCAACTTCAGATGAAGAGGTGATGGAGAAGTATCTCGGTGGTGAAGAGGTCTCGATTGCAGAGATCAAGCGAGCAATTCGTGCCGGAACCCTCGCAGGCGATTTCGTTCCAATTCTGTGCGGATCGGCCTTCAAGAACAA
>CBFHYI010000039.1:0-13911 GCA_965660025.1 uncultured Ilumatobacteraceae bacterium | reverse complement strand
CTTGGTGAGCCGTTACCTCACCAACAAGCTGATAGGCCGCGAGACCCTCCCAGTCCGGTAACCCTTTCGTCGGTCCACCATGCGATGGTCCGACGGCATCCGGGATTAGCAGTCGTTTCCAACTGGTATTCCAGAGACCGGGGCAGGTTTCTCACGTGTTACGCACCCGTTCGCCACTAAGTCTTCACCAATCCGAAGATCGGTTGGACCTCGTTCGACTTGCATGTATTAAGCACGCCGCCAGCGTTCGTCCTGAGCCAGGATCAAACTCTCCAACAAAAACCTGCCGATATCTGAACGGTTGTTCGTCTATCGAACGGCTGATGGTCGAGCGCAGTGTGAGTGGAATTTACCCAGGGACTGCAATCTTGACTTATTACTTGTGTTTGTCACCGGGTGGGAACCCGGCGACTGAATTGACAGACAGTCGTGTCTCAGAAACCTAAGTTTCCCCTGACCGACTGCCCGCACTGGCGTTCTGTCTTCTCTTCCGTTTTCAAGGAGCTACTGCTCTGACACATTCACTCTCGTGACTAGGTGTCACCCTCCAACCAACTGGCTTTTGGGGCGAGGGTTAACACTACTGCTCACACCGAGAGCGCACAACCCGAATTCAAGAAAATATCCGCAGAAGATGGTGTGACGATCGCCCCTTTTGCATGAGGTGAAAACCGCCCTCCAGCGCCGACATCTCCGACACATTTGAATCGAGCTCAAGCACTTCTCCGTTGCAGCGAAAACCACGCTGTTCCAACGTACGGCGGGCATCACCTTTTGACTTCGCCAAACTGCACTGAACCAACAGCGCCGGAAGGTCTTCGCACTCGGCAGCGGACACCTCCGTCAACGACAGTTCGCCCGCTACAACCTCCATTGCAGCCGAATCTGCATCACGAGGATCGGACCCGAATAACACTGCGGCGGCGGCATCGGCGGCAATCGCCGCAGCGTCACCATGAACCATTGCGGTCATCTCGTAGGCAAGCGCCTTTTGCGCTGCTCTCTCATGCGGCGCCGCCTCGTGCTGCTGAAGTAGAGCGTCGATTTCATCGAGCGTTCGCAAACTGAACCGCAGCAGTCGATCACGCGCATCGGCATCATCGGTTTGTAGCCAGAACTGGCGGAATTGATAGGGGCTTGTTCGTTCAGGATCAAGCCACACTGCTCCTGCCGCGGTTTTTCCAAACTTTGTACCGTCACTTTTTGTGAGCAACGGCCACGTCAATCCAAACGCAGCGGCACCTGCAGTACGTCTGATGAGGTCAATGCCAGCAGTGATGTTGCCCCACTGGTCACTACCACCCATTTGCAGTTCAACATTGTGCTCTGCGTGAAGATGACGGAAATCGTTTGCCTGCAACAACATGTAGCTGAATTCGGTGAATGAGAGCCCTGACTCGGCGGAGAGACGCGACTTCACTGAATCTTTCCCAAGCATCTGCGGAACCGAGACGTGCTTACCAATGTCACGCAAGAAGTCAAGTAGCGGCATCTGAACTGTCCAGTCCGCGTTATTTACCATCGTCGCCGGATTCGACCCAGAAAAGTCAAGAATGCCCTCAAGTTGCTGCGAGATGCTCCGAACGTTGTGTTCAAGCTCGTCTCGGGTCAGCAGATTTCGTTCCTCTGAGCGACCGCTTGGGTCGCCCACCATCCCGGTGGCTCCTCCCGCCAGTGGAAACACCCGGTGGCCATTCATCTGAAATCGACGCAAGCCGACTTGACCAAGAAGATGGCCGACATGCAACGAATCAGCCGTCGGGTCAAAACCGACATAGACCCCGATCGGACCCGAATTCAGACGTGCCGCAAATTGCGTTCGATCGGTGGTGTCGTGAATCAGCCCACGGGCCTCGAGCTCGGCAGTGAAATCCATACAGCGAATATCGTGCCACGACTCAGCACCAGAACCGACATCGCCGAACATCTACGCTTCGAGAATGTCGACGGGGGCCTCCGACCGCGAGATCGCAGCCATGTTTCACGAGTTTGCAGAATCTGTGAGCTCGAGGGCTCCCTTTTACGCCGATATCGCTCACGCGATTGGTGACGACTCGCAGCCAACAGTTCGCAACTTGCTCGATCATGCACCCCAACCACAACAGCGACCGGTGCTGCTGCTCGCCGCAATTCACTACCTCGTCTTGCAGCACCAGAACACGGCGCTCTCGCAGAGATTCCCCTCAGTGACGGGAATGCCTCATGTAGCGTCACTCGATCGCAACGAACTCGCAGCCGCCATTCACGAGTTTTGCGGTACCTACCGCGACGAACTCATCGACCTCATTCGAACTCGGCACACCCAAACCAACGACATCTCACGCTCGGCACTGCTGCGTCTTGCGCTCGCGCAACAACCAGTTATCAAGAACTCAACCCTCATCGACGTGGGATGTTCGGCAGGTCTCAATCTCCATCTCGATTCATACCACTGCACGTATACCGCAGAGAACGGATCATGGACCACATCCGGCGGCGACACGGCTGCTCCAGATCTTCGCTGCAGCGTGAGGGCCGAAGCACCACCCGACATCGAGATCGGCACCTTTTCTCGTCGCCTCGGATTTGACCCCCACCCGATTGACGTCGACACCGATGACGCGATGTGGCTGCTTGCCTGCGTGTGGCCAGATCAACTCGACCGCATTGAGCGACTCAAGGAGGCCGTCGCCTGGGCGAAGGCCAACCCGGTCGACCTGCGCACCGCGGACGCTCTCGCTGCTCTCACCGAGATCGAGGCAATGCAAGATGACCACCTCACCATCGTCAACTCATGGGTGCTGTCGTACCTGAGCCTCGATGACCAGCACTCCTACCGGCAACGGCTCGAAGCGCTCGGACGACGACGACATCTGACATGGGTGTATCTCGAACAGCCCTCAACGACCCCAACGCTCCAACACGATGAACAGATTGCTCGGGACCCGCAGCGATCTGAACTCACCGCAGTGACCCGAATCGACTGGAACAATGGGGTCTCACACGTACGCCATCTCGGAACCATGCACCCTCACGGCTATTGGTTTCACCCGAGCGCGCGCTGACATCGCACCACTCGCCATCAACTTCCTGAGTTGACGAAGCCGATCACCGAGTCAGCAATCATCTGTACCGCAATCGCTGCGAGAAGCAGCCCAGCAATACGACTCAGCAGCAAGATCCCTGAACGCCCGAGCACACGATTCACAAGTTCAGCAAACCTCATCATGAGGTAGACCAGTAAGAGAACGACGGCAAGTGCGCCGGCAATGGACCAGCGTTCACGCGCCATCGAGGAGTTTTGGACGAACACGATCGTTGCGACGATCGCACCGGGACCGGCGAGGAGTGGGGTGCCTAAAGGAACCATCGCGACCGCAACGTGATCGATAGGGGCCGCCTCAGCGTCATCGTCAGCGCTCGTCAACAACTGCAACGCAACGAGTAACAGCAACAGACCACCGGCGCCCTGCAATGCCGGAACCGACACATCTAAAAAGCCGAGAACCTGGCGGCCGCCGACTGCGAAACCTGTGATCACTAATGCCGCAGTCACCACCGCAAGAAGCGCTGAGCGAGACCTTTGCTTAGGTGAAAGGCGTCGAGTTACCGACAGAAAAATGGGGACATTGCCAATGGGGTCCATAATCACGAACATCGTGACAAAGACTGCCCCGAAGGTCACCGTCATGTGCTTAACCTAACTCGTTCAACCGAGCCACCGACTCAGAGAGCTTCTCAGTGAACGCTGCGATCTGAACGGCGACAGGCGTCGGGCCAGCTCCACCTGGCGATGTCCGCATCTTGGTGGCACCACCCGGCTCGAAATATACGGCACATTCATGACCGATTTCTGCAATCGCGAGATCACGAAGTTGCCCCTCACCGCTCAGATGACGACGAACCAACTGCCCCACCTGAGCATGCGCCTGACGGAACGGAACACCGCTGCGAACGAGATGCTCCGCAAGGTCAGTCGCAACGAGAAGTTCGGCATCAGCTGCTGCCGCCATTCGATCGGTATCGAACTCTGCGGTGCTCATCATGCCTGCAATTGCTGCAAGCGCAAGCACAGTGTGCTCGACCGAATCGAAGAGCGGTTCTTTGTCCTCCTGCAGGTCACGGTTATACGCAAGTGGAAGCGCTTTCAACGTGGCAAGCAAACCCGTGAGATTGCCAATCAGCCGACCCGATTTACCGCGTGCGAGTTCAGCAATGTCAGCATTCTTCTTCTGCGGCAACATTGATGAACCGGTCGCATAGGCATCATCTAAACGAGCGAACCCGAACTCTTCGGACGTCCACAGCACCCACTCTTCACCAATCCGCGAAAGATGAATGCCGATGAGCGAAAGGTCGAACAGCGTCTCGGCAACAAAATCACGATCGCTCACAGCATCAAGGGAGTTGGTGAATACGGCGGCGAAACCCAGATCTTCAGCAGTGAGGGTCGGGTCGATCTCAATTGACGTGCCCGCTAACGCCCCAGCGCCAAGAGGTGAGACATCGAGACGACGATGCGCATCGACGAGGCGGTCAAAGTCACGGTGCAACGACCATGCGTGGGCCAATAGATGGTGCGCAAGCATGACCGGCTGCGCACGCTGCAGGTGCGTGTAACCCGGCAGGTACGCATCACCGGCCTGACGAGCCCGATCAAGCAACACCCTCTGCAGGTTGACGACACCCGATGCAACCTCAGCAATCGCCTGCTTGGTCCACAATCTCAAATCGGTTGCAACCTGATCATTACGGCTGCGCGCTGTGTGCAGACGCGCGCCAGCATCTCCTGCGATCTCGGTAACCCGACGCTCAACCGCGGTGTGAATGTCTTCATCGCCATCGCGAAACTCAAACGATCCATCAGAGAACTCTTGGTGGACGGCCTCAAGGGCATTCAGCACACTCTCAACCTCGTCGGGCGACAGGACACCTGCACGACCTAAACCGCGAACATGCGCCGATGAACCCTGGATGTCGACCTCCCACAACCGACGATCGAAAGGGAGGCTGACGGTGTAGGCCATCAACGCCTCTGCAGGACCGCCAGCGAAACGGCCGTGCCATAGCGAATCTGAACTCTTGTTGTCAGCCATAATTCACTCCTCCGTCAATTCCTGCGAGTTCGCGAAGATGCGCAGCGAGTCGTTGCCCGGTTGAGTTCTCGCCGGCAATGCAAATAACGGTGTCGTCTCCTGCGACCGTGCCGATGAGGCCATCGACCGCACTCCGGTCAAGGGCCGAGGCGACGACATGAGCACATCCTGGTGGGGTACGCACCACCACGAGATTTGACGAGCTCGTGACCTCACCAACCCATTCGCCCATGACGCGCCGCAATTGCTCTAACGGAGCAACCCGATCTGGGGCAAACTCGGGAAACGCGTAGACCGACGAGCCCGACGCGGATCGAACTTTAATCGCTCCAAGGTCGTCGAGGTCACGCGACACCGTCGCTTGAGTTGCAGACACATGTTCAGATAACAGCATCTCTACGAGTTGGGCCTGATTACCCACCTCATGTTGCTCAATGAAACGGGTAATTAATTGCTGCCGGCGAGCCTTCGCACTCAACGCACACCCCCGAGAAACGCCAGCGCACCGCGAGCCGCGTGCATCCGGTCATGACCTTGACGGATGACCCGTGACGCTGAGCCGTCGATGACCGATGCAGCGACCTCGTAGCCACGGTAGGCCGGAAGGCAGTGCATGAAAATGGCACCATCAGCCGTAAGGCTCATAAGCGCATCGGTCACGCTGTAGGCAGCGAAGATGTTGCGACGTTCTTCGACTTCGTCTTCTTGACCCATCGACACCCACGTGTCGGTATGGACTGCATCGGCACCGGTAACGGCGCCCGCAGGGTCATCGGTTGATGCAACGTCTCCTGGCCCGAGCTGCGACAACCTGTCACACTCCGCCGCTGACGGCTGAAACCCATCGGGACAAGCGAACCTCACCGACATGCCTGACATCATGCTCACTTCGCCAAGCGACCGAGCCACATTGTTGTAATCACCGACCCAGGCAACAGTCCGACCTGAGAGCGCACCAAATTCGTGGCGCATCGTCCGCACATCGGCGAGAGCCTGCAGCGGGTGCGACCAGTCGGACAACATGTTGATGACAGGAACCGTTGACAACGCAGCCATTCGCTCGACCACACCATGGGAAAACACACGAGCTGCAACCATTGCGTGATATCCCTCGAGGATCTGAATGACATCTTCAACCGACTCACGGGTATCGAGGCCAACCTCTTCACCACGTGTGTAGACGGGGTGACCACCGAGTTGAACAACGGCCATTTCCATTGATTGGCGCGTCCTGTTTGAAGGCTTTTCAAATATCAGCGCGACACCGCCACCCGAAAGAGGGCGCCCGAGGTCATCAATCGAGCGATCTGAGAGATCTCCAATGAGAGCGAGCTCATCAACCGACAGATCAACAATGTTGAGGAGATGACGCACGGTCATGAGGCATCCTTCACAGTCGCGATCGCTGACAGCAGAATTCCCATCGCCTCTTCGATTTCGTCTTCGGAAACTGTCAGCGGTGGTGCGATTCGAATAGTTGCTGCATTAACCGCATTGACGATGAGTCCATTCGCGAGCGCTTCGGCCGCCACGTCACCTGCGATGATGCCGTCTTCGAGCGCAACGCCGAGTAGCAACCCGTTGCCGCGGACTCCAGCGACCCCGTCCACGCCATCAAGCATCGCCCGAATCTTCGACTCGCCAGCTCGAGCGAGTGAGCACGCATCGAGCCGCTTCATCTCACTAATCACGGCCTCAACCGCTGCAGTTGCGAGAGCCGTCCCGCTGTACGTGCTGCCATGATCTCCGGGAACGAATGCAGCCGCAACATCAACGGGCGCCCAGCAGGCGCCGATCGGCATGCCATTACCCATCGCTTTTGCAAGGGTGACAACGTCGGGCGACACACCTGAGTGTTCGAACCCGAACCACTCGCCAGTGCGAGCAAAACCGGTTTGCACTTCGTCAATCATCATCAACGCACCCTTACGGGTGCAGATCTCGCGCACGCCTTCGAGATAACCATCGGGGGCAGGGTTCACTCCCCCTTCACCCTGGATTGACTCGAGGAAGACCGCTCCAACAGTTTCGTCGACAGCGGCCTCAATCGCAGCGAGGTCTCCCCATGGCACGTGGATGAACCCATCGGGCATTGGCGCGAACGGCTCATGTTTTGCCGGCTGGCCGGTCGCCGCCAACGTTGCAAGAGTTCGCCCGTGGAACGAACCCAAGGCGGTCACCACCTTGTGTCGACCGGGCCCGGCGTGCTTGCGAGCGAGTTTCAGCGCGCACTCATTTGCCTCGGCACCTGAGTTAGTGAAGAACACCTGGCCCGCACGTCCCGTCGCGTCAGTGAGCAAACCGTCAATCGACATTGCAGCCGCAGTTGCAACCGGATTTGCGAAGAAGTTGCTGACATGCACCAGCTTTCTCGCTTGGTCGGCAATTGCGTCAGCAACGACTGGATGTGAGTGTCCGAGCGAGACCACTGAGATCCCAGCGAGAAAGTCGAGATAACGGGTGCCATCGGTGGCGAACACCTCTGTTCCATCTCCTCGTTCAAGCATGAGTGCGGGTGGACCGAACACCGGCATGAATGGGCAGTGCCCTACTGCGCCATCGGTGTCAAATGTGTGTCCCATTTCAATCTCCGTTCTGTGATGCGGGCATCTGGACCATCGTGCCAACGCCGGCGTCGGTAAAAAGTTCGAGCAGTAGAGCGTGGGGGGTGCGGCCGTCAAGAATGTGAGCTCGGCCAACTCCATTTCGAACAGCAGAAATACAACTTGCCACCTTCGGGATCATGCCCCCGTCGATAGTGCCGTCGCTGATGAGCTGCTCAAGTTCGTCGGGAGTGGTCTGACGAATGAGGGATGCAGCATCAGCGATGTCGCGCCGAAGGCCATCGATATCGGTGAGATACACCAACTTTTCTGCACCGAGTGCGGCGGCAATCTCGCCCGCCACGGTGTCGGCGTTGATATTGAACGCCTGCCCTTCGGCATCGGCCCCGACCGTTGCGACAACAGGTATGAATTCATCGTCGAGCAACCGTTCCAAGACGTCAGGGTTGATCGATGAGATATCGCCGACGAATCCGAGTTCAGGGTTGCGCGCGACCGCCCTAATGAGACCGCCGTCTTCTCCGCTCACCCCGACTGCGTAATCACCGTGCACATTGATCGCTGAGACAATCTGAGGATTCACCTGCCCAATGAGCACCATCCGAGCAATGTCGACAGTCTCCGCATCTGTCACCCGCAGCCCATCTTTGAATTCGGCTGTCTTGCCTAGGCGACCCATCAAATCACTGATTTGGGGGCCACCACCATGGACGACGACCGGGCGCATGCCAACTAACCGCATCATCACGATGTCAGTGGCAAATACGGAAAGGGCATCATCACCCGACGTTCCGGCGAGGGCATTACCGCCATATTTCACAACGATGGTACGACCGGCAAAACGCCGAATGTACGGCAACGCTTCAACGAGAATGGCAGCGCGTTGAGCAGCGACATCAGTCATGGTGCAACCCCTATCCGGTCGAGCCCTGAAGTTTCGTCGATACCGAGTGCAATGTTGAGGGCCTGAACCGCTCCACCCGACGCTCCTTTCGCAAGATTGTCAAGCGCCGAAATGGTGATGATGGTGTCGGTTCGTTCGTCGTAACGACCCGTGACAAGCACAAGATTTGACCCAAGGGTGGCCTTCGTACCCGGAATCCCATCGATGACTTCGACGAACGGCTCGCCTGCGTATGTTTCCTGCAGTGTCTCGATCACTGCCTCCTGCGACCTGGCACCGTCATTGGCAGGTGTCGAGTAACAGGTCGCAAGGATGCCACGATTCATTGGCAAGAGGTGCGGGGTGAACAACACCTGGGCACCTATCTCTTGTTCCATCTCTGGTGTGTGCCGGTGTCGAAGGAGTCCGTAGGCGGTGAAGTTTTCATCGACGGTGGTGAAGGCGTAAGCGAGGTCTTCTTTTCGACCTGCTCCTGTCACGCCACTTGCCGCATCGACAATCACCGTGTCGGTGCTAATGAGACCCTTGTCAACCAATGGGCGAACCGCGATGATCGCGGCAGTGACATAACACCCAGGGGTTGCAATCAACGTTGCGTTCACCAGTTCATCTCGGTGAAACTCAGGCAGGCCATACACCGCGGCCGCAAGCGCTGCGGGCTGATCGTGGTCAAAGCCGTAGTACACCGGATATTGCGATGCATCGGTCAACCGGAACGCAGCGCTGAGATCAACGATCTGACCGACTCGATCAAACAGCTCAGGAACTATCTCCATCGATACCTCGTGTGGCAGACCCAAGAACACCACGTCGAGGCCGTCGAGCTGGTCGATGTCAAATTCTGAGAATGTCGCACCACTGTGCGCTGCGGCCATTGATGGGTACAGGTCGGCGACACGCTCACCTGCCTGCGAGGCCGCCTGCAGTACTTTTGCATGCAACGCTGGATGTCGGTCGATCACTCTGAGAAGCTCTGCGCCAGTGAATCCTGAAGCGCCGACCACACCAACCGATTTCGCGTTATGAGGAATGTTGTTCCCACCCATAACGAATGAGTATACAGAATTTCGAATAGAAATTCGTTTTTCCGAAGTACCTGGATTCTCCGCTAGTAAGATTGTTCAAATGTTCACCGGCGGGGCACGCAGTCAACTTCTTGTGGCCTCCCCTCCCCTCGACGACCCAAACTTTGACCGGTCGGTGGTCTACGTCATCGATCACAACGATGAGGGTGCCATCGGCGTGGTCATCAATCGTCCGCTGGCCGATCCAGATCTTGAACCGATCTCACGTTGGAGCGAGTCGCTCACAGAACCACCGGTGGTCTTCAACGGAGGCCCAGTCGACCCATCTGCCCTTATCGCTCTCGGCGTCACACAAGACACCATCGACACAGAAATTGAAGGGGCTGTTCAGGTGGCAGATCGAGTATGGTCGATCGACCTTGCAGGCGATCCTGCGATCATCGCCCCTCACTTTGCCGGCATCCGAATTTTCAGCGGATATGCAGGCTGGTCTTCTGGTCAACTCGACGCAGAAATCGATGCCGGGGGCTGGATCGTCGTGGCCGCAGAAACCAACGATGTCTTTGGGAATCAACCCTCAGACCTCTGGCGTCGGGTCCTCAACCGTCAACCACCACCGATCAAGTGGCTTGCAAACGCTCCGAGCGATGTCAGCCTTAATTAACAGTGACCACGACGCTCACACCTGACCTAACTACGTAACTCTGCGTCAAGTTTCTTTGCAGCCGCCTCGCAGGCCGCCTTCACATCAGCGATATCAGCATCGGTGAGATTTCGGTCGCTGGCTTGCAGCCGAAGCCGCCACGCGAGCGAACGGTGCCCCTCGGGCACTCCAGGGCCGCGGTAGGTGTCAAAGAGGTTGAGGTCGACCAAGAGTGACGACGCCCCCTGCCGAAGTGCCCGCTCAAGCCGATCAGCAGGAACATCGTCACTGAGCACGAACGCAAGGTCGAGGTCGCTTGATGGCATCCGACTGATCGGCCGATAAGCACGCGACCCGCCTTTGCCAGAAAGCATTCCATCGATACGCACCTCAATCACCGCTACACGCTCGGTGACCCCAAAGCTTTCCAGCACCCCAGGAGCGATTTCACCGATCGCCCCTATGACATCTCTGCCAGCACGAAGGACAGCCGAACGAGTGCCATGCATCCCGCCTGGGACGGTGGACTGATCGATCATTGCCCCGACGCCTAGCGCCTGCGAAATCTGACGCCAGACCGCAACGGCGGCATGTGCATCCTGACCTGCGAGCACCACGCACAAGACTTCATGCTCATCAGGCAGGCCGTCACCCGACGGCGGGTACACCTTGCCAATCTCGAACAGAGACACTCCGGTTCGGCGGTGATGCTCATTATGAGCAAGTGACGTCAGTAAGCCTGGACGCAGCGACAAGCGCAGTGCACTCTCATCTGCCACAAGCGGATTGAGAATTCTCAGCGTGTCACCCTCGATGCCCGCCCGGGCCATCGTGTCAGGAGCGACAATCGGGTTTGGCATGGCTTCAGAGATGCCCAATCCCACCAACACATCACGGAGCAGGCGGCGACGAATTTGTGCTTGCGTCAAGTGACCGTGCCCGGTTGGCTTCGGTACCGACCGACCGAGACGCCCATAGCCATGATGCCGAGCGACTTCTTCGATGACATCGATTTCAGAAGTGGAGTCTGGACGCCATGACGGCAATGCGACCACTACGTCATCACCGTTTTCCGTAACCGTGAACCCGATCGGGTCGATGAGCCCGGGCAGATCACTCGCTGCGAGGTCGGTGCCGAGAATTCGGTTGACCTCAGAAATGCGGACGTCTACCGAACGGACAAGTTCAGGCATACCCGATGACCGTTCGTCAGCCCCACCGGCATGAACAACGAGGTCAGGACACGTGAGAGAAAGAAGTTCAGCAAAACGCTGCACCGCGCGGTCAGCGAGCGCCGGATCAACCCCACGCTCGTAACGAGCCGAGGCCTCTGACCTCAAACCGTGGCGAGAAGCTGTCTTCATAATTCCGAGCGGCGCAAACCACGCAATCTCGAGAACCACTTCCGATGTCGCGTCGGAAATCTCGCTATCGGCTCCACCCATGACACCACCGAGACCAACCGGCACATCATTTCCATCACAGATGAGAAGATCATCGACAGTGCATGAGCGTTCGACATCATCGAGCGTCGCGAGTGTCTCTCCGTCGCGCGCCATGCGCACCGAGAATCCTCCTCCGATGGTGGAGAGATCGTACGCATGGTTGGGTTGCCCCAACTCAAGCATGACGTAGTTGCTCACATCGACAACGTTGTTGATCGCCCGCATTCCCAGCGCTTCGAGCCGACGTGCCATCCATTCAGGCGATGGACCCACACGGACCCCTGAAATCACCGTTGCGGTAAACCGACCACAGGCAGGATCAGCAATCGAAACTGGAACCGTCCGAGCTTCACCGATCACCGCTGAGCCCTCACCAACTTCGGCCAGAGGCTGCGAGCGCCACGCCGCAAGATCTCGAGCTACCCCTTCGATTGACCAGCAGTCAGGGCGGTTGCGAGTGAGATCGAGATCAAAGATGACGTCTGGTTCGATTCCCAACACCTGCGCATATGAGATACCCAGTTCAGCGTCACTATCTAAGAGCAGGATCCCAGAATGATCTTCACCGACTCCCAGCTCGACCGCCGAACAGAGCATTCCTTCTGAATCAATACCGAGGATGCCTCGACGTTCGATCGTCATTCCGTTCGGCATCGTCGTCCCTAGCGTCGCAAGCGGCACAACATCACCAGCCGACATATTCGATGCACCACACCACACATGGCGCTCGTCACCATCACCAGCGTCAACCCACACACGACGAACCTTCGCCGCATCTGGGTGTTGTTCGACCCGCAACACCCGAGCAGAGACAACTCCGTCAACCGGGGAGCCGATAGCGATCGTCTCCTCAACAGCGAGACCGAGCGCAGTGAGGTCTGCAGCGACCGCCTCGACGGCATCGCTATCGGTCGGGTCAGCAAACGGCCCAAATTCATTGAGCCACGAAAGAAGTACCTTCATCTCAACCTCTCAGAACTGCTCGATGAACCGAATATCGTTGACGTACATGTCACGGATGTCGGTAATGCCATGCCGCATTACTGCCATGCGGTCGATACCAAAACCGAACGCGAAGCCACTCCACTCTTCAGGGTCAACCCCACCTGCGCGAAGCACCTCGGGGTGAACCATTCCGCAACCCCCGAGTTCAAGCCAGGAGCCATCGGGGCGACGAATATCAAACTCAGCCGATGGCTCAGTGAACGGGAAGTATGACGGCCGAAGACGAGAGGTAAACCCCTCGCCAAAAAACGCTTGGGTGAATGCCTCAATCGTGCCGGCCAAGTCAGCCATCGAAATATCACGATCGACGACAAGCCCTTCGATCTGGTGGAACACAGGCATATGTGTTGCGTCAGGGGTGTCACGCCGGAATACGCGCCCGGGAGCAACAATGTAGATCGGTGGCTCAGATGTAAGCATCGTGCGGATCTGAACTGGAGATGTGTGAGTTCGAAGCAGCAATCCCGAATCGCCGGCATCTTCGTGCTCATCATGGCCGACAAACAAGGTGTCGAACTCGCCGCGCGCCGGGTGCCCCTCGCTCATATTGAGAGCCTCGAAGTTATGCCAGTCGGTCTCCACTTCAGGGCCTTCGGCAACGGTGAAACCAAGACCGACGAAGACATCTTCGAGTTCTTGCCAGGCTTGCGTTACGAGGTGCAGATGCCCTCGGGACGCAGCATCCATCGCCTCGGTGAGGTCGAGGCGCTCCCCCGCCACCTGCGCCGCTCGTTCGATGGCAATGAGTTCTTGACGGCGTACATCAATGGCAGCACTCACCGATGCGAAGCCCTCGTTTAACGAGCGGCCAACCGCTTTACGTTCTTCGATGTCATCAATGTTTGCCAGAGATGCTTTCAAGCCACCGAGCACGCCTTTTTTGCCGAGCGTCTCACCGGACAGCGCGTCGATCTCATCGAGTGATGCGGCATCATTCACCCGTTGCAAAGCGGTTTCAATCGCCGCTGTGATGTCGTTCGTCACAAAACTGTCCTCTCCACGTCTTCATTCAGATCTCACGTCGTTACGTCGTTAGCCGACTTACCGAAGCCCATTGCCCGCATAGGGCCACACGCCCAGAACAGGCGGTGTCACAATCCCCGGACGGGTCGCCCGGGGCATAGAAATCGACGGATGAAGGTCACGTCAAGAGCATAGGCATGGCGGCTCATCTGGCCAACGTTTCTCCACCACCAGCGACCGACTCGGCAAGCTCGAACGCGATCAACGTTCCCGCCATCGCCACATTC
>CBFHYI010000038.1:0-13945 GCA_965660025.1 uncultured Ilumatobacteraceae bacterium | reverse complement strand
ACGGCCGATGCGTTTGAGCAGCCGCAGTTGCTGATTGAGTCGGCCCGTCAGTGGGGTGAACGGCTCGGTGTCGAGATTGTTCCAGTGATGGCGTTGACGAGAGCACAGTCATCCGATGCGGATCTTGTGGCGGCAGTCGACGCCGTTGAGATGGTGTGGCTTGTTGGCGATTCACCAATTCATCTGCGAACCGCGCTCAAAGACACGCCACTGTGGGCGTCGGTCTGCGGAGTGCTCGAACGAGGGGGCCTGGTTGCAGCAGTCGGAGCGAGCGCCTCGGCTATGTGTGACCCAATGACAGACCCGCGAGGAGGGGCGTTCACCTTCGGACTCGGGCTTGTCGAAGGCCTCGCAGTTCTTACCGAATCAGAAACATGGGCGGCCGAACAGTTGCAGCGCGCGCAACACCTCGCTTCCGACGTACCCCTTATCGAACTGCCTACGGGTTCAGCGATCGTGCTCGATCGAGGTAGTGCCGAGTGGGGTCGTCACGGCGATGTCACCGTCAACGGCGATTGGTAGTGCCCTACTTCCAGGCGAATACAGGCTGTTCCATTTCATCAACCCGAGCGTCGTCTGCTGCTCGACCTTCAATTCCGACCCAACGGAATTGGACAAGAACTGCGCCAGTTGGAGCATGAATGAGGTCGCCACCTAGCGGGACCTGAACAACGGGGCGATCACTTTCTGGGATGTCGACATAGCGAGGCGAATCATCACGACACAGTGCGTGCAGCCCGATTCGGTAGACCGCTCTGACTTCGTCAGGTGATGGGATGAGCGCTGGGTCTGCTCCTCCCCACAGCACCACCGGTGTGATCACATAACCCGACCGCGTTGGATAATCGTCAAGCAACCCAAGAACGCTTTCGGCTCTGAGTTTAAGACCGAGTTCTTCATGTAATTCCCTTAGCGCAGCCTCTTCGACAGTTTCACCTTCATCGATTCGACCTCCCGGTAACGCCCATTGCGCGGAATGGCTGTTGAGTCGAGATGCTCGGCGGCAGAGCAGGAATGCTGCTCCTCCAGCAACCCCAACCATTCGCCCGTCGAGTCCCTCTACATCGCCGGGCACCATCGACATGTCGCTGAACTCAGGTTCGAGTGGTTGTTCACCATCGTGTAGCACGGGGTCGGAGTCGACGATGGTGATGGCGACAGCGGCATGTCGGCGACCTTCAAGTGGGTAGGTGCGTCGGTCGTGGTTCGCAAGGTGGCCGACGATTTGTTCGCGGAGCGTTTCGTTGAAGGTGATCATCACCTTCCATGGTGTCACTTTGGGTGCCTGTTTCGCGCAGGCGCGCTCGTTTTCTCTGGTTTCGGCAGTTGAGCGCCGCAATGGCCGTGTCGTGCGCTCATTCTCGGTTTTCGTGTTGTAGGGGTGTCAAGTCTGAGAACACCGAGTGAGGAGCGGAGGGATGTCCTTTGGAAAATATTGGCGACGGGCCCTTCAGCGACGGCGAACGATGAGTTCGAATTGTTGATGTTTTGCTTCGGAGAGTTGCGCAAAGCCGCAGTGAGATGGCAAAAGTGATGGGGTGGAAGTTCCAAAGGTTGAGTTCTTCATCGATGAGTACATCGAAATGGTGTTGCAATCCACCAACACACCCGACCCGCAGCCGCTGTTTCACGCAATTAACAAGGCATCACCGGTTGTCATGCCACTGATTGGGGACGACCCACGCGTCGTGCAGCCACTCGAACGTCTTCAGAGCGTCGTTCAAGATAGTTCCGACCCCAGCTCTGGCATTTCCGAGGCTGTCGACGTTCTCCAAGGAATGTTGGACTGCATTCGCGAAAAGATGTGGGTGAAGCCTCTTGAGCATCAAATGGCTGGGGTGCTTGACGAGCGGGCCCAAGACGGCGAGTTAGACCGTTGGCACTGGAGGATCTGGAACAACATCTTGTTGGAGATCGTGGAGAACTACGAGAATCACTCCAACGGCGGGACGAGTTTCGAGATTGATGTTGGAGGCATTGCCCAGATGGGTGGCGGTAAGAAGTGGTGGATACCTCTGAAAGAACTTGCAGTACAAGATGCCATCGATGACCTCGTGAGGTGGGGGCTTATTGCGCCGATGCCTCGAATCGACGAAGACGACACGGCTCCGACGCTGTACGTGATTCATCCACGTTGGGTGTGAGGGCTGCGTAGCCGTTTAGGTGCTCGCTAGTTCGCGAGAACTCCTTCAACGACGCGCTGCACACCGAGAGCCTCAGCGAACGTTGGTAGATGATGGGTATCACCGTCGAGCATTGCGGCGAGGCCATCAAGCTGTGACCGGTAGGCCGCCCACGGGGCAGAGGGCGAGGCATCGATCTCGACAGGCGTCCAGACTCCCTCTGAGTTGGTTGCTTCGACGTTGTACCAGTCGACGATTCGCATTGACTGTTGGGAGCCCCTCACGGTGAACGTCAATGAGTCGATCCCGGCTGAACCGCTTTCGCAGTGCATGGTGAACGGAGCCTGGCCGGAGTTGAGCCGAGCGGTAACGAGGTTCTCGGCAAGGTGCGTTTCTGGTCGGCGAACAAGGCAGTGCTCGAGGGCCACCTCACCAAACAGTCGTTGCGCAAGAAACACATAGTGTGAGCCAACTTCGCGAATCCATCCGCCCTCAGCTGCCTCGGCAAGCCAGGTCGCAGCTGCCTGCCACGCTCTTGGCCACTCGGTGAGGTGCATCATGAACTCCACAGAGACGATGTCACCGAGTTCGCCGGCTGAAACACGGCGGCCAAGCTCGACGGCGGAGGGCGCAGAACCGAACACGTAGTTAATGGCGCTTGGCAGGCCTGACGATTCGACGAGTTGAAGAATGTGCTCGCTCTCTACGATGTCCACTCCAAGCGGCTTCTCACAAAAAATCGCGCACTTTGCGGCGACAGCCTGCTCGACGTAGGTGGCATGCGCGGCAGGTGGAACGGCGATATAGACGACATCGCAATTTGCAATGACGTCTCCTGGAGTCTCGACCACGTTCTCTGTTGAACGAAACCGATCTTTTGCCTCAGACGAGGCGTCCCAGCAGGCCGTCAACTCAAAGCGTTCGTGAAGGTTGAATTGTTCAACGAATCTCGCGCCTACTGTTCCAAGCCCGATGATGCCAACGCTATGTGTCTCCATGGCTCCAGTGTGGCTGACATACTGTGTGAGATGCGTATCCAATTAGCGATGAACGTGCGAGACCTTCACGAATCGATCGCGTTTTACAGCAAGTTATTCGGAGCACAGCCCTCAAAAGTCAAAGAGGGCTACGCAAATTGGGCCCTCGAAGACCCTCCGTTGAAGTTCGTCATCGTAGAGAGCGACACTGACCCGTCGGGCACCGTCAACCACTTGGGTGTTGAAGTCGACTCAGCAGAAGAGGTGATGCAACAAGAGTTGCGGCTTCGCAATGAAGGGCTCGAAACAAGCGGTATCGACGACACGATTTGTTGTTTCGCGGAGAAGGTTGAAACCTGGGTCGACGACCCAAATGGGCCTCGCTGGGAGTATTACGTGAAGACAGCCGACCATGAGACTCAGTTTACGAACGTAGTTCTGAGTAAGGCACCGGAGGGCGGCGACCGCAACTTGGCAGACGACGCCTGCTGTGGATGACCAACCTCAGTTGATCTCTGATCGCGACGAGATGGTCCGCTCGATAGACCCTCAGGTTGTTTCGGGAATCTTCGTCTTCGCAACGGTGTCGCAGGTCGAATCGGTGCCCGACGATGTCGGTGTGTATTCGACAGTTCGCGAGGCCGAAGGCCTCTCGGTCGTGATTGCCTATGACGATGCGCACCGTTTTGGTCTCACCGAACCAGTCAAATTGGGATGGATCACACTGACGGTGAACTCATCGCTTGAAGGCGTTGGATTGACAGCGGCAGTTAGCGGTGTGCTCGCTGAGCACGGCATTGCGTGCAATGTGATTGCCGGACACCACCATGATCATCTGTTGGTGCCGGTCGATGAGGTCGGTGCAGCGATCCAACTGTTGAAGACGCTTGCTGATCAGCGATAGCCATTCGTGATCGGAACCCGCCGATCTTTCCCGAAGGCTTTTTCGGTGACGCGAACGCCGGGGGGTGACTGCCGTCGTTTGTACTCGGCGATGTCGACAAGTCGCGTGATGCGAGAGACCATCTCGGGGTCATGGCCCTCATCGATGATGTCTTGCGCTGTTCGATCATGCTCGACATACAGGGAAAGAATCGGATCGAGCACTTCGTACGGCGGAAGGCTTTGGTCATCTCGTTGATCGTGACGCAACTCGGCTGACGGCGGCTTCACGATGATGTTGTGAGGAATGACTTCGTCACCGGGGCGCTCATTGACGAGTCGGCAGAGGTCGTACACCTTCAACTTGAGGAGGTCTTTGATGACGGCGTAACCGCCGACCGAATCGCCATAGATCGTGAAGTAGCCGACGGCGGCCTCGCTCTTATTTCCGGTCGTGAGCACCATCCAGCCGAATTCATTCGACAGCGCCATCAAGATTTGTCCTCGGCATCGCGATTGAGCGTTCTCCCAGGTGAGCCCGGGCTGGCGTCCATCGAATGACGGATCGAGCATGTCCATATACGCAGCAAACGCCGGCTCGATCGAGATCGTTCTCATGTCAATGTCCAAGTTCTTTGCGAGAGCTTCGGCATCGCTGAGAGAGTGATCAGACGAGTAGCGCGACGGCATGGCAACTCCATGCACGTGCTCAGCACCAAGAGCATCGACCGCGATACATGCGACGAGGGTCGAATCAATTCCACCCGAAAGCCCGATGACGACATCACTGAAGCCGTTCTTGTGGCAGTAATCGCGGGTGCCGACGACGAGAGCTTCGTAGAGTTCGTCATCTCCCGACATGGAATCGACGATCTCCGCCGGGTTGGAAGCGCGTTGCGGAGGCGGTGTCGAGGAGTTGAGAGAAATGTTGGGAGTAACACGGGTATCGCGGTCCGCGATATCGATGTCGACAACAAGCAGCGATTGAGTGAAGAGAGGTGCTCGAGCAATGAGCTGACCTGAATCGTCAACGACGAATGATCCACCGTCAAAGACGAGCTCGTCTTGACCACCCACTTGGTTGACGTACCCGATAGGAACATGAAGTTCGGTGGCTCGCCGAGTGATGAGGGTTTCGCGCTGAGCGTCTTTATCGAGGTGATACGGCGATCCATTAATCGTGACGATTACTTCTGCCCCGAGATTGACGAGGTCAACATGTGGGCCGTCATCTATCCAGATGTCTTCACAAATCGACACTCCAACGGGAATACCGTGAACACCGATGAGTTCAAGTGGTTCAATTCCGGGAGTGAAATACCGCTTTTCGTCGAACACGCTGTAATTCGGCAGGCTGCGCTTCCGGTAGATGTGTTGGATCTGCCCGTTGGAACAGATCGCTGCGGCATTGCACAAGTTTTCCTCGTTGCGGTCGACAAATCCGACGATGGCTACGCAATTGCCCGTTACCGCAGCAAAGTCGTGAAGGGCAGCGAGTTGATCATCAATGAATCGGGGTTTGAGGAGGAGATCCTCGGGTGGATAGCCAGTGATGCTGAGTTCGCTGAATGCGACGATCGAGCATTGCCGATTCTCGGCATCTTGGTACGCCGATTTGAGCTGTTCAAGGTTCGCGCTGATCGCTCCCACCGTGGGGTTGAGTTGGGCGAGCGCGAGCCGGAGGTTCACAGCGCTAAGGCTAACGATCGCCCGGGAGAACTGTCGCAACTGTGCGAGCAGTCGGCGCTATAACAAGCCGGCTGCTTCCAACGCCTCGCTCACGCCGCTTACCCGAATGACCTCGATGCTGTCGATCGGCTCGGGTGACCGAAGTGGGGCAATGACCCGTGTGAAGCCAAGTCGGTGGGCTTCAGAAAAACGACGATCAGGTTGAGCGACTTGGCGAACCTCGCCGCCGAGACCAACCTCGCCGAAGACGGCGAGGTCGGGTGGCAGCGGACGGTCGACGATCGACGACGCAATTGCCAGGCTCAGTGCGAGATCAAGGCCGGGCTCGGCGATACGTACACCACCGACGGCTGAGGCGTACACGTCGGTGGCTGCAGTGGGCACATCACAGTGGCGAGCGAGTACAGCGAGCAACATTGCGAGACGTGACTGGTCGACCCCTTGTGCAGTTCGGCGTGCGGGCACACCGGGCGGCGCAACCGAGGTGAGTGCCTGCAATTCGACGATGAGCGGTCGTCGCCCTTCGAGTGTGGGCACAACAGCTGAGCCCGGAACTTGCGGTTTGCGATCGGCGAGCAAGAGTTGGCTCGGATCGGCGACACCAACCAGACCATCGCTCGTCATTTCGAACACACTGAGTTCATTCGTTGATCCAAACCGATGTTTCACGGCGCGAACCAGGCGAAGTGAATGATGACGGTCGCCCTCGAAGCTCAACACGGTGTCGACGAGATGCTCGAGTACTCGCGGACCGGCGAGGTCACCTTCTTTTGTGACGTGTCCGACGAGCACAAGGGGAATCGAGCGACGCTTCGCAAGGTTCACGAGAAACTGGGCGCAGGCCCGTACCTGTGCCACCGACCCGGGTGCTGAGGTCACCACCGGGTCTGAAATCATTTGGATGCTGTCGACAATGATGAGCGATGGCTGAGTGCTATCGATCGCATCGGCAATTTCACCAAGACCATGTTCGGCGAGCAGCCAGACATCTGACCGAATTGCTCCGAGACGCTCGGCACGCTGTCGAACCTGTTGAACGCTCTCTTCGGCACACACGTACAGCACCGAGCCACTCCATTTATGAGCGGCTTGGAGGAGAAGAGTGCTTTTACCGATGCCGGGTTCACCACCAAGCAACGTGACGGAGCCATCGACGAACCCGCCGCTCAGCACATGATCAAGTTCTGCGATGCCGGTGGCCTGCGCCGTTCCAGCATCGGTCGTGGTGTCGTCGAGCGCGACTGGCGGTCGGGCATCGACCGACGATGGTCGTGGTGCTGATGGCGACGACGTGTCGGCGGCAAGACCGGTGGAGATGACTTCTTCGATGAGCGTGTTCCATTCGCCGCAGCCCGCACATTGGCCACCCCATTTGGGGTGATGGGTGCCGCATTCGCTGCAGACATGGGACGTCTTTACTTTGCTCACCCCTACAGTCTGGCCGACGGGTGTCACGACGACGATAGGGTCTGGCGATATGGCGACACCTTTTCCACTTTTTGACGGCTCCGCACCACGGCAACAGCAGTTCCCTGAAGCACCTGAGATGGGCATCGACCCGGCGAAGCGATACAGCGCAACCATGTCGGTGTCGATTGCGGGCGAGGATGCCGGGGAAATCGTGATCGCACTTGACGCCGTGAACGCGCCGGTCACCGTCAACAACTTTGTGTTCTTGGCGCTCCATCACTACTTCGATGGTGTGATCTTCCACCGCATCATCAACGGTTTTGTGTGCCAAGGTGGCGACCCAACTGGAACCGGTCGTGGAGGCCCTGGCTACCGATTTGACGATGAGTTACCGAAGCCAGGTCAGTATCAGATCGGATCGCTTGCGATGGCAAACGCTGGCCCGAACACAAATGGAAGCCAGTTCTTCCTCATCAGTGGCCCCAGCGGTGTGCAACTTCCTCCGCTCTACAGTCTGTTCGGTCAAACGGTGAAGGGTCTTGAGTTGGTTGAGCGAATGCAGAACGTTCCCACCGCAGCGGGCGATCGTCCGAAAGATGACGTTGTCATCGAGTCGGTGACGATCAGCGTTGCTGACTGAACGAGTCGGGTCGGGTGACCGCTACCCGTCGGTTATCGATTTCGCAAGCCCGCCGAGCGGCGCTTGCTGCACAGGGCTTCCATCGCGATCGTCCCCTTGGCAGAGTTGACCGCCGTCATTTGCGTCGAGCGTTCGACGACATGGGAATCATTCAGATTGATTCGGTCAACGTATTGGTGCGAAGCCAAGAACTTCCCATCTTCGCTCGACTCGGACCACACGACCGGTCGCTGATTCCCGCAGCGACAGGCCGCCGTGAGATCTTTGAATACTGGGTGCACGAGGCGAGTCATGTGCCAGCTTCACAGCATCGGTTGCTTCGCTGGCGAATGAGCCAGCCTCACGCATGGAAGGGTGTCAACCGAATCGGCTCCGAACGTCCTGATCTCGTCACTCGGGTTCTTTCCACTATCGGTAGCGATGGCCCTATGACGGCCGGCGAGCTGTCTCCGCGGAAGACCCCTAAGGGCGAGTGGTGGGATTGGGATTCAGCCAAAGCCGCATTGGAGTTTCTGTTTTGGAAAGGGGAGGTTGCAGCTACTCGGCGAGCCTCAGACTTTGCTCGGCTGTATGACCTGCCCGAACGAGTGCTTCCCGCATCTGCCCTCGAGGCCCCGACCCCAGATGAAGATGACGCCCGGCGAGAGCTCATAGTGCAGGCGGTACGACATCTTGGTGTTGGCACCCTCCACGACATTGCCGACTATCACCGTCAGCGCCTTACCGATATTCGCCCGCACGTTGCATCGCTGGTCCAGAGCGGAGATGTGGTTGAAGTTTCTGTCGACGGCTGGTTACAGCCCGCATATGCGCTCCCCAATCTGTACATTCCGCAGGCGGTCGACGCTCGAGCACTGTTGAGCCCATTTGATCCAGTTGTGTGGTTCCGCGATCGCGACGAACGACTGTTTGACCTCCACTACCGAATCGAGATCTATACCCCTGCAGCAAAGCGTCGGTATGGTTACTACGTGTTGCCGTTTCTGCTCGGAGATCGCATAGTCGGCCGTTTCGATCTCAAATCTGACCGTGCCCGACAGACGCTGTTGGTTCAGGCTTCATGGGTTGAGGCCGCTGACGACACCCCAGTGCGTCGACAGGAGATCGCCCGTGCCGCTACCGAAGAGTTGCAAATGTTGGCTGAGTGGCTCGGACTCGGCGAGATCGAGGTGGCCGCCCGTGGGTCGCTGGCTGCGGAGATGCGGGCTATGTCAGGCTGACGGCTGCCCTGGCTGTAACGCCCATCGAATGGTTTTGGTGATGAGATCACCCGCCGGGCGAATTGCGAGGCGCTCCGAGACCGGGAGCCACGGGATTCTGAGTTCTTTCCGAGCCCACAATGGGAGCAGAGAGGCGCCAGCCGCGGCGATGAGGCCATAGGCAGCTTTTGAAGAGGCTGGGAGCGGAGGGTCGATCAGGAGGTAGCGAGCAGCCTCTTTCGCTTCTGGTGTTGCGCGAAGTTCCGACCGAAAGTCGTTGAGAAGGTCAGCGACACCCTGCTCAGTGGTTGGCACCGGGTCGGCTCCCAGACGAGTAGCAATCGAACCAGATTCGGCAACATAGCGGTCGCGGTCAGCCCCTTCGAGTGGTGACTCTCCATAACGATCGTGCCCACGAAGAAATGAGTCGACTTCGGCAACATGAACCCACGCAAGAAGGTGAGGATCATTGGCTCGGTAATCGACACCGTCGGCTGTCGTGCCTGTCACCCGATCGTGGATTGCGGTGACGGTGGCGATTGCTTGATCTGCAGCTTCTGCGGGCCCGAATGTGGTTGTCGCAAGAAAGTCGGCAGTTCGCTGTAGTCGCCCCCACGGGTCGTTCTTGTAGTCAGAATGCTGAGCGACACCGGTCATTGCGAGTGGATGCAGGCTTTGCAGTAATAGCGCCCTGATTCCACCGATAAACATCGACGCGTCGAGATGCACGGTGCGGATGGGGGCGTCGGCATCAAACCAGCGTTCACCGGGTGCATTGAAGAGTTCGTTTGTGCGGTCTTCTGCATTAGGCCCGACGACCCGGTCACGAATTTGGTCGGCGAGCCAGGTTCGAACCTGCTCGGCGGGTTCTTGTTGAAACTCGGTCATCAGCACATGCTCTCACGGCGCATCACTAAGATCCTGATTGTGCAAGACGATGATTCTGATCTCACAAGGGACACAGACTCAGAAAACCGGTGGCTTCCACCCCGCTGGATCCTGTTTGCGGTCGTGTTGTTTTGGGTCGGATCGGTCGTCACCGATGTCGTGGTTCTGACGTGGGGTCGGGTCGACGATCTCGTTTTGTTGCTGGTGTTGTCATTGTTTTTCAGTCTTGCGATCGAACCGGGAACCAACTGGCTGGCGCGACGGGGGTGGCGACGCGGTCGTGCGACGTTGCTCATCATTTTTGGTGTTCTCGCCGCCGTCGGTGCGTTTCTTGGGGCGATGGGAACCCTCATCGGCACGCAGATCGCAGATTTGTTGTCGAACCTTGAGGTCTACATTTCAGACACGGTGACGCGCATCAATAATTGGTTTGGCACCTCGATTGATGCGGCTCAAGTCATTGAACAATTCAATGATCCAAACGGTGCCGTTCAGAACTTCATTTCCGCTCAACGCGGCGATGCACTTCGACTGACCGGACGGGCCCTTAACGGGCTCTTTGCAACGTTCTCCATCGTGCTGTTCACGTTCTACTTCGTTGCTGACGGACCACGAATGCGACGTGCGATTTGTTCGAGGTTGCGTCCGGCGGCCCAGCTGCGTGTGCTGTCGATCTGGGAACTCGCAATCGATAAGACCGGTGGATATCTCTATTCACGCCTGTTGCTAAGCGCAGTCTCGACAGTGTTCCACGCGATCGTGTTTGCTTCCGCAGGAGTGAGATCACCGATTGCTCTTGCGCTGTGGGTTGGTCTTATCAGCCAGTTCCTTCCCGTGATCGGCACGTATTTTGCGGCCGTTCTTCCGGTTGTGATCACCTTTTTGGATTCGCCAATTCGGGCGCTCATTGTCTTCGGCATCATCATCGTCTATCAGCAGTTTGAGAACTACGTGATTTCGCCGAAGGTGACAGCGAGAACAATGGAACTTCACCCCGCTATTGCGTTCGGGGCGGCGCTCGCTGGTCTTTCAATCCTCGGACCGAGTGGAGCATTACTGGCGCTGCCCGTTGCTGCGATGGGGCAGGCGATTGCAAGCGAAACCGGCCGACGTCATGTTGTTGTCGACAGTGATCTGCTCGGTGGCGACTCAGGCGACGATGACACCGCCGAAACGGAATAGCGACCGAACAGCGTGTTGCCGTGAACGTGAACTACCGTCGTAGAGGTGAGTTCACCCACCTTCCTCCCTCTCGATGATGTTGTCTATGGCGAAGCGGTTCAGGTCGCTCCAGATGTTCGCCGAGTAATTGCTGAGAACCCCTCGAAGTTCACCTATCGAGGCACCGGCACGTACATCATCGGCAATGGTGATGTCGTCGTGATCGACCCGGGTCCGCGCCTCGACAGCCACCGTGACGCTTTGGCGGCAGCGCTGAAGGGTGAGCGAGTTCGAGCGATTCTCATCACGCACTGTCATGCCGATCATTCCCCGCTGTCGGAGTGGTTGAAAGCAGAGACCGGGGCACCCACCTTTGCCGTTGGCCCGCATGAGACCGTTGACGAACCGGAGGGCATGTTTGAAGGTGAGGAAGAACTGGCTGTTCCCCCTGACCCTTCAGAAGAAAAAGAAGAAGACGAAGTGAAGATGGAAGAGTCGACCGACGTTGATTTTGTTCCCGACGAACGAGTGACCGACGGTGAGGTCGTCGTCGACGGCAAAGGTCTGACCATGCGTGCGGTCACAACACCTGGTCACACGGCTAACCACTGTTGCTTTTCGCTTGAAGAATCATCGAGCCTGTTCACCGGTGATCACATCATGGGTTGGAGCACGACGGTTGTCTCGCCCCCAGATGGGTCGATGACGGCGTACATCGAGTCGCTGCACAAAGTCGCCGACCGCGCTGACGCCACGCTGTGGCCAACTCACGGGCCGCCTCGAACCGATGGCGCCGAGTATTCGCGGGCACTCGTCGAGCATCGACTGCAACGTGAGCAGCAGGTGTTGTCGTTCATCGACGAGCACGGGCCTTCAACTGTGCCCGAGATGGTTCGGGTGCTCTACGCCGATGTGAACCCTCACCTTCACCGGCCGGCGGCCCGCTCAGTGCTGTCACACCTCATCAAACTGGTCGACGAAGGCCAGGTGCATGTTGCTGATGGTGGAGTGATTCGTATCGCAGCTGCGTTCGCCCGCTAGTCGACTACGCCCGATTGTGGGCCATTCCTGCGAGTTGGATCACCGCGCGAGCGACGTCGCCAAACCTCGTCGTGAGTGCAGAACACCCGAGCCGAACGAGATCAGGGTCTCGGTAGTCAGCGATTACCGAACACTCACGTTCAAGACGCTCAACAACATCTTTCGCATGAGGGTGGCGAACTGCGATATGAGCCCCTCGATTGCTGGAATCACGGGGCGAAATTGATTCGAGATTCAATTCGTCGCAGCATTCGTGAGCAAAGTCGGTGAGTGCTCTGCCTTTTGCCGCAATCGATGGCATTCCAGCCTCAGCACAGAGTTCAATTCCGCACCGTGCAGCCTCGAGCGCAAGTATCGAGGGCGTTCCGATCATCAAGCGGCCGATGCCCGGTTTTGGTGACCACGCTCCGTCCATTGCGAATTGGTCATCTTGACCGAACCACCCTCTGATCGGCTGGTCAACCTCTTCAATCAAGTTGGAACGAACATATGAAAAGGCAGGAGCTCCAGGACCACCGTTGAGGAACTTGTAGGTGCAGCCGATTGCGAGGTCGACCTCTGCAGCATGAAGGTCAAGCTCGATCGCGCCTACGGCATGGGAGAGGTCCCAAATCACGAGAGCGCCGGCCTCTCGGGCACGAGAGGTATAGCCAGAGAGGTCGGCCACTTCTGCCGACCGATAGTCGATGAGCGAACGAACAACGACGGCGCAGTCATCAAGATCAATTTCATCGAGTCGCTCGTTGGGCCCTGGAGAACTAACCGTGAGCCCATGTTGAGCGGCAACCGCCTCAACGGCGTAGCGATCTGTAGGAAATTCGTGCGCGTCGACAGCGATAAATGATCGGTCTGGTCGAAGTCGAACTGCGGCATGAAGTAATTGATGCAGATTCACACTCGTCGAGTCGTGCACGACGACCTCGCCATCGTCGGCACCAAGCAACGGAGCGAGTTCGTTCCCGACGATGAGCGGCAGCTCAAGCCATTTACGCCAGGATCGAATGAGACCCAACCCCCATTCTTCGCTCATCACCTCGTGGAGGCGATGGACAGTCGTCCTCGGCAGCATGCCGAGCGAGTTGCCGTCGAGGTACGACAGGTCGGGATCATCAATAACAAACCTGTCGCGCCAGTGGGCAAGATCGTCAGTTGAGTCGAGTTCAAATGCTCTCGTGAGCAGCTGCTCAGAGTTCATTGATTAGCGGCGCGGAACATGAGAGGACAAGACACCGTTTTCCTCAAGTTGATGAAGTGTTGCGCTATCAAGGCCAAGCAGCTCGCTCAGCACAGTCTCGTTGTCTTCTCCCCGGTAACGGGGTGTGCCATGAATGCCGACATCGGCACCATCACTGAACCGCCAAGGGGCTTGCGGAATCTTGACAACGCCATCTCCACGGTCAGACACCTCCACAATTGCTCCTGTCTCAGCGCACCATTCCGATTCTGCAAACTCACGAACAGTGCGCAACTGGCCGACAGCGAGATTGTGCTGCGAAAGGATTTCTTCGTAGGCAACCGCATCAGGGATGGTTTTCGCATGGTCGGCAAGCATCTGATTGATATCTGAAAGGTTCTTTCTACGGCTCGCAATGTCGGCAAAACGCGGGTCGTCGATGGCCTCTTCGCGGCCGATTGCCCGCATGAAGAATTCAAACGTGCCGCCCTCTGCAGGGTGGCCACTGACGATGACCGATGAACCATCGCCAAGCTCGAGCACTTGATAGTCACCCGGCTGAAATGAGCGAATGACTCCCTCAGGAACTGGCTCATCCCACAGAGCATCATGGGTGTGTTCGTTCACGTAGAGCATCGTCTGGGCCATGGTCACTTCAACCTGCTGGCCACGGCCTGTCGTATGTCGATGGTTCAACGCAGCAAGGACAGCAACGGTGAGTTCTAGGGCGGTGTAGACATCGGCGTTAGAATGGCGGTCGT
>CBFHYI010000037.1:0-13991 GCA_965660025.1 uncultured Ilumatobacteraceae bacterium | reverse complement strand
ACGCGGATATGCCGACCCTTACTTGTCGCAGTGGTGACGTAAGGATACCGGCCGTTTGCCGGCTGCCGGGTATCAGCAAGCCGGAATTGACGATCTAACGCAACGAACGTGCTCGCTCCCGCCGGAAGGTCATCGGCAAGCACCAATGCTGGCGTCTGCCAAGGCAGCATGTCAGCCACAAGAACAGCGCTCACCCCGGCACCGAGCCCGGTGAGAAATTGTCGACGGCGAAGTTGTCCGCGTTCTGTGTGATCACCAGGCACGAACGCCAACTGTAGAGCCCGCACCACACATGGCTGAAGTGGTCACACCTGCCCTGATAGAGAACTACCGATGGCGACGAACTTCATATGTGGCGAGTGCCGCTGCCGCTGACACGTTGAGTGACTCGACCCGACCATGCATCGGAATTGCGCAAATGAGATCGCAACGCTCCCGAACAAGGCGTGACAGCCCAGCCCCCTCGGCTCCGAGCACCACACAGATACCTTCGGCGGCAAGATCCCCAAGTTCAAACAGACTGCGATCGGCTGCGTCGTCAAGACCAACGATCCAAATGCCTTGATCTTTCATGCGCGACAGCGCTGCCGGAAGCCCGGGCACCACCGCTACTGCTACATGCTCAACCGCTCCCGCAGCGGCCTTGGCAACTGTCGGAGTGATATGAACAGCTCGGTGACGGGGAACGACGATGCCGTCTACTCCTGCACCTTCGCAACTGCGCATGATTGCCCCGAGGTTTCCCGGGTCGGTCACACCATCGACTGCGACAAGAAATGGGGCGCGGCCCTCGCGGCGCGAGATGAGACGCGAAAGATCAACTTCGGGAACCTCTGCCGCCCGGGCGAGCACTCCCTGAGGGGCTTCGGAACGTGCAGCGGTTTCAAGGCGCCGCCGGGCTACGTACGCAACCGGCACTCGATTCGCTCTTGCGAGACCGACGATGTCGTCGAGTGCTTCGTCGCCTTCAAGCTCAGATGAGATCCAAATCTCTTGAACTTTGCGGCGCTGGGCGAGTAGCAACTCCCGAACGGCCTGACGGCCTTCAATCTGTGACCCGCCAAGTGTTTTTGGTCGCGAGGTGCGTGGTTCGTCGTCGCGACGAACCGCTCCAGTTCGACCTGCTCCTCGACTGCGAGGACCTTGACGCCCGCCCCCTTTGCCTGAAGGGCGCGAACCGCTACGAGCATTCTTTCGAGGTTGCCCACCGCGCGAACCTCCACCGCTGTTTCTTCGGGCGTTCATCGTGTCACCACCACGCTCGCCCAACAGGCAATGCCTTCCGAGCGACCGATGGCACCAAGGCCTTCGGCTCGGCGACCGGTCACGGTGACCGGCGCTGCGCAGGCCGCGCCCAGATTGCGTTGCATTTCTTCTTTCGCTGGTGCGATCTTTGGAAGTTCGCAGACAATCGCGACCGATGCATTTCTGATCGTCCATCCGAGTGACACCACTTCAGAAGCGACTGCTCGTAGCATCTCGATTGAATTTGCTCCGGCCCATTGCGGGTCGGTATCGGGGAATCGCTCACCAAGGTCGCCGAGTTGCAGGGCCGATAACAGCGCATCGGTGATCGCATGCGCAGGGACATCGGCATCGGAGTGCCCGACGAGTGACCGCTCACCAGGAAACTCAACGCCGCCGAGAATGAGGGGGCGATCTGTTTCGTCACCAAACCGATGGATATCAAATCCTTGGCCCACACGGATGTCAGCAATCATTGTTCAACCTCTCGCCGCGCCCATTCAAGATCGTCTTGAGTAGTGATTTTCCGGTTTGAACCCTCGCCATCAACCACCACGACGACACCGCCAGCTCTCTCGACCAGCATCGCATCATCGGTTGCGGTTGAGGTGCCGTCGTCCAATTCGTGGGCTCGTCGAAGTGCCACCGCGGCAAACGCCTGTGGCGTCTGCACCGCAACAAGCGTTGATCGATCGGGAGTCGACTCGACCGTGCCACTGCCATCGGCGGCAACAATTTTGATGGTGTCGGTAACGGGAACCGCGGGGATCGCCGCATCAGCACCGTTGCGAACCGCAGCGATGACCTGTTCAAAAAGGTCTGCTGATGCAAAGGGGCGAGCTGCATCGTGAACACACACGATGTCGGCATCAGCAGGAACTTGGGCCAGCCCATTGCGAACACTTTCGCTTCGCGAAGCCCCTCCCGCAATGCCACCTTCGCGTTCAACGTCACCTGCCGGCACCACCACAACAACGCCATCACTCACCACTCGAGCGGTCGACACCGACCGATCGATTACTCGGGTGTCGCCAAGCGTCTCATATTGCTTCATTCCGCCGAAGCGCGCGCCACTTCCTGCGCCGACCACGATCGACCAGACATGGCCGTGTTGACGATGCTCGCTAGAAGTCATTGAGCCGCAGGGTAGTACCATGAGGGCACAGTGACTCAGAATCCAACACCATCCCTTGATCCGCTGACGGCACTGCAGAGTGTGCCGATCTTCTCTGAGGTGCATGACGACACTCTCAATGGTCTGGTGTCTGCTGCTGAAGTGAAAGAACTCGTACGGGGAGATGTGCTCTTCAATGAAGGTGATGAACCTAATTCGCTTCACATTGTGTTGTCGGGTCGAATCGCCATCGTGATGACCTCAGAAGTCGACGATCGAGAGAGTGTTGTTGCCCTCATGGACTCAGGCGACCTCTTCGGTGAACTCGGGCTCCTCGATAGTGGTGCTCGCTCCGCAACCGCTCGAGCAATCGAACCGACGAGCATCCTCGAAATTCGTTATGACGACGTGAGAAAGATTTTCGATGAGCAGCCCGACTTGGTGTGGGCGGCCGCTCGGATGCTTGCACAGCGTCTTCGCACAATGGACGAAGCATTATCTGATTCTGTCTTTTTGGATGTGACGGGTCGGACTGCGAAACGCATCATCGAACTCTCGGAGGGCGAAGATGAGTTCACGATTCCAGTCACTCAGGAAGAACTTGCGGGAATGGTCGGTGCATCACGCGAGCGGGTAAACAAAGCGATTTCGAGTTTCGTACGGCTCGGCTGGCTCGAACAGCATGACCGTAACTATCGCATTCTTCAGCGCAACGAACTCTCGATTCGCGCCCGCTAACTCAGCGTTCTTCGGCGTTATCTCCCGCGTACCCACTCGCCCACTCGAGCGAACGCGTCCGCTGCGTCATCGGCTCGGTGATCAGGACGGCTTGAGTCGTGAGCGAACCCATGTTTCGCATCTGAATACCGGACGACCTGGGTGCCGGTGGCTTCAAGGTCTGACACCGCATCGGGCGGGGTGTACGGATCAAGGTCACCAATAATGGCCAGCACGGGGTCTGGTGACGCAGCTACATGAGGCAATGGCTCGCTTTGACCCGGGCCGTTCCATGCCTCAGGAAGCCGAATCATTCCGTAAAAACTTGCGATGCGATCAAACCTTCCCTGGTCGGCAGCCTTGAAGCAGTGCATCCCTCCGAGACAGAACCCGACGAGGCTTACCTCATCGCATCCGGTGAGATCGGCCGCTGCGGCTAGGTCACCTAACACACGATCGTCGGTGAGCCTCGATACCGCCTCGTAGCGAGGCTCGATATCAGCCGTGAGTGCTTCGGTTGGGAATGGCTCGACCGCGATCGTCGTCATGTTCCACTGGTCAGCAAACCGCTGTACAAGGTCATCGAAGAGCGGGCGAAGGCCAAAAATATCTGGGGCGACGACGAGTCCGCGAGTTGACCCAGCTACTCGGACGACTTCGAGTTCAGTTCCATTTTCTAGACGTTCACGCATGGTCGTGACCTTATTCCAATCGTTATTGAGGCATCGGCTTAGGCGTCGCGGCGGCGATCGACCACAACACCAATACTGCCCACAACGATCACGAATGCAGCGAAATACAGGTGACCCCATGGTCTGCTGAGGGCGTTATCAAACCCGGAGGCACCCTCGATACCTTGGAACGCCGTCTGATACGGCATCCACTTCCACGCCGACTCATACCCACTCAACGCGAAGGCAAGTGCGATCAGGTTCTCGATGATGAGGGGCCACAGTAAGACAACGACAATCGCAACTGGGGAGTTCTTGATGAGCACGCCAAGCCCAAGACCAAACCACGACACGATGATCGCAAACGTCACAAGCGCGACGAAGACCTTGAACGAATGGTCGAACCAGCCATCAACAATGACGGTGGCTCCACGGCTGTTCAACAGTGCCGCTCCGAGGCCGAAGTTCAGCCAGAACAAGACGGTCATCACAACCGCTGTCACCAATGTCCCGATGGCAGCTTTGCTCACGATGACCTTCCAGCGTGCGGGCACCGCAGCGTAGGTAACACGAATTGTTCCGTGTGTGAATTCGCTGGTGAGGTTGATCACCCAGAGTGATGAGAGCAGCAGCAGCGAGAATGCACCCGAACTCGCAACGATCGACACAACGTCGCGATAGGACACAAATTGAGGATCAGGGTTGAAGATCCCGACCAGTGTCGAAATGATCAACGGAAACATCATCGCGATGATGAGCAACACCCAATGCGATCGCACCGTACGCGCTTTGAGCCACTCACTTGCGATGATTGCTTTCATGACGACGACCCCGATCGGTACTCCTGGTCGTCTCTCGTCACCGCAAGGAAGGCATCTTCGAGACTGTCGGTGACTTCTGTTAGTTCGTGCACCACTGCTCCGTTGCTGTGTGCAAGTTCACCAACGTCGACGATCGACACTCCGGTGATCAGTGCCCCA
This sequence comes from uncultured Ilumatobacteraceae bacterium, assembly GCA_965660025.1. GTDB lineage: Bacteria > Actinomycetota > Acidimicrobiia > Acidimicrobiales > Ilumatobacteraceae > Casp-actino5. The sequence goes on along the minus strand of CBFHYI010000037.1, from coordinate 9,264 downwards.
TCAGAATCTGAAGTCTCGCTGAGCATTGATGCGTCGCCACCACGCTCCCGCACCGCCCGCACGATGACGTCGATCTGTGGCGACCTCACGCGAATTCGAGTTGTCGTGTGACGGGCAATGAAGTCGGCGGCGCTTTCATGCGCGATGAGACGTCCTCGGCCAATGACAACAAGGTCTTCAGCCATCAGTGCCATCTCAGAGAGTTGATGGCTGCTGACGAGAACTGCTCGCCCTTGACCTGCGAGATACTGCAACATGTCGCGCATCCACCTGATGCCTTCAGGGTCGAGGCCGTTTGCTGGCTCATCAAGGATGACGACCTCGGGGTCGCCGAGCATCGTCGCAGCAAGTCCGAGGCGCTGCTTCATGCCGAGTGAGAATGTCTTTACGCGGCGATGGGCAACATCGGTGAGACCGACGAGCGCAAGAACCTCATCGACTCGTTGTCGGTTGAGATGGTTTGAGATCGCGAGCCACTCGAGGTGATGGCGGGCCGATCGACCCGGATGCACGTACGACGCGTCGAGCAGGACCCCGATTGTTCTGATCGGATCTTCGATCTGTCGGTACTGCTTGCCCGCAAATGTGACATTTCCAGACTGAGGATGATCGAGGTCAACCATGCAACGCAGGGTGGTCGACTTCCCTGAGCCGTTTGGTCCGAGAAACCCGGTCACCCGGCCGGGCTGCACCGAAAAGTGCAGATCATCGATAGCGACAGTGTTTCCGAAGCGCTTCGTCAGCCCTTCAACGGTGATCACGGTTGTGACCTTAGTTTCACTTAAGAATGGGCAGCCGTCACGGCGGCTCGTTGCGCAGCAGAGGCGAGTTCTGTCATCACTGAGTCATCGTGTCTGAGACCCACGAAGAGGGCCTCGTAGGCACCCGGAGCCATTGCAACGCCTTCGTTCAACATGGCGTGGAAAAATCGTGCGTAAGCGGCCTCGTCGGTTGTGGTTGCATCGTCAAAGTTACGAACTGGGCCACCTTCGCCAAAATACGCACCGACAAGCGTGCCAACACGTGGAAAGTGTGCGGGCACCCCAGCAGAGCTGCAGGCATCGTCGAGTAGCGACGAAAGTTTGCTCGCCCGCTGCTCAAGTTCGGTGTAGACCTCGGGTTCGAGCAGGTTGAGCGCAGCGAGACCAGCAGCAGTAGCGATCGGGTTGCCCGCAAGAGTGCCAGCGTGGAAGACCGGACCGAGTGGCGACAACGTTTCCATGATCGCCTGGTGACCGCCGACCGCTCCGATGGGGAGCCCGCCACCGATAACTTTTCCAAAGGTGGTGAGATCTGGCTTCACTCCATATCGCTCTTGCGCACCACCGGGGCCTAGTCGGAAACCAGAAATGACCTCATCAAAAATGAGTACCGCTCCGACGCGATCACATTCTGCACGAAGCCCTTCGAGGAAACCGGGAACTGGCTCGACGACACCCATGTTCGCCGCAACCGGCTCGACAATGACCGCCGCAACGGCTTCATCAAGTTGGGGCACAACGTTGTAGGGCACCACCATCGTTTCGCCGACGGCACCCGCCGGTACGCCAGCGGTTCCCGGAAGACCCAGCGTGGCGACGCCACTTCCACCCGCTGCGAGCAAGGCGTCGGTTGCACCATGGAAATTTCCGTGGAAGATCACCACTCGGTCGCGGCCGGTGTAGCCGCGCGCGAGGCGAACTGCGGTTGATGTCGCTTCCGTACCCGAGTTCATGAATCGAACGCGTTCGCAACTCGGAACTCGTTCGCGAATTGCTTCAGCGAGTTTCATTTCACGGGGCGTCGGCGCACCGTAGGAGGTTCCGTCGACGGCGGCAGCACTCACCGCCTGTGTAACCACCGGGTGAGCATGACCAAGGATGACCGCCCCATAACTCTGTACGAGGTCGATGTAGCGACGACCTTCAACATCGGTGATGTGTGCGCCGCTAGCTCCCGCAACGACGTATGGTCGTCCTCCCACTGACCGGAACGCTCGAATCGATGAGTTCACGCCTCCTGGGATTGCACGAGTTGAGCGTTCGAATATCTCGTCATTTGAAGGGAGGCCTGCGCCAACGCACAGCGTTGCGGTGCACCCTGCGCTCTCACAGCGCTGTGGATCACAAGGATGGATCACGAAATTCCCTGGGCGCCTTCTGCAAACCACCGAGTGAGATAGGTGAGAATGATGCCAGCGCCGGCTCTCTTGATCGCAGTCAGTTGCTCAAGGGCAACCACGTCGCCATCGATCCAGCCGTTTTCTGCAGCGGCCATGATCATCGCGTATTCGCCACTCACGTGATACGCCGCTACGGGTAGGTCGATTGCTGCTCGCACCTCCGCAATGACATCGAGATAGGTCACTGCAGGTTTCACCATGATGATGTCGGCACCTTGGGCGACATCGCCGGCAACTTCGACAAGGGCTTCCCGGCCGTTTCGCCAATCTTGTTGATACCCCTTGCGGTCTCCACCGCCTGCAATCGTCACGTCGACGGCCTCGCGGAACGGTCCGTAGAGGCCGCTCGCATACTTGCTTGCATACGCCATGATCGGAATGTCGCTGTGGCTTGCGCCATCTAATGCAGAGCGGATAGCGGCGACTTGGCCGTCCATCATTCCGCTCGGGGCGACCATATGGGCACCTGCATCGGCCTGTGCGACGGCAGTGGCGGCGTATAACTCGAGGGTCGCATCGTTGTCGACATTGCCGTGCTCATCGATGATTCCGCAATGCCCGTGGTCGGTGTATTCGTCGACACAGAGATCAGAGATGAGCACAACATCGTCGCCGACATCTGCCCGTAGTTGTTGAAGTGCGACCTGAGCGATGCCGTTGTTTGCACACGATGACGAACCTTTCGCATCTTTGTGTTCAGGAATGCCGAACAGCATGACCGAACGAACACCGAGCTCAGCAAGCTCGTTGACCTCACGTCGCAACGAGTCGACGGTGTGCTGCACGACACCTGGAAGCGAAGAGATTGGTATCGGGTCGGCCACACCCTCGCGAACAAAGAGCGGAGCAACGAGATCTTGAACGTCTACTCGGGTTTCCGCAACAAGGTCTCGCATCGCAGGCGTCGAACGAAGTCGCCGCGGACGATGGGCCGGAAACGGTGCGGGATCAAAAACCACGAACCGCATGGTACGAGCACCGGCCGCCGACGGCACATCTGTGTGTCGTTCTATGGTTAGTTGAAGTATTTCAACGTGGCGCTGATGAGACCATCGATCGTTGATGGTTCTGCGATAGCAGCTACTTGTAACGCTTCTTGCTCGGCAGTGCGGGCGGTTGGTGTCCCAATCACCACCGCAGGCGGTGAGCTCAGCCCGTAGGTACGGCATATCGACGCCCACGCTGTTGCTGCAGAGCTCGCAGCGAGCAACACGAGATCTGACGTCGCAGCAGGTTCGGCGATGTGCTGATCTACTTCTTTGGGCTGGGTGCGGTAGGTCACGACATCGGTCACCCGCCACCCGAGTTGTTCGATGCCGGTGCGAACCTCGCCCGATGCTTGTTCGCCGCGGACGATGACTACGTGCCCTCCACCCGATGGTGCTGTTGGAAACGAACGCACGAGGTCTTCACCTGAGGCGTTTTCGGGGACGAGATCAACGATCTCTCCACTGACTTCTCTGAGAACTGCGGCCGAGGTAGGGCCCACCGCACATCGATGTGACGCACGCGACGCCCACGGCGCACTTCGACGCGCGCCGTTCGCTGATGTGACGACGAGCCAATCGATGGGCTCATCTACCGAGGTATTCACACCGACATCCACGATGTTGGTGAGCGGAAGGTGCACAACCGTCGCCCCGTGATGTTCAAGGCGTCGTTCCAGGTCGCCGGCATCGGGTCGAGTGGTCACAACTCGACGACCGTGGAGCAACCCTTCGCTCATCGTGAACGTCTCACACCTCAACCGTGGCCCGAGCCTCATTGGCGAGAGCTCGAGCTGCGGCGATGTCTCGTTCGAGATCACCGGTGAGTTCGATTGATACCCGGAAATTCGACTCATCGCCGCCTAAGAAAGCGGTGAGCACTCCTCCCGAGACGTGGGCTCCAACTGGGGCAGAGCATCCTGCGCCAAGTTCGCCGAGGTAGGCGCGTTCGATCGTCACTTCAGTTGCGGTGGTCTCGTTACTGATGCCAGCCAGCGCTTCGAGAACTACAGGCGAGTCGTTTCGACACTCGACGGCGACTGCACCCTGTCCAACCGCCGGCACGAAGACCGCAGGGTCAAGTTCTTCGGCAACGTGGCTGGTGAGGTTCAGCACTTCAAGTGCTGACACTGCCATCACAATTGATCCGCTATCGGGGATTTTTTGCAACCGGGTCTCAATATTGCCGCGCAATTCCAAAAAATTGAGGTCTGGACGAATCTCCGCGATCTGAGCTCGACGTCGTACCGAGCCGGTCGCCACCGTTGCGCCATCTTCAAGGTCGAGGAGCCGACGCCCGATGAGTGCATCCGTGGGGCTTCGTCGGGTCATGATCGCAGCGATGTCAAGTTGATGCGGGCGTTCGGTGGGCAGATCTTTCGCTGAGTGCACTGCAGCGTCTGCACGGCCGTCGAGCACGGCTTGTTGAATCTCTTTCGTGAAGACTCCCTGTCCACCGATCTCGTGGAGCGGCGTATTTGCTGCTTGGGTGCGATCGCCGTGGGTATCAACGATGACGAGTTCGCTTTCAACGCCACGCTGAGACAGAGCTTGCTGTACGCCCTCTGCTTGTGAGACCGCTTGACGACTTCCACGCGTCGCGAGTCTTATGACCACGCCCATACCAGTGGTGATCCTAGGCGTCGCCAGAGTGAGGGTCGTCGAGGTCGAACAGATCGATTACCGCTGACGCGAGTCGTTCACCACGCGGCGACCCGGCTTCTAAGCGCAATCTCACCGATGGTTCATGCAGCAACTTCGCAAGAAGTTGGGTCGTGACGACATCAAGGGCGTTGCGCGCATCTTCATCGAGTCGACCCGCAACACGGTCGAGTTCGTCACGACGAATGCTGTCGAAATGTGACCGGAGAGCAGAGATAAGTGGAGCCACCTGCACTGCAGACGATGCAATGGCATAACGGTCAAGTTCTTCAGAGATGATCGCCCTCACCGCTTCCACAGAGGAGGTTCGGGCTTCTCTGCCGCGTTCGGCCCAGCGTTGCACGTCGTCGAGGTTGAGCACAGTGAGGTCAGAAAGCTGAGCGACTTCGTGGTGCACGTCTCGCGGTACCGCAATGTCGATAATCAAGGTGGGGCGGTCTGGCGAGGTCGCGGGGCGGGCCATTTCGGTCGTGATGATCGGTTCTAGAGCGCCGGTGCAGGTGATGATGAGGTCAGACTCGACGAGGGCATGCTCGAGTGCTGCCAATGGTTGCACCGTGCCATTCACACGATCGGCAATCGACCGGCCGTGTTCTTCGGTTCGATTGAGCACTGTCATTCGGCGGGCACCATGGCCATGGAGCGCAACTGCAATGCCTTCGCCCATGATTCCTGCTCCGACCACTGCAACGCTCACATTGTCGAGAGAACCGAGGTGGTCAACTGCCATTTCTACGGCGGCGTGACTCATTGACGCGGTTCCTCGCGCTATATCGGTCTCGGTGCGAGCACGCTTTCCGGTTTCGAGGCAATGGCGGAAGAGCAGGTTAAGAGTTGAGCGCGCTGCCCCCTCTGCCTGTGCGATTTCCCAGGCATCTCTGACTTGGCCGAGTACTTCGCCTTCGCCAAGCACCATTGAGTCGAGTCCGGCAGCCACCGAGAAGAGGTGATGTGCTGCTGCGTCGTCATGTTCGGCGTACGTGTGAGAGTTAATCGTTTCAAGGTCAACGCCAGCGGTGGTGGCAAGGAAATGCTGGATGTCATCGAAGCCTTGGTGAAAGAGTTCGGCCACGGCGTAGACCTCGGTGCGGTTACACGTGCTGAGAACGACCGCTTCTCGAACACTGTCGAGGGCAACGAGGCCTGAGACGGCTTTTGCAACACTTTGTGCATCAAGAGCGATGCGTTCAAGGAGGTCAAGAGGGGCGGTGCGATGGTTAACACCGACGACAAGGACAGACATTGCGCTGAGGCCCTACGCCGTTGCGTTGATCGAGCCGTCACCGTTCACAGCGCGAAGTTGCGCCGCTGCAGTAAGGCGTCGTTGTTCGTGGTACGAGATGATCTGCAGCTCAACGGAGAGGTCTACTCGTCGAACGCTGATGCCGAACGGCACATTGACCACCACGGGTGCGAAGTTAAGAATGCTCGTGACCCCGCTTTTTACGAGTCGATCAGCGGCATCTTGGGCGGCTGACGCTGGGGTTGCGATCACACCGATTGACACCGAGCGCTGAGCGACGACCTGAGGGAGTTCGTCAAGGTGGCGAACTCGAACTCCTCCGACGGTGACGTCAATTTTCTTGTCGTCGATGTCGAAGACGCCCTCGATGGAGTAGCCGCGTTCTGAGAAGCCTCCATAGCCGCTGAGAGCCTGGCCTAGGTGACCGGCACCAACGATGACGATGCTCCACTCATGGTCGAGGCCGAGTTCGCGCCGAATTTGGTAGACGAGATATTCGACGTCGTACCCGACACCCCGGGTGCCGTAACTGCCCATATACGACAGGTCTTTGCGAACTTTCGCTGCGTTTACTGCCGCAAGCGTTGCAAGTTCGTCAGAGGAGATGTTCGCGACCTCGTTCTCAAGCTGTTCGATCAGCAATTGCAGATAGATCGGAAGCCTGGCAACGGTCGCATCAGGAATGCGTCGACGTGATCGATGAGGGGACATCGCTCTACATGATAGGTCGCTTGTGCGCGGCTTCACAAAGTCGCGCTCGATACTTTTTGATCGTTCGACCGCGAGAATTCGACCGCAGAAACTAGAGGCGCAGAAGTGATACTGAGCCCGCCACCAAAATGGCCAACAGCAGGATTCCGAGGGCGAGGGTCGTTGCGGGGCGCATGCCGCGACCTTACCGACCAAATGTGACTGGTGTCGTCACGAGTTCATCTTCACCTTGAGCGATGACTACCTGCTCCCCGACGTCGAGGGCGAGTTCGGCGGCCGCAGACCGACGATCGAGACACACGGCGTACATGCCAAGAGAATCAACTACGACGCCGATGCCCCCACCGATACCGGCGAAGTTGGCAGCCATTTGGGCCGACCTGACGACGGTGGCTCCAGGCTGGGTCGTATCGGGCAAGGTCAATGAGATTGTCGGACCCCAGGTGGACGGCAGGTCATCAGGCCCAACATTGAGTTGGCAATTTCCGAAATGGTCAACCCACAACACTTCGGCAATGACCTTGTCGTCTTCTTCCCTCGGCAACGGAATAGCCGACGGCATCAACAACGACGGGTCAAGTTCGGGGCCGAGATCTTCGATCGCTCCGCCATTACAGAGGTAGGCCGCTGCTGGCGCAAACACATCGCGTCCATCAAAGGTGCCACCGGCTCCATCCAACACAATGTCGGAGTTCGTGATGTGAAAGGCGCGCTCTGCGCCTCCGGCAATTGCGACAGCCGGGGCGATAAGCCCGTTGTCTGGTGCAACGAATACTCCGGCACCTCCAGCGACTTCCACGGCGATTGCTTTTCGATCAGTGCCAACCCCCGGGTCGACGACGGCGAGGATGACACCTTCGGGTAGGTAAGCGGTCGACCGTGCGAGCGCAAGGGCACCGGCACGGACATCAAATGACGGGATCGAATGCGTGAGGTCAACAACGCTCACGTGAGGAGCGAGATCGCGGATGACTGCGGCGCACACCCCGGCGAACTCGTCGGAAAGTCCGTAGTCGGAAAGAAACGAGATGGTCTCGAAGCGCCTACTCACGACTGTGACGCTAACGCCAGGTCGACTGCAGCGGTCGCGTGTAGCCGAGTCGTCGGAAAATACGGCACATTGAGGTCGTCACTTCGAAGGAGCAGCTCAATTTCTGTACATCCAGCGATGATGCCCTCGACACCACCGTCGATGAGATCGTTGGCGATGTCGATGTAGGTCTGCCGGGAATCGTCGTCGATGACGCCTTGGACCAGCTCGTCGTAAATGATGCGGTGCACTTCATTTCGGGCCGTTTCGTTCGGTATCCGAACGTCAAGCCCGTGTTGAGATGCGAGTCGTCCCGCATAGAACTCTGCCTCCATCGTGTATTTCGTTCCGAGTAACCCAACGGTGCGCACACCACATCGATGAATGTCGGCTGCGGTCGCATCGGCGATGTGCAACAACGGAACAGATACTGCGTCGGTGATGTCGGCGGCAAGCCGATGCATCGTGTTGGTGCAGAGTACGAGAATTTCGGCACCACAGTGTTCAAGGTCACGAGCAGCATCTGCGAGTAGTTCACCGGCGCGTCGCCAGTCTCCGGAGGCTTGCAAGTCTTCGATCACTGCGAAATCAAAAGATCGGATGATGAGATCAGCCGAGTGGGTCCCACCGAGACGAGAGCGAACCTCTTCGTTAATGATTCGCTCGTATTCGATCGATGATTCCCACGACATGCCGCCGATCAACCCGATGCGCTTCATCCTGCACAACCTAGATGTCATCTGCAGAAGAACTGATCTCGAGACGGGCAAACATCAGTTGCGGAGTGAAATATGGCCTGAAAAACGACTGGGGCTAGTGCCAACCCCCCGATGGCACTAGCCCCGTCGGCGCTTCCGGTTATCACCGGTGCGGCTCAACAGACGTCATGTTAGACCGAAAATCACGGTGTGAAAAGTGCCACACTGGGGAAATATTTCACAAGCGCATAAACGTCAATTTGTGCCGAGTTCACGGCTACGGGTTTTCGCTGCAGCCACAGCATTAGCCACCAGGGCGCGTAGGCCTTGTTCGTTGAAAACATTGAGTCCGGCTGCGGTGGTTCCTCCTGGCGATGTCACAGCCTCTCGTAGTGCGGCAGGGTTGCCTTGAGCAGCGAGCAGCGCTGACGATCCAGATAACAGTTGAGTCACCATTGGCTCAAGCACCGGTTCTGGCAAACCTGCTTCAGCTCCCGCAGCGATCAAGGCCTCGGCAAACGCAAACACATACGCCGGCCCAGAGCCGGTGAGCCCGGTGACCGCATCGAAGAGTTCTTCGTCGACGCGAATGACCATCCCGACGGCAGTGAGTAGTTCTTCAGCCCAGTCGAGCACCGCAGGGTCGCTCCTCGCATCTGTGCAGATCGCGGTCACCCCTTTGCCCACCATCGCTGGCGTGTTGGGCATCGAACGCACGACGTCAACCCCGTCGCCGCATGCGACCCGCAACGTTGCTGTTGTGATACCGGCTG
>CBFHYI010000036.1:0-14187 GCA_965660025.1 uncultured Ilumatobacteraceae bacterium | reverse complement strand
GTTGAGTGGGTATTTCACTGCGCTCCTCGTGCAACGCCGGGGCATTGCACAAACTGCAAAGAATCGGTTGCTTCGCATCACCATCCCACTGGCAATTGGTGCTGTCACGATCGTTCCCCTCACCACGCTCACCGGGTCATGGGCTTCGAGTAGTGATGGTGATGAGGTCAGTGCCGGTGAGGTCGAACGACCGAGCGTGTGGCCCGGAGTGATTTACGGCGATGCGAGCGTCGTCAGTGCCGCACTTGTCGACGGAGCTGATCCAGCTGAAGTGGGCTCAGACGGAAGTCTTCCGGCGTTCTTCGCGGTGATGGTGGGCGACATTGATGTAGTGGCAACCCTTCATGAAGCGGGAGCAGACCTCAGCACGCCGAACATTGATGGCGCCATGCCGCTGTCACTTGCCGTGTGGGCAGGTCACAACGACATAGCGGAATTCATTTTCTCGACAGCTGGCTCAGAAGGAGTCGACGACATTCCGCGTGAAAACGGTAAACGCCATTGGGAAAAGATCTCATGGTTTGGCGACGGGGAGAGAGATTCGAAGGCCATTATTGAAGCGGTTCGTCAAGCAGTTCCGAACCCATCTGAGCCCAGCACCATCAATCGTTCCCTTGAACCTTGGGATACCGGATTACACCACCTGTGGTTTCTGTGGCACTTGACGCTGATCGCAGGAGGCTATTTGTTACTCATCCAACTCCGGGGAGCACGAACGTGGCGACCGCTTCCTATATGGGTGGTGGCACCGAGCGCTTTCATTGCGACGGCCGGGCTGCAGATGTCGATGTGGTCGTTTGGTCCCGACACCAGCACGTCGCTCGTACCCGCAGGGCGTGTGGTTGCCTACTACGCCGTGTTTTTCGCCGTGGGTGTGGCGTCGTATTCGGTAAGGAACAACGGCAAAAATTGGATGTCGCAGCTCTCTACGGCATGGTTGCCATTTCCTGTGCTCGGTGCGGCGTTAGGCGGTGTGTTCTGGGCTGCTCTTGATGCCGCATACGGAGATGCTCCGAATGAGACATTGGCGGGAGTGTTACAGACCTATTACACCTGGCTCATGATTGTGGGTGTTATCAGCCTCGCATCTCTCTTGCTCAACACCTCTCGCCGATGGATTCGGTTCGTTTCCGATTCGTCGTATTGGTTGTATCTCGCCCATCTCCCGCTCGTGCTCATCGGGCAACGATGGCTTCAAGACGTCGACTGGCCGATAGGGCTTGAGTTTCTCCTTCTCGTGTCAACGCTCACGGCGGTACTGCTCATCTCGTATCGCTGGCTGATTCGACCAACTCCGATCGGATGGCTGTTAAATGGCCGTCCCAAAGACCCTCAGGCTCGGTAGCGACACACAATTTCGATCTGTGAACGTTCGGGTGCGCTGCGGTCGATAGCCCCGTCAGGTTGCGCGAGGAGTTCGAATGGCGGGCATCCACCGTTGCCCAGCGGTGTCGTTGACACGTTGGAGAATCGCTGACTCGTGAACTTCCATCGCCTCGCAAAAGCGACGCGTGGAGTCTTCTCCAACCGCCATCCATGCAGGCGAGGTGAGTTCATCTGTCTGTTGTTCAATTGCATAACGGGCTGCCCGCCCATCATCGGTGATCTGTTGCTGAAGAGCCCAGCCTTTGCTTGCGAGCCGTTCCCAGCCGTGAGCGATCGCGTCGTCATCCCAGCCGCGACTGCGGGCAATCCATTCCTCACCGCCATATTCGTCGCGATCGACCATCGCCGAATGAAGCAGCCCAACCTCCACAGCATTTAGATCATGGGCTGCGCAGATCGCCCAGTGCACATCACCCCGTAACTCGCGTAAGCAATTTGCGGCTCGCCAGGCGGAGAGAGCCGGATCAGATGGCCGAGGCTCTGCTCGATGCGCGGCAAACAGCGGCCTGAACTCGCCGCCGACTGCATCGACACCTCGCCAAAGGTCGTCGGCGAGTGGCGAAAGTTCATTCCCGAGGCCCGGAGCGACGCCGTCAAGACCAGCAGCGACTGATTCGTTGAGCACTCGCATTGTTTCTTCTGAAGTCGTCGATGACCGAATGAGGTTAAGTACCGCCGCAATTACGTCGGGATGAATTGAGTACGTCGTTGCAGCCACCGCAGCGGGGTTCATATCGCCAAGCGGTGCGACCCGCCAGGCGATGAGCCAACCTGTGCCATTTGGAACCCCAAGTTCTGCGAAACGGGCAATGGCAGCGGGATCCCACATCAACCACGCAACGAGGTGATGCCCTGCTCGACCAGCGCGAGCCGTCAGTTCATTCCAGTTCGTCATCCAATTGCTTCGAGCATGAGGTGAGCCACCTTTTCTGCAGCATTCTGGTTCTGGCCGGTAACGATATTTCCATCGACGACCCAATGGTTCGCAAGGAAGTCACGGCGACGGTGTGTGCTTTCAAAGACCGCTCCGGCATTACGTAATTCGCGTTCGGGATGTTGAGGTGTTGAGGTAATCCCAAGCTCCTGAACCTGTTTGTCGGTAACTGCGGTCAGCCGACGGCCCGCAACGAGAGGGGACCCATCAGGATCCTTCGCATGTAAAAATCCGAGTGGTCCGTGACAGACCCCGCCGAGAACGGCGCCGTTGGCATTGGCCTTGGTTACTTGCTCGCCGACAATGGGCGATGTGCCGAGATCAAATGCGGCTCCCCAGCCGCCAGCAAAGTAGATGAGGTCAAATTGTGAAATATCGAGCTCACCGACGGCACGCGATGACGTCAGCGCAGCCTTCAACGATGAGTCGCGGAGCATGCGGTCATCAGCAGAGGTCCGCAGTGCAGGCTTCAGCGATAGGGGGTCGACGGGAATTTCACCACCGAGTGGGCTCGCAACTGTGACGGTCATGCCAGCATCCACAAATTCGTAATACGGAACCGTGAGTTCGCTTGCGAATACACCTGTTGGGCGTCCAACCCCGAGAGTGCCATGGTTGGTGGCGATGACAAGCGCATGACGGCCGGTGAGATCAACATTCACCTCGGACGACATCTCTGGGTGTAGCCCTGCGCGTTGCAAGGCGCGTCGCACCAGTCGAGCAGGCGGTGGAATTGAAGGTCGCGGTCCTGAACGTCGCTCCGCAATTCGTTTTTTTACTTGTTGCGGAACTCGAGTCTTGACGGCCTGCTGGATCATTGGTCGTGGTGGGAGCAATGGCACCTTGTCAATCGACGTGATGTTGCTCGTTACGTACGGCCACGGAGCGTTCCGCGGAGGCAAACACCGTTGACGTTCCGCATCGAGTCGTTCTCTCATCACTGCGAACACGCCCGCTGCAGACTCATCGTTCCAGCGGTTCACCATTTCGACGGGGTCACCATCGAGGTCGTACAACTCCCACTGGTCTGACAAGACGGTCGTTCGGTAACGAGGCCCACCCATGCCGTCGCTTGCCAACTGTCGAACGTGTGGTTCTGTCCACGTCGCAGGATCATCGAAGGTACGCACGAGCTTCCAAAGGTGCCCGCCCCCACCTGGTGCATCACTGTCGTCAACCCGGCCGACGATGCCCTCGAAGTTGGTCGCGACATGAGCAGCAACGTTGATGCGCAGAGGTCCGGCGGTTTCGCCGCCATTGCTTTGAGCGCGGGCCGTGCCGCTTGCACCAGTGTCGCCTTCAGGCATGTTGTCTCGGGTCATGATGTACACCGATCGGAGCGCATCTTCCTCGGTGCCGTCGATAACTGGCATGAGATTGCGACCGGGGAGTGGGTGTACCTCACTGAATGAAGAACGAAGCTCATCAGCGGTGGCCTGTTCATCAATCCCTGCGGCTGATAACAGTGTTGGAACGAGGTCGACGTGAGAAGTGGGTGACGAAACCGATCGTTGAGATGTCGCTTGAGATCCAATCCGGGCAATAGAAAATGGCACTCGTGTTGACTCGTCATACAACTGGAACCATTTCTGGTGAAGTCCACCATGGGACCCAAGAAGTTCGCCATGGTCAGATGTACGAACGATGACGGTGTCGGTGGCTGCGTTGTCGGTGATTGCAGTTCGCACGAGGTCGACCGGCTGGTCTACCGCTTCGTGGAGTCGGTAGTACAGATTTCGGTATTCCTGAAGGTTCTTTTGGTAGACCGGAGCAACGAGACCATACGGCCCATAACACGATGGGTAGGAGGCGCGATACGCGACCTGTGCTGCCGGTTTGTGACGCAGATCTTCGAAATCTGATGGTGACATAGGTACGTCGGGCACCTCGATGTCATTGAGATCGCTTGGCATTCCGCGTTGAATCCACAGTGGGAACAGCACGATGTCATGCGGATTGACGAAACTTGCGACCAACAGAAATGGTTTTAGGGCGTCAGCGTCACCATTTCGACGCCGTTCATACCGATCGTTGAGCCAACGGACGACTCGCGCTGCGATCAGCGGGTCGCGGGCGAGACCGCAATTCGCGAACAGTCCTCCGTGCGGCTCAGGCCCAACCCAGCCAGAAAAGCCAAACGGGTCGAGAGGGTTCGCATTGAGGTAGCGATCGACGTTGTCGTGAAGTATCTCGCCCTCAGCGGTGTTCGTCGGAAGCGGTTCTCCATTGTCGTCGAGTAGGTCGGCATGGGTGATGTGCCATTTCCCGTCGTAGTGGGTGTCATAGCCGACCGCTCGGAACCAATGGCCGAGAGTGGGTACCTCGCCTTCCCGCAGCCATCGCATGCGTGAATCGTCTGCCATCTTGCCGAGACCATCGGTTTGAGTGACGCCGTGCACGTCGGGATACTGGCCGGTGAACAGCGTCGGTCGGCTCGGAACGCAGGCAAGTGAGCCGGTGTAGTGCCGGTTGAACGACACCGCATGTTCGCTGAACCACCGTGACCCGTTGAGCGTGGAACGCCAGTCGGTGAGTTCGACAGATTCGTACGAGGGTGCCGCTCGTTCTTCATCGGTCATGATGATGATGACGTCGGGTCGTGTTGTCATTGTGTGGACTCCCTGCCTCGGGTTGCTGCCTCCTGTCGGAGACCAGTTGTCATGAATCGTGCTGCGAGCGACATGCGCTCAAGTGCCTTTTTTGCGGCAAATCGTTTAGCCGGGTTGCGAGATAAAGGAATTTCGGTCGAAATCGTGACGCAAGTCCCTTTGGGTGACGGCTGAAGAGTCCAGGTTGTTGCTGCGATTCCAACGATGGGAGGCATTCCTTCGATGGTGTACGCAAGTTGTTGCTGCGGCTCCCACACCGTCACTGTTTCAATAAGTGTTTGCTGCGCGATTTGTACCCGTCGTGTGGCCCCCACTCCTGAGGTTTCTTGAGTGATCGAGCATGAGTGTTGAATCATTGGCACCCACATCGCGATAGCGGGAAAGTCGGCCAAGATGGCCCAGACGTCTTCAGTAGATGCATTGATTGTGATGTCCATTGAGCTTGTAGCCATGAGATTCCTCATTTTTTGGCGGAGTGAAAGTAGTGAGAGTAGTACTCTCAAAAGTAGTTAGCAAGAGCCTGCCCGCCCTGTAAGCAGTTGACCCCACCAGCCGTTCATACGGCATTACCGTGGCGACTAGCGTCATGGTAATGCGCGTAGATGCCCGGGTTCCGCAGGAATACAACCGAATCAATCTTGAACCGATCTCAGGTGCGTTAGGTGCCATCGTTCGCGGTGTTGAGATGCGTGAACTTGATGATGAAATCATCACCGAGCTCCACCAGGCGTGGATGGATCACAAGGTGCTCTTCTTTCGAGATCAAGAGCTGACTCCAGCGCAACATGTTGAATACGGGAAAGCATTTGGAGAACTTGAAATTCATCCGTTCACGAACAACCTCGACGAACAGCCCGAGATCATCGTGTTGGAGTCCACTCCAGAAAAATTCGTTGCAGCAGAGTCATGGCATTCTGATGTGACATTTCGTGAGTGTCCGCCAAAGGGCTCAGTGCTCGTCGGGCGGGTCTTGCCACCATTTGGCGGAGACACGGCATGGGCAGATATGCAACTTGCGTACGAACGACTTCCCGATGACCTGAAGGAACAAATCGAAGGCCTTTATGCAATCCATTCATACGAGAAGGTCTTCGGTGCTAATCGCACCGGCCATCGACATGCAGCGGATGAGGTCGTGGAAAACGCGAAAGAGTCGTACCCGCCACAGCGGCACCCGATCGTTCGAACGCACCCCGAAACTGGAAAGAAGTCTCTCTTCATCAATCGCAACTTCGTGACGGGCATCGATGGAATGACCCGGGATGAATCCCGTTCGCTTCGCCACCGGCTGTACGAGCAGGTGAATCGACTCGAGATCACCTGCCGGTTCCGTTGGCAGCCGGGCAGCGTCGCCCAATGGGACAACCGGTGCACACAGCATTACGCAATTCCCGATTACGGCGGTTTCCATCGAAGGATGGAGCGGGTGACGATGATCGGAGATCGTCCGCGCTAATCGAGGCACAGTCGCCATTTCAGGTAGACGTCGATAGAACATTGGGGTGGTTCAGCCACTTGCACCCCTCGAGATTCCCGACCCAAACGCAGGTCGCCGTCGACTAATCGCCGTCGCGGCGGTCATGGTGGCACTCGTTGTTGGTCTCGTTGCATGGTCATTCCGGGGTACCTCCCCAGAGACAGTGGTTGATACCACATCGACAACTCAGGTAGTGGAAGACACCACGACGACCACAGTTGCCGAGGTGACAATTACCGACACTGCGTGCACCATCAGTGAATTTGAAATCTCCCTCGGAGACATGGGTGAATCGGTGAGATGCGCGCAGATTGCACTTGTTGCCGCGGGGTACAGCAACGTCGAGATCACTGGAGTGTTTGATGAGCGAACCGATGAGGCCACCCGAGAATTCCAAACCGACTTTGAGCTGTACGTCGATGGCATTATCGGCAAAGTGACCGCCACCGAGCTTGGTGTCTGGCCGGGTCTCGAAGCATTTATTGTTCGAACCCCAGCCCCTGCACCAGGTGCGGTTGACCTCGTTGGTATGCCGCTTTCGCCCGTGGCTTCATCAGGAAGTGACGCCCCTGAACTTCCTGAAGATGCAGGGCAAGGCACCGGCAAGCGAGTCGTCTACCAACGGTCATCTCAGCGAGTGTGGGCAATCGATGAGGATGAGCGGGTTGTTCGCTCGTACCTCGTATCAGGTAGCCGTTACCGCAACGAGGTTCCTGGCTGGCACAAGGTGTACAGCCGGTCGGAAAGCGCCCTCGGGTGGGATTTACAAGCCGATCTTCCGTACATGATTCGATATACCCGAACAGAGCGAGGTCATATTGGGTTCCATGCGATTCCATCGTGGCGCGACTCTGGCGAAAAATTGCAGACCATCGAAGAACTGGGTGAACGGCTCTCAGGGGGCTGTACCCGTCAGGCACCTCAAGACGCAGAGTTTCTGTGGTCGTTCGCCGACGTGGGCACGCGAGTGCTCGTGCTGTGAATCACAGATGGCGAGTTAGCGTCCAAGGCACGCGCTGACTCGAGCTCGTGGATCGGCGGCTCCGGCCAGGCCATGCTCGTCACGAACGATGGCGTGCGCATGCCCAAATGTTGAATCCCATTCCGGTTGCACGCGTATGCGATGACCTCGGGCGGTAAGGCGTTCCCGCCACGTAGACGGCGAATGACCCTCGAGCAGCACCTGTTGCTGTGACATGTCATCCCACGTATCGAACCCAGACGTCGGTCCGGCGAGAGCCCAGCGGGCGGCGTGAATCGCTTCTGCAGGTGACTGTTGATGCTGAAAAAGGCGGGCTGCGATCTGCAGGAGAATTTGTGGCTGAGCATCTCCTCCCATCGTGCCGAACACCGACGCAAACTCGCTGTTACGGGTTGCAAGTGCTGGCGACAGGGTGTGCGGGGGACGCCGACCTGGCCCGAATACCGCTGGATGGCCGGGCTCAAGGGAAAACCCGAGCCCCCGATTATGCAGATTGATCTGCGTGTGTGGTTCTGCAATCCAGCATCCAAACCCGGAAGCATTCGACTGGATAAGAGAGACCGCGTACCCATCGGCCTCTGCGGTACAGAGATACGTCGTATCTCCATCTGTCGAGCGAATACCAATCTTGCTTGCCGCATTGACATTGAGCAGGTCTCGCCGCGCTGCAATGGCAGCGAGAAGTTCATTGCCATCGGCGCGATCGCCTAAGACTTGGGGGCGATCAAATCCGGCGACCTTGGATGCTTCGATCGTGAGATGAGCCCAACGATCATCATCGGTCTCTCCAAGGTCGATGCCGTCAAGCAACGATGCCGCGCCGAGCGTGAGGTAGCCCTGAGAGTTCGGAGGAATGGTGTGGAGGTCGACTCCAAAGGCTGAACTCGTGAGGGGTGTGACCCACTCGGCCGACGACTGTTCAAGGTCGCGGTCATGAAACAGGCCGTTGCCAAGTTCTTTCAGGCCCTGCCCAAATTCGCCGAGATAGAAACCATCACGTCCCGCCTGTGCCACGGCTCGGAGTGCTCGGGCAACACCTGGGCGCCGTACAACTGCACCGACACTCGCCGCCTGCGACGACAGTTCGTGCAGTGCCTCGGCACCTCGGTTATCAAGTTGGCGGACTGCGCCAACGAGCAACGGGCTTGCAGGGAATCCGTATTCGGCGAGATCGATTGCGGGTTGAATGACCTCGGCCAACGGCATCGATCCGAATCGCTCATTGAGTGCGACCCAGCCATCGATACATCCGGGCACGGTGACCACTCGAATGTCATGCCGAAATGGCACTGTTGTGAGGCCCTCGGCACGCAGTTGATCGGCATTTGCCCCCGAACCCGCTCGGCCACTGCTGTTGAGTGCATGCACTGCATGCCCATCGTGAATGAGAGCGAACAGGTCGCCGCCAAGGCCGCAGAGGTGCGGACAGGTGACGGCAATGGCAGCGTTTGTTGCAATGGCGGCATCAACTGCGTTACCCCCCTTGCTGAAGATCGCATCTCCGGCACGGGCAGCGAGCTGGTCGGCTGAAGCGACGAGGTGGCGGGTTCCTCGAGTCGAACTCTGCGGCAACGGGTTCATGACGGCACCGTAGCCACGTACCCAGAATGGTGGAGAGCCGGGACCCGAGCTCCACTGCAAGAAGTAATGAGCTCCCTCACTACGGTTCGGCTATGAATGTCGATAGCGGTGGCCCTCTCAAGGGCATCAAAGTTGTTGAACTCGGCGTATGGATTGCAGGTCCTTCAGCTGCCTTAATCTTGTGTGACTGGGGTGCTGACGTCGTCAAAATCGAGCCCAACGCCGGTGATCCGAACCGCTCGTTCAAGTACATCTTCGGCGGTGATCCTGATACGAACCCGGTGTTCGAGCTCGACAACCGCGGCAAACGCGGCATCTCAGCCGATATTTCGACCGACGATGGCCGGCAGGTCGTGCTCGACCTCCTCGCTGAGGCCGACGTCTTTATCAGCAACCTTCGGCCAGGAGCTCTCCGTCGAGCTGGCCTTGATGCTGAAACGATACTGGAGAAGTTCCCTCAACTCGTCTATGGGCACATCACTGGCTACGGGCATCATGGGCCAGACGCAGAACGAGCGGCATATGACCTCGCCGCGTATTGGTCGCGCACTGGCATTGCACATTCCTTGTCGATCCCGGGTGCTGGGCTGCCGATTCAGCGAGCCGGAATGGGTGACCATGCAACAGGCGTTGCCCTTGCCGGAGCGATCAGCGCTGCGCTCGTGCACCGTGAACGCACAGGCGAAGGCCAACTTGTGACGACCTCGCTGATGCGTCAAGGTCTGTACACCCTCGGATTTGACCTCAATCTCAAACTCGACTGGGGGCGGGTGGCACCGATCGCTCAGCGAGAGACGAGCCCGAACCCGATGGCGAACAGTTATCGCACTGCAGATGATCGCTATCTGTGGTTGGTTGGGGTGTTATCTGATCGACATTGGCCTCCGCTCGCCCGAGCGCTCGGAATCGACGATCTCATCGACGACGAGAGGTTTAACAGCGAGAGGGCTCGGTTTAAACACAGGGCAGAACTCATCAGCTTGCTCGATGAGGTATTCGCAACGTTCACGCTCAAACAGTGCGAGGCTGCGTTCGCTAACGAACCTGATGTGTTTTGGGCTCCGGTGAACAGCATTGACGACGTCGTGGAAGATCCGCAGTTTCGGCCATCTGGGGCAGTGGTAGATGTTCCAGAACGCGATGGTGCCAGCAGTCGCGAAATGTTGGCGACGCCGGCAGATTTTTGGGGAACCCCGTGGAAGCCTCGCCGAGTTGCACCAGATATTGGTGAGCACACCATCGAAGTGTTGAAAGAACTCGGTTACGACGACGATCGCATTGCCAACCTCATCGAATCAGGAGCGGTCAGCGCCTGGGAGCACTAACCACCCCGCCACCGATCGTCGATAAGCGAGGGGTGTCTCGCGAAGTTACGTTCGAAGGGCTCCGAGAAGCAGAGGCCGCTGAAACTCGGTTGCTTGAGCGTTGATGAGTTGTCGTTCAAGAATCTGTTGAAGTGTTGCTGCACCCTGTGGGATCGGATGATCCGCAAAAAATGACTGCACGTGATCGACATCGTCGCCCTCGGTGAGGAGTTTTACCGAGTCGACCATGCGAACAATGGTGTTTGTGGGGAAACGTTCATTCGCTTCCTGCCAGTGATCGGCAACGAATCGCCACGCCGCCGAGCCGTTCGACTCATTTGCGATGCAAGCACGAAGCAAGAACGGCGCGTTTTGGGTGCGGACCTCAGATGACAAGGCAAGTTCGCACGTCTGGGCGATGAGCTCGGCGTCACGAAACTCGGCGAGAGCGTAGAGATTGCGGAGTTGCTCTTGAGGGGTTTGGGAGGTCCTGAAGCCATCGAGAAAACGTTGGTAGTCGGTGTTGTCACCGCAACTGGCAACGACCGTCGTCGCAGCGGCGAGCAGTTCAGGATCGACCGTTGAGGTGGTTGACTCGTTCACGATCTGACGACACTTTTCGATCGACGTGGAGTCGTTTCCGAGAAGGGCAACTGTCTTCGTTAAGAGACCCCGAAGTGAGCCGACAAGATCATCTTCATCTTTTGCAGGGGCACCGAGGCGTTGCAATGTTGGTTCGCAGAGGTTGCGGACAGTTTCTTCGAATGTTGCGCGCTCGTCGGTGTCACCGATGATTCGGGAAATGAGGCGCAGGCCTGCGGTGATGCTTTGCCATACGGAAAGGGCATCTTCGTCTCGGAACTCGGTGAGCATGTCGAGAAGATCTGAGGCGTCGAGGCGGCGCGCCGTGACTGCAGCAATTGCATCATCAACCAACGTGTAGCGCTCGAGCACATCGAGAGTTGGCAAGACCTCGCGAGTGATGCGCGACCGTAATTCGTTGTCGTATTCGACCCTCACAAAGGCATGTCCGCCAGCGTTGACAATGACCGGCCCGCTGGTATCCATCGGCACTCGCTGTTCGTCTTCGCTCAGCAACAACGATGATGTGCCCGATGCTGTGCGATAGCTCACAGGAACCATCCAGGTGGTGTCGTCAGCGCTGTCGACAAACGAGAACTTCCGCTGTCGAACGACAAGCTCATCTCCATCGAGGGTCACCGAAATCACTGGGTAACCGGCTTGCCAAATCCATGAATCCATCGTGTCTCGAACCGGCTGACCTGAGGTCAACTCGAGCGCATCCCAAAGATCAGAGGTTTCGGTATTTCCGTAGGCGTGTGCTCGAAGGTAGTTGCGCACACCATCGCGAAATTGCTCCTCGCCGAGGTGTTGCTCCAACATGCGAAGCAGGGCCCCACCTTTTTGGTAGGTGAGGACATCAAACATTCCTTCAGCGTCGGTGGGGGAATTCACTTCGAACTCAACTGGGCGGGTTGATGCCAGTGAGTCGGTCTCAAAGGCAACGGTTCTCTCTATTCCGAAGGTCAGCCAACGTCCCCATTCAGGCTTATACGCGTCACACGCGGCAATCTCCATAAACGTTGCAAAGGCCTCGTTGAGCCAGATGCCGTTCCACCATCGCATAGTGACAAGGTCGCCGAACCACATATGGGCAAGTTCGTGTGCCACAACGTCAGCAACGAGTTGCCGTTCAGGCTGTGTTGCATTGACCGGGTCAACGAGAAGGAGATTCTCTCTGAACGTGATGCACCCCAGATTCTCCATTGCTCCTGCGGCGAAATCGGGGAGTGCGAGCAGTTCAACCTTGTCACCCGGATACGGAATGTCGTAGTAGTCCTGAAACCACTTCAAGCAGAACTCTGCGACGTCGAGTCCGAACTCGGTGAGATGTCCTTTGCCTGGTACGTGCACGAGCCGCAGCGGGATGCCGTCGACGTCACGCCATTCGGTGGCTTCAAGGGGTCCAACAACGAAAGCAACGAGATACGTGCTCATCATCATCGTGTCAGCAAATGTGATTGCAACGAGACCATCTGCCCTCGGTTCACGTTCTACTTCAGGAGAGTTTGAAACCGCGGTGTCGCAGTCACGAACGATGAGGGTGATGCCGAACGTTGCTTTGAAATCGGGCTCATCCCAGCAGGGAAATGCTCGTCTGCAATCTGTCGACTGCATCTGTGTCGTGCCGATGACCTGTTCGTTTCCCTCATCATCGGTGAACGACGACCGGTAGAAACCTCGCAACTTGTCATTGATCGTGCCGGTGAACGAAATGACCACCTGATGTTCGCCCACGTCGAGTTCGGCCTCACTCGACAACATGAGGCGTTCTGTTGAGGCATCAAGCGAGAATGACACCGGTTCACCATCGATATCAGCCGAGATGATGTCGAGCTCGATTGCGTTAAGAAAGAGCGTCCGGTGCCCGGGCTCGTTGACGTCAACATTGATCGTGACATCACCAGTGAATGACGCCGACGGCAGATCAGGGGTGATGGTGATGCCGTAGCGCTGCGGAAGAGCAAAGCGCGGCAGTCGATGTGGGTCAGTCCAGGCGGTCGTCACGTCGCCGATGGTAGTGAGTGGTATTCCGTCATGGCCGACGGAGCCGCTAGCGTCGAACGAGTGGCTCAGCAAGAGACCTCCGAACGGGCAACGTTTCATGTCGTTGGAATTGGCAATGCGCTCGTCGACGTCATCGCTCATGCAGATGAGGAGTTTCTTACCGAGTATCAACTGGTGAAGGGTTCGATGACCCTTGTGGAAACCGACCGTGCGCTCGAGCTCTATCAAGCCATCGGCACGAAAGTTGAAATGAGCGGTGGATCTGCTGCAAACACGGTGTGTGGTGTTGCGAGCCTTGGAGGGAACGCTGCATATGTCGGGAAAGTCTCAGATGATGACCTTGGCACCACCTTTGGCCACGACCTTCGGGCAGTGGGGGTTCGGTTCGCTCCCGGTGGACGAGATAACGAGGTGCCGACCGGTCGTTGCGTGATCGTTGTGACCCCCGATGCAGAACGAACGATGAATACGTTTCTCGGGGCATCGAGTTTGCTCACCCCCGACGATGTTGATTTTGACCTCATTGCCAATGCCGAGGTGCTGTACATGGAGGGCTATCTCTTCGATCGAGATGACGCAAAAGCCGCATTCCGCGCCGCTGCCGTTCACGCTCACCGTCATGGGCGCATGGTGTCGCTCACTCTGTCAGACTCATTTTGTGTCGAACGACATCGAGATGACTTCCGACGACTCGTCACTGACGAGGTCGACATCTTGTTTGGAAATGCCGAGGAACTCGTATCGCTCTACGAAGCCGACACATTTGCTGAGGCGGTGACCGCGGTTCGAGCCGACTGCCCGATTGCCGTGGTGACGATGGGTGAGCGTGGATCGCTGGTCATCACCCCATCGGAGGTGATCGAGTCGTCTGCGCATCCGGTTTCTCATGTCGTCGATACCACCGGCGCTGGCGATCTTTTTGCAGCAGGGTTCCTCTTCGCGTATACCCGCGGTGACGATCTTGCAGAATGCGCCCGAATTGGTGGTATTGCGGCCGCTGAAGTCATCGCCCATGTCGGTCCGCGTCCGCTCGTCGAGTTGCATACGCTACTCACGTGACCTCAAACGCAGAGTTGGCCATGGCCTGGCTCGCTGCCGAGCCAGATGACGACATTCGTGTCGAATTACAAGCCCTCATCGATAGTGATCCAGAGCTGCTTGCAACCCGATTTTCTGGTTGTCTGACGTTCGGCACTGCAGGTCTTCGGGCCGAAATAGGGGCAGGGCCACTGCGCATGAATCGGCTCGTCGTCCGTCAAGCGGCGGCAGGGCTCGCTGATTGGCTCCTTTCCCACGTCGATGACGCGTCGCAGCGAGGGGTCGTC
>CBFHYI010000035.1:0-14495 GCA_965660025.1 uncultured Ilumatobacteraceae bacterium | reverse complement strand
CACCGTGCTCACCACACACACCGAGTTTGAGCGCAGGTTTGACCGAGCGTCCACGCTCGGCACCCATCCTCACGAGATCACCAACACCGCTTTGGTCGATGGTGTCAAACGGGTTGCGCTTCAACAGACCCTGTTCGAGGTATGCCGGCATCATTCGACTCTCAACATCGTCTCGGCTGAAACCGAACGCGAGCTGAGTGAGGTCGTTCGTACCGAATGAGAAGAAATCAGCTTCCTCAGCAATCTCATCTGCCCGCACCGCAGCACGAGGAGTTTCAATCATGGTGCCAATCGTGATCTTTGGCTTACCTCTCATTCCCTTAAGGGCGGCATCGATCTCCGCTTGCACCCACGAGCGGGCAAGCCCAAGCTCTTCACGAGTAACCGTCAGCGGGATCATGACCTCAACGACTGGGTTTCCGCCCTTGGCGCGAAGCTTCTTGGCTGCGTCAAGAAGGGCACGCACCTGCATTGCATACAGGCCAGGTTTGATCACTCCCAACCGAACACCACGGGTTCCGATCATCGGGTTGTGCTCAGCCCAACTCTCGGCGGCGTCGAGCAACTCGCGCTCGCGCTTTGAAAGCCCCTTCTTAGCTTCCTTCACTCTGAGCTCTTCAACCGATGGCAAGAACTCGTGAAGCGGAGGATCGAGAAGGCGAATCGTTACTGGGAGCCCATCCATCGCTTTCAAGATGTCCTCGAAGTCGGCCTGCTGGGCGATACGCAATCGCTCGAGCGCAGCCGCCTCCTTCTTTGGCGTATTCGCAAGGATCATCGCGCGAACGATCGGCAAGCGATCTGGAGCAAGGAACATGTGCTCGGTACGGCACAGTCCGATGCCCTCAGCACCGTTGCCACGGGCAACCTTCGCGTCAGCACCAGTGTCAGCATTCGCGCGGACCGCCATCTTGCCTTTACGAATGGTGTCGGCCCACTTCAGCACTATCTCGTACTCGGCTGGCGGCTTCGCAGCAGCAAGTTCAAGCGCGCCAACCATCACCTCGCCCGACGTGCCATCAATCGAAATGACGTCGCCCTGCGAAATTGTTGTCGATCCGACAGAAAATGACTTCCCGGAGATCTTGACGGCGTCAGCGCCAACGACCGCCGGCGTTCCCCAACCACGGGCCACCACGGCAGCGTGGCTGACAAGTCCACCGCGGGCGGTGAGGATGCCTTGGGCGACCATCATGCCGTGCACGTCTTCAGGGCTCGTCTCACTACGAACCAAGACGACCTTTTCACCCTTCTTTGCTGCAGCCTCAGCATCATCAGCAGTGAAATACGCCCGACCGACAGCTGCACCAGGAGATGCACCAAGACCCTTTGCGATCGAAGCACCCTTCTTTTTGAACTGCGGGTGAAGCACCGAATCGAGATGCTCAGCCGTCACTCGCATCACGGCTTCTTCACGGGAAATCTTCCACTTACGGCCACGGGTACCTGCGGTACCTTTCGTCATGTCGACCGCCATCTTCAACGCAGCTGCGCCAGTGCGTTTGCCCACCCGTGTCTGCAACATCCATAGACGTCCCTGCTCAATCGTGAACTCGGTATCGCACATATCGGTGTAGTGCTCTTCGAGTCGAACGAAAATCTTGAGCAACTCAGAGTGAATTGACGGGAAGATCTTCTTCATGTGATCAAGAGTCAACGTGTTCCGAATACCGGCGACGACATCTTCGCCTTGGGCATTCACCAAGAAGTCGCCATAGGGCTGGTTCTCTCCTGTAGCAGCGTTGCGAGTGAAGCCGACTCCGGTACCTGAATTGTCATCACGGTTACCGAACACCATGGCCTGAACGTTGACAGCAGTACCCAGTTCGTGGCTGATCTTTTCACGAACTCGGTAGGCGATCGCTCGCGCGCCATTCCATGACTTGAAGACCGCTTCGATTGCACCGTCAAGCTGTGCCCGAGGATCTTGCGGGAACGGGGAGCCGGTGGCCTTACGAACCGCCGCAAGATATGTCTTGACAAGTTGCTGGAGCGCCTTTGCATCGAGATCGGCATCGTTGTCGGTGCCAGCTTTCGCCTTCGCCACCTCGAGTGGATGCTCAAAAAGGTCGCCGTCAACGTCAAGCACAATGCGTGCGTACATGGCGATGAAACGACGATATGAGTCATAGGCGAAGCGATCGTCACCGGTGACATTCGCCAAACCGATCACACTTGCGTCATTAAGACCAAGGTTGAGAACCGTGTCCATCATTCCCGGCATGGAGAACTTTGCGCCCGAGCGCACACTCACCAGCAGAGGATCATTTGCGTCGCCCAGTTTGCGACCCATCATCTTTTCGAGCTTGGCGACATGTCGGGTCACCTCAGCGTCGAGACTCGATGGCCAGCCACCGTGCATGTAGTCACGACAGGCGTCGGTCGACACCGTAAACCCTGGAGGGACGGGCAGGTTCAGCACCGTCGTCATTTCGGCGAGGTTTGCCCCCTTACCGCCGAGAAGGTCCTTGTAGGACATCGGCGGTTTGCGGTGCTTGTGGTCGAATGCATAGACGTAGGTCACGGGCAAAAAGTCTACGCCCGCCACCTCAAGACCGAACAGAAGCTCTGGCAGACGAGGCGTCAGGAATCTCGACGACGACGAGCTCGAACCAGCATCGAGCCGCCATCTGATGAGGTCACAACCCCCACTGCAACGTCATTGACAATGACGTCTGCTCCAACGTCGAGGTCGCCAGCTAGCCGAATGATCTCAAACGGTGAAGACGATTGCCTGGCATTCATTCGCTCTACGAGTTCTTGACCGGGATAACAGCCCTTCGTGAATGACACGAGCTCCGCCAACATCGGAAGCTCCGCAGGAATCGTCTCTCCGGCGATGATTTCGTGTCCACCTCGGGGCCAACCGTGAGCAACTCGTGAGCGCTCGACATCGTCGGGAGTAGCGGCGTCAGCGAGAACGAGTGTGAGCGCAACATCAACTCGCAACAGAAATCGCTGCAGCCTGGCAAGCACGTGCTCACCGTCTCCCGGATCACAATCGATAACGAACTCATTGGTGCTGCGACGCAGTACGCCGATAAGCGCGATGACCTTGCCTGTTGGTTCGAGCAGTAACGACAGCACACGATCTCCGTCGCTCAACCCTTCGATCTGCTGAGATAACTGAGAATGCAGGTATCTCTCAGTGTCGACCCCCACGGCTGAGATCACATCACGAGGGGCAACTGCCCACACCGCCTGTTCCCATTCGATCGAATCGTTCATTTCAACTCTCCTACGACCTTCTGGTCGCTGTCATTCGTCGCGCGGCCGGAATGGCTGCGAGAAGCGCCGCTGCTTTATTGCGACACTCCAAATCTTCATCCTCTGGGTCTGAGTCGGCGACGATACCGGCACCCGCTTGCAGTGAAGCTGTCACCCCATCTGCGCGAACAAACATGGTGCGAATGCAGATTGCGGTGTCGAGGTTGCCTGACCAGTCGAGGTACCCGACAACACCGGCGTAAGGGCCTCGCCGCACTGGCTCCAACTCATCAATGATCTCCATCGCCCGCACCTTCGGGGCGCCACTCACGGTACCTGCGGGCAAGGTTGCTTTAAGCACGTCGATCGGGCCCAGCCCGGGACGAATCG
This sequence comes from uncultured Ilumatobacteraceae bacterium, assembly GCA_965660025.1. Lineage (GTDB taxonomy): Bacteria > Actinomycetota > Acidimicrobiia > Acidimicrobiales > Ilumatobacteraceae > Casp-actino5. The sequence continues at coordinate 10,898 of CBFHYI010000035.1, read as the reverse complement.
TGCCAGTGACCTGAGAGGTGAGATGCATCACATGGCTGTAGCGCTCAAGCGTCATGAACTCTTCGGGCTGCACTGAACCAAATTCGGCGACGCGCCCAACATCATTTCGGGCCAAATCGACGAGCATCACATGCTCGGCGCGCTCTTTTGGATGTTCGAGTAACTCTGCGGCGAGGCGACGGTCGTGTTCTTCGTCAAGACCGCGCTTACGAGTACCGGCAATTGGACGGCTCACAATGTGATCACCACGCAACTGCACCATTGGTTCGGGAGACGAACCAACGAGCGTTGCCTCATCGTGTCGAATGAAGTACATATACGGGCTCGGATTCACCTGTCGTAGCACCCGGTAGACGTCAAACGGGTCTGCCTCCAGCTCGATGTCATACCGCTGTGCAAGCACGACTTGGAAGATGTCACCCGCAAGGATGTGCTCTTTCGCGGTCACGACAGCATCGAGAGACCGCCCGTTGCTCATCGATGATGGAACGTCTTCGTGCCGCTCACCGGGCACAGGGGGCTCGACAACCGTTGTCTCCGATGGGGCCGCCAAGCGTTGCGCCGATGTTTTCACCGCGTCAATCGCGGCGTCTCGAGCGCCCAACAAATCGGCTTCGCTCAGCGGATGACCGGCCTCATCGCGAGTCACAACTGACTCGATGAGGTAGATGCGTTGGCGCCAATGGTCGAACGCCGCAAGCGAGCCGATAATGCTCATTACCGCGTCAGGCATGCCGTGATCGTTGCGAGGGGCATCAGGAAGGTGCTCGACCTCACGGATGACGTCATATCCGAGATAGCCGACGATGCCGCCATGCAGCGGAGGAAGGTCTGCAATATCGGGACTCGAATGCGAGTCGAGAAGCGCCTCTAACGCCCCGAGGATTCCCTCATCGGTCGGCACCATTGCGCCGAGGGTTCCTTCGATGTCGAGTGTCTCGCCTCGAAGTACCAGTGTGGCAACCGGATCGCGGCCGATGAAAGAGAACCTGCTCCAACGCTCACCGTTCTCGACCGACTCGAGTAAAAAACCTTGCCCGTCGCCTACGAGTTTCAAAAACGCAGAGACCGGCGTCTCAAGATCGCCAAGCACCTCTGTCCACACCGGAACAACACTGTGGTCAACGGCATAGGCAAGAAACTCGTCGGCTTGAGGACGAATATTCATCCGGCCTCGCCAAGAGACCGGTAAAAACATGTCCGTTCACCGGTGTGACAGGCACCACCGCCGTGCTGCACCACCTTGAAAAGCAACACGTCACCATCACAGTCGTAGTACGCCTCACGAACCGATTGGTGATCGCCACTCGTATCGCCCTTGCGCCACAATTCTTGACGACTCCGAGACCAGTACACCATGCGGCCTTCAGCCAGCGTGCGATCGAGCGATTCAGCGTTCATCCACGCCATCATCAGCACTTCTCCGGTCTCCACTTCTTGCGCAATGGCGGGCACGAGACCGTCAGCGTTGTAGGTGATCTGGTTCCTCACCTCGTCGACGAGATGAACTGGCTTCCACTCTGACTGCGTTGAGTCCATATGGTGATCCTACGCCGACGATCAGGCGCTCACCCAGAACACCGCTACCGCTACAAATAGAGGCCGGTCGACGCCTCGATGCGCTCAGCCGCAACCGCATGGATATCCCGCTCGCGCAACATGACGAGATCTTCTCCCTGCACCTCAACCTCGTAACGATCTTCGGCGCTAAACAGAACACGGTCGCCAACTTCAGCAGAACGGACGTTTTGTCCGAGCGCAATGACTTCAGCCCATACGAGACGCTTCGCCATCTGCGCAGTGGCTGGAATGAGGATGCCTCCTGAACTCTTACGTTCACCTTCATCTTTGCCAATGCGAACAAGCAGCCTGTCGCTCAGCATTTTGATCGGCAGTTTGTCGTTTTCGGACACCACGCTTCGAAGGGTACCGTGCTGCTATGAGTTCTGACTCGCCGTTCAACGACTTCACACCTGCGACCGACGCAACTCTCGAAACCGTCGAACTCACTACAGACGACGGCATCGCCGTCACCGCCGACGTCGAAACTCCATCATCACCGCGAGCAGTTGCCGCCCTGCTGCACCCTCACCCCCTCTTCGGCGGGCGGCGCGACCACCCTCTCCTTCTCTCTATCGCCCATGCTCTTCACCGCCAACACGTCACCACTGCACGCAGTGATTTCCGGCATGCAAGCGGAAACACCATTGAGGAGATGCCAGATGCGATCGCATGCTGCCACGAATTACAGAGACGTCACTCCGAATTGCCCTTGGTGATTGTCGGCTACTCGTTTGGCTCGATTGTTGCGGCTCGAATCGCATCTGTTGTCGGGGCGCATCACCTCATCATGATCGCACCACCACTATCAACGGTGAGTCTTGAAATTCCTGCAACGCCCACGACATTGATCATTCCTGAACACGACCAATTCTCTCCCCCAGTAACGATTTCAGATGACCCCATCGTGAAAGAGGCCGGCATGTCGATTGTTGCCGGAGCCGATCATTTCCTTAATGGTCACATCAGCACCGTGACCGAACTCACCGTGGTCGCTGCTACCACTGCCCTCGGTGAATGACGTCGTCTGCACCTCGACGGGGACGAGTTGCACTTCGCCCCACCCCGCGAGACTGAATATCGTCATCATTTCTATATCCGAGGGCGAGCACGCCAACGGTTGCCTGCGACTCGGGGACACCGAGCGCTGACCGAATGTCATCTTCGGGTTGAGGCACTGCGAAGAATAACGCGCCCAGCTCGTAGGCCTGCGCCGCAAGAAGCATGGACATCGCCGCCATTCCTGCATCAACAAACCAAAATGGTGTCCGCCACTCCCCTTTGCCGTTCCCAAGGCCGGTGTGAGCCTTATCGGACTCTGCATAACGCTCGACGTACGCGTCGGGGTCGACGAACAACAACAGCAGTACCGGCGCTTCGATGAGACCCGGAAACGCAAACCCTTCTCGACGATCACCTGGGAGAGACCTCGACCACATCTGTTCTCGTTCATCACCCGTCAGTTGAATGACGTGTAAGCCTTGGGAGCGACCTGCACTTGGTGCCCGCGTCCCCAGGTCGACAATTTCGCGAATGATGCTTGGGGCGACCGGGTCAGGGAGAAACGACCGGCACATTGCCCGTGAGCGAATCAGTGCCGACAGTGCGTCAACAGACTGCGGGCTATCTGGCTCCGAGCTTTGCAAGATCCTCAGCCATCGTCCAGCCATACGCGATGAGAACTCCGCCTGATGAGGCATCGACCCCTTTAAACAGGCCCTTTGTGCCGCCAGCAATCTTCTCAGGCTTTGCGGATTCAAAATCAACGAAACCGCCCGAGGGGTTTTTCGTCGACATGAACTGTTCGGCCACATATGACCCGTCAACACCGAAGCGTTTCGCGAGACGTCGACCCCACGCACGCTCTTCGCCTACCGCCCGAGAACCGGGAGCAGGGATCACATCATCAACCTCTTTGAGGGCTTGCAGAGCGTCAGGAAGAGCGAAACGCCCGCCAACCACGACATCTTCATCTGGAAATGCCATCAGCGCACGATGGAACGCTTCTTTCATGAGGCCTTTCAGAACGGTGTCACGCTTTGCATTTCGACGAACGCTCATCACTCCCAGCAATACGCATGGCGTTCCACCAATGCGCTCAAGGGTAGAGAACGTAAATCCATGAAGGGTGCCACCATCACGAGCCGTGGTGGCAAGCACCCATGACTCCCGGCAGCCTTCGAGGAACGCCAAGTCAAACGCCCCTTCGATCGCGATCATCTCTGCAAGGTCATCATCGGTCAGCGCGCTTGCGTCGTTGGTGAGTACTTCCAGTGCCATTACATGATCTCCAGCAAAACTTCCTCCCTCTATTCTGCCATTTCTGGTGCGAACTCCAGTAGGCGGGAGAGTGAATCAGGGGGCAACTGCCTCGTGGCCGAACGCGACCCTCAATTCGCCAACCGCACGAGAGGGATCAACCTGAAAGCCTTCACCAAGCCGGAGAACCTGTCCTTTGGCCACTTCGATCTCAACCGGCGTATCTCCCTGGTGCTCTTCGATAATCGCTTTCAATCGCTCTAACACATGCCGATCAGGCATACCTCCAGGAAGGCGCAAACGAACAGGGCGCGAGCCACCACTTTCAAGCCCGGTGAGGGTCTCTATCTCCATTGCGATGAGACCGAGACGGCTTTCATCTCGTCGGTCAAGTCGCGCTTTCACGGCAACAATGCGGTCGTCGACAATCGATTGTTGTAACGCGGCGAGTGTTCGTGGAAAGACTGTGACCTCTACTGCAGCATCGAGATCTTCAAGGCTGAAGACAGCCATTTGGTCACCCTTTTTGGTGAACTTCCTGGCGGAGGCGGTGATGATTCCGCCCACTTTCACATGCGATCCATCTTCCATATCGCTGAGGTCGACAATTGCGTGCTCGGCTCGGCGTCGAAGCGCCGACTCAACTCCAAACAGTGGATGATCAGAAACATACAAGCCGAGCATTTCTTTCTCGGCTTTCAGACGCTCCGCTTTCGGGTATTCAACATCGGGTATGTCAATGCGTTCAACTCGGCCAATCTCTGCCGAATCGTCACCGTTCCAGTCACCAAACAAACTCAACACACCCTGATCGCGTTCGCGCCGACGGTTCAACGTCGACTCGATGATGCTCTCATGAACTGACACTAAACCGAGGCGCGGGTGCTCAAGACGGTCGAAGGCCCCACCGTTGATGAGCGACTCCACTGTTCGTTTATGTAAGACAGGTTCGGGGACTCGCTCGGCGAATTCGAAGAACGTGGCATACGGGCCGTTCTCATCACGCTCTTCAACGAGCTGAGAGACGAGACCTTCACCAACATTTCTCACCGCCGACATTCCGAACAGAATTGCCCCTGGGGAGCCCACCGGAAGATCGACATCGTCAGGGACGTCTTCGCGCCGCAGTGGCGCAAAGTCAGAGAGCGACCGGTTGATGTCAGGCGGAAGCACCTTGATGCCACTCGCACGACAGTCAGCCAAATAGATCGCCGCTTTATCAAGATTGTGTTTAACGCTTGTGAGCAGCGCAGAAAAGTACTCAACCGGGTAATGCGCCTTCAAATACGCGGTCTGATAGGTGATCAGCCCGTAGCCGAATGTGTGGCTCTTGTTAAATGCGTAGTCAGCGAACTTTTCAATAATGTCGAATAACTGCTTGCCGAGGGCGATGCCGTAGCCAGTTGTTTCGCATCCTTCCTCGAATTTTTGGCGCTCGGCCACCATCAAATCGCGCTGCTTCTTACCGCAGGCTTTCCGAAGGTTGTCGGCCTGAGCAAGCGAGTAGCCAGCGAATTGCTGGGCAACGCGCATCACGCTCTCTTGATAGATCATGAGACCGAAGGTGTCGTCGAGAACCTCGCGAGCATCTTCATGGAAAAAATCGACTGGCTTGCGGCCATTTTTTCGATCGGCGTAGTCGTTGTGCATGTTCTCACTCATCGGACCTGGCCGGTAGAGCGCAAGCACAGCAGAGACATCTTCAAACGAGTTCGGTGCCATCCGCCGAAGAAGCTGTCGCATCGGCGGCGACTCAAGTTGGAACACGCCAATCGTGTCGCCGCGAGCGAGAAGTTCGAAGGTCTCGGCATCGTCAAGTGGAAGGGAGTCGATATCAAACGCTGGGTCAATCGTCGATTGAATCATTGCCTGCGTATCGGTGATCACGTCAAGGTTCCGAAGACCAAGGAAGTCCATCTTCAGCAAACCGAGTTCTTCAACCCCGTGCATTTCGTATTGGGTGACCACCGGTGCGTCCTCGGGGGGCTTCCCACTCTCAGGTTTGCGTTGAATAGGCAGATACTCCGTCACCGGCTCTTTGGTGATGACGACAGCCGCAGCGTGAATGCCATCGGAACGCTTCAAACCTTCAAGACCTTTGGCCACATCGACAACACTTTTCACGTCATCGTCCGACTCGTACATGGCCCGAAGCTCAGACGCCGCCTTGTACCCGTCCGTGTATTTCTCGTTCTCTTCAAAGCAGTACTTCAGCGGAGTGTCGCGCCCCATGACAAGCGGTGGCATTGCCTTTGCCACGCGATCTCCGACGGCATACGGATAGCCGAGCACTCGCGCTGCGTCGCGAACGGCATTTCTCGCCTTGATCGTCCCGAAAGTAATGATCTGCGCAACATGATCTCGGCCGTACTTTTCAGCCGCATAGCGGATCATTTCGTCGCGGTATCTGGAGTCGAAGTCCATGTCGATATCGGGCATTGAGATGCGGGAGGGGTTCAAAAACCGCTCAAACAGCAAGTCGTACTTGATCGGGTCAAGATCGGTGATCCACAGGCAATACGCAACGACGCAGCCGGCGGCTGATCCACGGCCAGGGCCAACTCGAATCCCTGAATCGCGGGCATGTCGAATGAGATCCCACGTCACGAGGAAATACGACGAGAACCCCATCGATGCAATGACTTCAAGTTCGTACGAGACCCGCTCGACAACGTTGTTTGGCAAGCTTGCTCCCCAGCGCCGCTTTGCCCCTTCCCATGTGAGGTGTTCGAGATAGGCGCGGTCATCATCGAAACCCTCTGGGAGCGGAAAGTTCGGCAGCAATGCCTCTCCGAAGGTGATCTCGACATCAGCTCGTTCCGCGATCCACAGCGTGTTGTCACACGCCTCGGGAACCTCCCGGAACTGTTCACGCATTTCTGCGGCCGGTTTCAAATAGTGCTCGTGTCCTTCAAACCTGAATCGATTTGCGTCGCTCATCAACGAACCGGTTTGCACGCACAGCAAGGCGTCGTGGGCTGCATGGTCTTCACGATGCGTGTAGTGAGAATCATTTGTGGCGAGCAGCGGAGCACCAATTCGTTTTCCGATATCGATGAGTTGAGGGTTTGTACGCTTTTGTTCTGCAAGACCGTGATCTTGCAATTCGATAAAGAGATTGTCTTTGCCGAAAATGTCCTGCAGACGCGCCGCTTTCTCTAGAGCCCCAGACTCATCACCGCGCAGCAGTGACTGCAACACGTGGCCGCCGAGACAGCCAGTCGTCGCAATCAGCCCATCGGAGTATCGCTCAAGGAGTTCCCAGTCGATTCTCGGCTTGTAGTAGTAGCCCTCGAGAAACGCAAGGCTTGAGAGCTGAATGAGATTGCGATAACCGGTTTGGTTCTCTGCAAGCAATGTCAAGTGGTAGTAGAGCTTCTGACCCGCCTCGGTATCACCACCGGAATCGTCGAGTCGGCCTCGGCGAGTCGGCCGCTCGTACCGACTGTCGTGAGCCATGTAGGCCTCGGTGCCGATGATCGGTTTGATGCCTCGATTTCGGCATTCTTTATAGAACTCGAGCGTTCCGTACATGTTGCCGTGATCGGTAATCCCGATCGCTGGCTGACCGTCTGCGACGGCGGTCGCTACGAGTTCATCGAGCCGCGCTGCCCCATCGAGCATCGAAAATTCTGTGTGGACGTGGAGGTGAGTAAATGAATCTGTCACGTAGTTGGTACGAGGGTCTCAGTGGTCGGCAGTAAATGGTGTTTCACGCCCGATTTACGGGTGTGTGATCTGTCGACTGTACCAGAGCGCCTTTGGCACCTTGCCACGGACATTTACAGGTATGTGCCGTTGCGCTCAGTAGGACCCGCCCCATTCGATGGCAACTGCCGCATCTGTTCGAACTGCTGTTTTGCTGCTACCTGCTGCGCAAACAACGCTGCCTGAATGCCATGAAAGAGGCCCTCGAGCCAACCCACAAGTTGCGCTTGAGCGACGCGAAGCTCAGCCTCGCTGGGAATGTCATCCCCGTTAAATGGAAGAGCAATCATCTTCAACTCTTCTTGAAGGTCTGGTGAAAGTGCTTCGGACAGCTCAATCACTGACCGCTCGTAAATCTCGGCAAGTCGCTCGCGACTTGCCTCATCAAGCGGAGCTTGCCGAACCTCTTCGAGAAGCTGTTTCACCATCGAACCAATACGCAGAACCTTTCCAGGCTCAGTAATTGACTCTTCTGTGCTAGCGAGTTCGTCATCTGATTTCTCGCCGCCAGAAACGATCTCGGGATGCTCAACGCCACTTTCAGTCATGCAGGCTTTGTCCTTTCGCTGAACGCCAACTTCGCTCTTTCGGGTGAACGACTACCAAAAGTTTACCCGCGGCCCTCGCCAGCAATCAGCGGAACGAGTACTTCGTCTTCGGTGAGCGACCCGTGTCGACAAATGAGATTGAACGGACCTGAATCGGCTTCTTCAAACAAGCTCACCGGAGCGAACGGAGCGATCACCACATCGCCGAGACGTCCGTACATTGGTGCAGGAAAATGCGGACCAAACCAGCCTTCTTCGATGACCTCGGATCGACGGCGTACCCATGCGACATCACCAAACTCCTCACACGCGGCAGCAAAAAGCTCCTCTTCCGCTCCTGGGCGGGCGTGCATCCACCGCATTCGGCCCTCTCCTGACTGGAGTTCAAGCAGTCGAAGTACATCATCAGAGGGGTAGAGAAGTCGGTCGCCGACCTCGACTTGGCCATGATCGGCAGTGACGAGCACGACCGCGTCACGCGGTAAACGGTTGAGCACGTCGTCAACCATTCGGTCGGCACATGCAAGTTCGGCGTCGTAAAACTCTCCGAACCCTCGCTCATGGGCAATTTTGTCGACGCCCGGGTAATACGCGTGCACAAACGTCGCACCGCTCCTGACCAGTTCAGAAACGACCACCGGCAGAGATGACAGCGCCCGATACCCATGCGCAACACCTCCGTAGAGGTGCGCGTCTGAAAACGATGACCCGATGAGTTCCTGGCTCGTGACATAAGGAACACGCTGGCCGCAGAATGCTCTCGCCGGCTGTAACTCTCGAGGCGATACATCGTGTCGTCGAACGCCTTCATCAGTTGCCCAGCGCAACATATTCGTCACAGCCCCTCGCATGAGCATCCGGTAGCCGAGAATTCCGTGTTCCGCCGGGGTGAGCCCCGTTGCTATCGATGACAGCGCAGTGGCTGTCGTGCTCGGAGCGACCGTAGAAATCGGCCCTCCTACGAAGGAATTCAACACCGGCGCGACAGCGGCGCGCTCTTCGAGCTGCCGCCAGCCGAGTCCGTCGAGCACGATAACGACAACTGCAGAAGCGTCGGCGACGGCCGTAGGCATCCAATCAGGTAAATCGGCGCCACCGAGTAACCCGGGGATGATGCCGCAGACGTTTGCACCGCCGTACTCAGGAATACATGGAGCCGGATCTCCCTTTCGCTCAATTGAAGAGCTGGAGAAAGGTTGAACATCGCTCACCACGACAGTCCATCAGCGCAGATCGTCGACGTCAACTCGACGACCAGATACTCGAATTGTCTACTTGCTGTGCTGCAAAGGCGCGAACCTCCGAGCCGTCGCCTACTATGAGGGCGTGCGGGTTTCAACAAGGGGTGACTATGCCTGTCGGGCGTTGCTCTCCCTTGCTCTTCGGGCTGATGACTCTGGCCCGACCTCAGTTCGAGACATTGCCGAACGCACCGCACTCCCCCAGCCATACCTTGAGCAAATCTTGCTTGCACTCAAAGGCGCAGGAATTGTCCGTTCTAAACGAGGTGTAGGAGGCGGTTACGTTCTCGCTCGCAAACCTGCCGATATTCGCCTGTCGGAGATCCTCTCGGCAGTTGATGGCCCTATCACGCTCGGAGATTTCGGCGAACCTCACACCGACGGGGCATGTGACCATGAGGGCCAGTGTGTCCTGCTCTCGATTTGGAATGCGGCCGGTGAAGTCATGCGCAAACATCTCGACGGCTACACCCTCGACGCAATCGTTGATATTGCATCAGGGGATGCACCCTGGCCGTCAGTCTCCGAGTGATTCGACGTCGATCGGCTCAAGCTCAGACAACATCTCTCGAAGATCTGTTGCAAGTTCACTCGAGAAGGCGACCCGGCCCTCACCATTTGGGTGGTCAAACTCAAGTCGCGCTGCGTGAAGAAACGGACGTTCCATACCCAGTGTGGGTCGACGTTGGCCGTACCACGGGTCGCCAATGAGCGGGTGCCCAATCGACGAGAGATGTACCCGAATTTGATGGGTTCGGCCGGTTTCCAGCGAGCATTCAAGTAGCGCGCAATCGACCGGAGACATGTAGCGATCGACAACCTCGTACTCGGTGCGTGAATCACGGCCGTCGGCGACGACTGCCATCTTGAGCGGGTCGCGGCGAGATCGCCCAATTGGTGCGTCAATCACGCCATGCAACGCGGTTGGGTGCCCCCACACAAGAGCCTTGTACATGCGTGTTGCTGAGTGGTCCGCAAACTGGGGAACAAGTTCGTCGTACGCATGTTGGGTTCGTGCAACGACGAGTAAACCGGTGCTGCCGGCGTCAAGACGATGCACAATGCCCGGTCGATGTGGTTCACCAACTCCGGCAATCTCAGGGAACTCCGCGAGCAAGCCGTTAACGAGCGTCTTCGAATCATTTCCTGCACCCGGATGAACGACCAGCCCTGCATGTTTATCAACGACGATGACATGCTCATCAACATGGACGACAGACACGTCGACCGTGTGGTCTGATTCTGGGAGGGTTTCGCCCGGCACCTGTGAGGGATCTACCGATACTTCTTGACCCTCAACCAAACGAATCTTTCCACTTGTTTCGACGCTGCCATCGACGTGCACGGCGCCTCGCTCAACAAGACCAGAGGCGACAGACCTGGAGACGTCGAGAATGAATGCGACGATTCGGTCAACTCGTTCACCATGCAGTGCGTTCGGAACGATTTCAACGATCATCGGTAATACCCTCGCCACTCGAGCGACTACGCCGAGAATCGAGGAACACGGTCAAGATCAGCAGGCCGGCGCCAACATTGATCGCGATATCTGCGACGTTAAAAACGGGGAACCACCCAAAAT
>CBFHYI010000034.1:0-15257 GCA_965660025.1 uncultured Ilumatobacteraceae bacterium | reverse complement strand
TTCAGACATTTCCTTCACCTCCTCGCGTTCAGCAACACAACAACACTGTGCACCTGAGCGAATCGGCGCCGGTTTGCCGGGTATCCGACCGCATCGCACGTTGTGTGCAAGCACCTTGGGGGCGAACCCAGGTTGCCGGGCCAAGAGCACTATGACTCCGACCGCTCTGAATGCACTTCAAACGCTAGCAGTATTCAACTGTGAATGCACGGGAGTCGTCATCAAGGGTCGCTGCAGTCGTCGTCGACCGCGCTCGTTCGATCAATCGCACACGCTGGAGTGCCTCCAGGTAAGCGGTGTCGGTTGCGTGCAATGACGCGATACGTAGCACTACCAAGAAAGCTGATTCCCGGCAACGGGATCACTCGCCCGAACACTCCCCACAGTCCGCCACGAAACCGCATTGCTGCAGCGACCGCAGCGTGACCGCTGTAGATCTCCCCATCGACACCAACCCACTGAAGAGCGTCGCTGCATTCATGTGGGGTGAGTCCGAGCGGCGGAAGATCTGCATGTTGCCATGGCTCTACTCGTGGGAGCCGCAACCACTCTCGAGCCCTGTTCGCCGAGGAGGTGCAGAACCCACAGTCACCATCGAATATCAGCGCCGGCAGGTCAGTCGGTGGCGTCACATCTGTCCAATAACTGGCTGGGCGTAGTGCATCCGCTGTTCGTAGCCCGCTTCATATGGCAAAAAGCCCTGCCGGTCTGGGTACAGCATCTGCACGACGGAAATTGATTGAGAGGTGAACTCCTCGAGTGCCGGACACCACGAGGCGGCGACTTCGTCGCTGAGCGGGGCAAATGCGCATCGCTGCTCACCATCGAGTAAACCCACCAGCTCGCATCCAGTCGGAATATCAGTCCCGCCTTTCAGAGCGTCTACCGCAACGCTGATGACGTCATTCGCCGTCGCCGGTGCGAGCCCGACGACAAGAATTTCCGGAAAACCGGTGAGGGCGGTTACTCCGATGGAATACGAATGAGCAGGGGTCGCTTGGGCATCATCAACCGACGGCCGAACCGCCTCGAGCGCCCATCCATTGGTCTCGAGCATCCATTCGATCTTTTCTCGGTGAGAGATGGTGAAGTCGGCTGGGTCAAATGTCACGGTCATATTCTCGCGCAGACTCGCATGACAGATCTCGGCCAGATACGGTCAGTTTTGTCATGCGAGGTCGTTGGGCACTGTTTCTCTCACCGAAGTGGATTGCATTTCACCTTGTCGTGATTATTGCGGCGGTCACTCTGTTCAACCTGGGCCTTTGGCAACTTCGCCGACTCGATGATCGCCAAGCGTTTAATGCTGTTGTCGAGCAACGCTTCAGTGAACCGGCTGTCGCATTGGACGTTCTCGTCCCAGATGATGTCGTGATTGACAGCGATGGTGCCGACGTACTCGCAGCAGATATCGAATGGAGGTCGGCCACTGTTTCAGGCACCTACCTTCCTGAGCACGCAATTCGCGTTGTCAACCGGTCGCAGAATGGTCGTGCTGGCGACAATCTTGTTGTGCCACTCCGTCTTGACGACAATCGGGTGCTGCTCGTGAGTCGCGGTTTTGTGCCGCTTGGTGTCGAGGCCCCAGGTGTTCCTTCCGAAACAGTTGAGGTCACCGGAAGGCTTCATCCGAGCCAGGAACGATCGCTACTCGGAGCACGGGACCCATCAGAGGGAGTGCTTACCGAAGTACAGCGGCTCGATCTGTTGCGCCTCGATCCTCAAATTCCGGGTGACCTTCTGCCCGTGTATATGGACTTACTCTCTTCAAACCCTCCAGAGGTGTCAGGGGTCCCAGAACCGGTGATTGCTCCCGACCTCAGTGAAGGGAACCATTTGTCGTATGCGATTCAGTGGTTCGTGTTTTCGCTTTCGATTCTCGCAGGCTGGGTAGTTGCGATGAAGGTCAGCCAGAAACGAGCCCTGCGTCTCTCCAGCGATCACTGAGCGTTTGAGCCAGTTGCACTGTTGGAATCATCGGATTCACCGACGGGATCGCAGGGAAGACAGACGAATCAGCAACAAAAAGGTTTTCGATACCCTTCACCCTCCCCAGGCGATCGGTTACCTCACCCATGCAACACCCGCCGGTTGCATGGCTGTAAACCGGTGTTGTTGAGGCGAGCCGATCCATGAGCCACTCGCCTTCGCGTCCGGGTCTCGGAACATCGATACCCCCGCGGTGAGCGTGGTCGGCAGCAATTTTTGTCACCGCGGCCAACAGCAATTCTCGCTCGCCTACGTGTTGGCAAAGCCGAAACTGCACCTCAATCTCCCCGTTGTCATTGGCACCGATGACCCCGGTCGAAGTTGGGCGCATGAGCGCTGGCACAACCCACACCTCATCACCGACGACGGTTTCAATGACCTGCACCCAGCCAGCACGTTGCGCTGTCAACGTTGATGAGGGCAAGCCATCATTGCGATATCTGAGAGCAACGCTCGGATGATCCTGAAGCCGGCGACCTAGGCCCTCAACGGCCAACCCAGACTTCATCAACAACAACGGTGACATCAACGCTCCGGCACAAACGACGACGCGATCAGCCTCCACGATCTCGCCCGAGTTGAGTTCAGCACCGCAGGCCTGTGCATCGTTCATGACGACACGTTCAACCTTTGTGCTTGACCGAATCTCCACCTTTGAGCGAAATGCGTTGAGATACACCTCAGCAACCGATGCGCGTGACCCGTTTCGACGCACCAGTTGGTTGATTCCTTCACCCTCAACTGGAAGTCGGTGTTGCAAAAAGAACGGACCCGTGCTCGATGCGAGCCCGGCATTGATTGCTGACCCTCCGCCGAGGCCCGAGCCTGCGGTATACGAGACGTAAGGTCCACCCTCAACACGCCGAACACGCAGGCCGTCGATCGTTCGACCCGGAATCTGTGCCGCTGCATGCATATCGTCTGGCGTTGCGCCATCGACCCCGAGTTCGACGAGCGTGACTGCCGCTCCCGCCTCCGCCAACCGTGCAGCAATGACCGATCCGGCAACTCCCCCACCAACGACCGTCCAGCGTTGTTCCACTCGTCTATCCTGCCAGCCCTCAAGAATTCTGCAATACCAACAAGCGACTCACAGGAAAAGTGCGCCATCATCTAGCTATGTCATCTTCTGACAAACCAGCAGGGTTCATTGAGATCGAAACTCAACCGGACGGCACAGAGATTCTACGTCCAACCTCAGTGTGCCGAGGCCCGTGGGATCCCGACTCGTGCCACGCCGGACCACCAAATGCTGCAATTGCCCGCGCCGCCGAACAGGTACTTCCTGACCTGCGGCTCGTTCGCCTCACAACAGAGATCATGAAACCGATTCCAATGGCCGGATTCACCCTGACAGCAACAGTGACCAAACCTGGACGCACCGTAGCGACGAGCAAAATCGAACTGCGCAATCTCGATGATGTGCTCATCGCTGTAAGTCACAGCGCTCACCTTGCCTCTCAGACCTCGCAGCCAGACATTCCCACAATCTCTGTTGACACGATTCCGCTTGAGGCGTCAACGCCGGGGCCATTTGTCTTTGATGCCACCCGCCACGAGTCGGTTGGCTTTATTGATGGCGTAGAAACCCGTTACCCCGACGGCCACGACAACTCGACCGGACCAACATCGATATGGCTTCGAACCGTGCCTATCTTCACCAACGCTACAGCATCAGGATTTCAACGAATCTGCCCGCTCGCCGACTGCGGTAACGCAATTTCTCGAAATGGCGAACCGCTCGATTTTGGCTTCATGAACACCGACCTCAGTATTCACTTACACCGAGAGCCAATCGGAGACTGGTTCAGATCGGAAGCGGCCTCGCATTGGAGTCCCGATGGCATCGGAATGGCAGATGCCCTTTTATTTGACGAGGAGGGCCCGGTAGGGCGGGCCGTTCAATCGCTTGTCATCTCGCCGATGTAGGCAAGCGCATCACGCAAGTTTCTCGACGAAGCCTTCGAGCTGCCGGAGGTTGCGGCATTCGTACACGCCGTCGGTGAAATTGCCATACTCACCGACGATCGAATCACCCGTGTTCCAATATGACTTCGGTTCAGGGTTCAACCAGTAGACATGCCGTGCTTTCATTCGCATTTCTTTAATGACCCATGACTGGCTGGCGTGATAGTTATTGCGTGCGTCACCGAGCAGCAACACCGTCGTTTTCGGACTGATGTCCTTGCCGTAGCGCTCCCAAAACACTTCGAACGCATGGCCGTAATCGGAGTGCCCATCGACCCACACCACATCGGCCTCGGTGTTTACGCGATGAATCGCCTCGGTGATGTCTTCAGTGGCCTTGAAGTAATCGGTGACTTCATCGATGCCATCGATGAATACAAAAGACCGCACCTTAGAGAACTGGTTCGAAATCGCGTACACCAACATGAGGGTGAAGCGGGCGAACGCAGCCACCGACCCGGAAATATCTGCCACCACCATCAACTCTGGTTTTGCGGGGCGTGGATATTTGAATTTCGGTTCGGCTGGAACACCGCCGTAACTCAACGAATGCCGAACAGTATTTCTGAAGTCAAGCGGGCCTTTGCGCCCGTGCTTACGCTTTCGAGCAAGCCGTGCTGCAAGCTTTCGGGTGAGAGGCTGAAGCGCTTTCCGAAGGCTCACCATCTCTTCGCGAGAGGCGTGCATAAACTCGACGTCTTCGGGCAAGGGCTTCCGCAGCGTCTTTGCCATTGCTTCTGCACCACGATCGGCGACAAGGCGACGTCGAATTTCTGCTTCCACCTCGGCTTTAAATTCAGTAACTCGGTGCTCAAACTCTTCACGCTCTAAGCGCTGTTCGAGTCGGCCGGCATCACTTTCTTGGCCGTGGTTAGCAGCGTCAACCATTTTTGCGAGCATGCCATCGAGGTCGAGGTTACGAAGGGTGCGATACAGGTAGTAGGTGCCGCCGACAGGTCGGCCCGGCTCCATACCCGCGAAGCGTTGCACCGCCTGTCGGGCGAGAGCTTTCATCAACGCTTGATCGCCCTGCATCAACGCTTGCATCAACAGATGGGCAATCTCTTCTGGGGTCAACGCATCGAGCGAACCCGCTCCACCGCGACCGTCACCCTCCTGAGACGCATCTTGCATCTCACGCCACAGATCATCGAGTTCAGATGATTCACCATCTGCGTTTGCCAGCTTGTACTCGGGCCCACGGAGGCTGAAATACACCTCGAATACCGTTTCAAACGACCGCCAGTGCGCCTGGTTTTTGATGAGTGTTGCACCGAGGGCGTATTTGAATGCTTCGCGGTCTTCAATTGGGATGTGCTGGACCGCGTCCATTGCATCGAGGTTCTCCGTCAAACTGACGGGAAGCCCGGCCTCTCGCAGTTGAACCACAAAGCCGTTGAGCAGGTCGAGCATCGACCGTGTTTCAGTGGCGCTCATGAACGTGTCCTCACTCGTCGACCGACAAGTCCTTCGCGGCTTTGGCGATGTCGGTCTGGTATTTCAGCAAGATGTGCAACGTCTCTTTTGCAACCGTTTCATCGATGGTCTCGATGTTGAGCAGCAACAGTGTTCGAGCCCAGTCGAGCGTTTCTGACACACTCGGCGCCTTCTTCAGGTCGAGTGAGCGAATGGAGCGAACAACTCGGGCAATTTGCTCCGCAAGGCTTTCGGTGACTCCTGGCACCTTCGCCAACACGATTTCGCGTTCACGCTCCATTGAGGGGTAATCGACGTGCAGGAAGAGGCACCGGCGCTTCAGCGCTTCAGACAACTCTCGGGTGTTATTTGAGGTGAGGAACACCAATGGGATCTGCTTTGCTTCGATGGTTCCCAACTCAGGAATCGACACCTGATATTCCGAGAGAATCTCAAGCAGTAACGCTTCGGTTTCAACCTCAACACGGTCAACTTCGTCAATTAGCAGCACAACCGGATCGTCGGCCGTAATCGCTTCAAGGAGCGGGCGAGTCAACAAGAACTCGTCAGAGAAAATGTCATCGTGGATGTCCGTCCACGAATCTGATGCTTTGTCAGCCTGAATGCGTAGGAGCTGCTTCTTGTAGTTCCATTCGAACAATGCCTTTGATTCGTCCATGCCCTCGTAGCACTGCAACCGAATAAGGCGAGCTCCAGTGAACTCGGCAACCGACTTCGCAAGCTGTGTCTTGCCCGTGCCTGCAGGACCTTCCACGAGAACGGGCTTCCCCAGCCGGTCGGCGAGGTAAGCAACTCCTGCGATGCCGTCATCGGCAAGGTAGTTGATGTCGCGAAGCCCATCTCGGACTTGTTGGACACTTTCAAATCGATTCACGAGTTCGGAAGCCATATGATCCGACGCTACTTCGCGAGCCTTCAAACCACATCATTGGCTTCGCTCAACGTAAAGGGGGAACGATCGAAATTTCACTCGTTTGGCGAACCTTGACGGCTCGTACTGCAACCGTTGAACACTGCGCATGCTCAGCGTTGCCGGTTGCTCCGTGCGATGTGGGGTCGCCCCAACATTTTTTGCGGCGTTGTCGACTGTCAGCAGGAAACTCCGGCCATATCGGCCGCAGTAAGGGTGTTTTCGAGCAGGCATGCGATTGTCATTGGCCCGGTGCCACCGGGCATCGGGGTAATCGCCCCTGCGACCGCCTGCACCTCATCAAACCGCACATCACCGACGATTCCGTCTTCACTGCGGGAAATACCCACATCGATCACTGTTGCCCCAGGGCGAACATGGTCGGCGGTGATCATGCCAGCCTGACCAGCCGCCGCAACGATGATGTCAGCCTCTCGGCACACAGACATCAGGTCGCTCGTGCGAGAGTGCGCAAGAGTTGTCGTCGCATCGGCGCCACGGCGACTGAGGAGCAGCATCTGCGGCAGACCAACCAGTGTCGAGCGGCCTATAACGACCGCCCGCTGCCCACTTGTGGCTATACCGTAAGAGTCGATCAGCCTGATCACTCCTAGCGGCGTGCACGGTGCGTGTCCGGGAAGGCCACGGACGAGTCGTCCGAGCGAACGATCGGTCAATCCATCAACGTCTTTCTCCGCTGGCAACATTGCGAGCACGGGTTCGGCGTCAAGATGATCTGGAAGCGGCAGTTGCACAAGAATTCCGTGAACATTTGAGTCGGCAACGAGCTCAGCTACAGCCTGCTCGACCTCTTGCTGAGTGGCTGAATTGGGGAGTTCAATACCACGAGAGATGATGCCAGCTTCAGTTGCCTTGCGGTGCTTCATATTGACGTACACCCGACTCGGGGCATCGTCACCAACAAGCACTGTCGCAAGACAGATTGTGGGCGAGCCGGCCGCTTGGATGCGGTCTCTCAAGTGCCCCACGGTGAGATCGCGAAGGCGGTTGCCGTCGAGCAGTAAGGCCCCGCTTTCGCTATAGCTCGGTTCCGCAACAATGTTCACGCTCACGAGTCTACGAACACCCCAACAAATGTTCCATCGCTTGACAGTCGCTGCTCTCGGAGTTGCGGCCCCCTAGACGCGAGTTCGGCCGACCCCGAAGGGCCGGCCGAACCACTCGTCAGTGTGAACTGATCAGGCTGCTGCGCGAGCGGCGTCGAGCCACTCATCAACCTGAGCACGGTTATCTGCGATCCAGCCTTGGGCAAGATCGAGAACGGCGGTGCCGTCAGCCATCTCGACGTTCATGAGCGAAACGTCAATAACGCTCATCTGCAAAAGATCGAGCAACTCGGCGGCAGCCGGGTTGGCCTCGAGCCAATCGTTGTTCGCTGACACCTGAATGTCAGCAGCGACCCATCCGAGCTGGCACACGCCGTCTTCGGAACCTGGGCACTGATCTTCACCGATTGATGCGGTACCAGGCCGCTGGTCGTGTCCTTCGCCACCTTCAACGCCAGTTGGGTTGGAGTCGTCGATGACTTCGTTAACTTCGAGCCAGAGCACGTTGTCGCCAGGGCGGAGCTGCGTGATGTATGCGCTCGGCGTCCAGGTGTAGACGATTGCCGGCTCACCAGCATCAGCCTTGGTTACGGCCTCAGCAAACATTGCGTCGTAGCCCGCGATGGTCTGCTTGATGTTCTCCCAACCAGAGAATGCAATCTGGCTCTGGATGATGTCATCACAGGTCCAGCTTTCCGAACAGCCGTAGATGTCGGCGATGCCATTGCCTGGGTCTGGGTCACCAGCGTCATATGCAGCAATCGCATCTGCGTTCGAGTTGAAATCATCTAGTGAGGTGATTCCGTACTCTTCAGCAAATGACTTAGTGATGAGGTAGCCCTGAAGACCGCCTGCCATCATCATTTCGCCAACGGGGCTCACATGGTCTCCCACGAGCGAACCGTCTGGAAGTTCGTTAGCAAGCCACGAGTTGTGACCGGGGTACCACGAGTTAATCCAGAAGTCGGCGTCACCTTGCGCCATTGCAATGTAGGCGTTTGATGGTCCGAGTTCAAGATCCTTCGGGTCGCTGACGTCGTAGCCGAGTTCTGCCAGCAGCAGGTGCGCAACATACGCATTCGGGTCTTCTGTTGACCAATCCGCTTTCGCCATTGTGACTGAGACTCCCTCACCAGGGGTGAGGTTGACTTCTTCAGCAGCAGGCTCCTCAGCAGATTCCTCAGCAGCGGGCTCCTCAGCAGCGGGTTCGGCTGCGTCATCGCCGCCGCAGGAAGCCACGACGAGTCCGAGGGTCACGAGTGTCGCTGTGAGTGCTCTCTTTTTCTTAATCATGTTTTCTCCTTAGGTGGTGTGTCGTCACGCCGCAAACAGTTCACGCCGCTCACGAGGCAACACTTTCTTTTTCCCAACATCGAGACCGATGCTGGAAATCTTGATGCGGTCATGAGACCGCCTCTTCGTAGACTTTTGACCGCTCGAATACGGTCACAACCGACCTCGCCGACACAAACGCGAGGGTTCCTGCGACTAAAGCGAGCATTGCACCGACCCCGCTGTAGTAATTGTTGTCGGTTGCTCTGGCTAGCGTCCCGATGAAGCCAAGCGAAAGGCCAACCACTCCGGCACCAAAGCCCATTGCGACGACTCCAGAGAGCCATCGACGGCGATTCGAGAAGCCAGCGGCACCCGAAGCGCCGACTGCACCGACGCCCGCGACCATGACTGCACCGAAGACCCATGGCCCCAACTGAACACCACTGTCGTCCAGACCTGTAATCACAATGCGCTTAACCGATTGAGCCTTTGCCCGAATGACTTGGATCTCGGTTGCAGCAACTCCAACGTCCATCTCGCCGGCCTCTGCTTTACGTTTCACTTCCTCGATCTCAGCTTGAATTTCGGGGGTCAGCACGACACCGCCGCGTTCATCGAGTTGCCACATTGAAACCATCGAAACGGCTGCGATGCCGATTGCGAAACTTGCGACGACAATCTGCGAGGCACCGATTCGTTGTCGGAGGGGCCGGCGCGGGCTGTATGGGGCAGACCGAATCCACACCACTCCTGCCACCGTTGAGACCACTCCGCCAACCAGAGCGAGGACCACTCCGAGACCTGCCGAATAGCCTGGTGACATCTCGCTCGGATTCGCGACTAGGTACCCGAGCACGGTGATCACCATCGCAATCGACAAGACCACCGCAATATCGGGGTTGAACATTCGAGCCCGCCGGCGGCCTGAAAGAACCAAGAGCACTGTTGCAATCTGCATCACTGCCCCGATCAAGACGATGTAGGCGAACCACGACCCGCCCTCGGCGTCAAAGGCTCCGAACGACGACCCATCCAGCCCGGCATCGGCTAATCGGGAATATCCGGTGAACAATGATCCGTTAGAAGCCCAGGCAAACGCCAAGCTGGCAAGAGAAATAAGAGCTCCGACACCGAGCAACCCAGCAAGCAACCGCTCCCGTGAATCGACCGGAGCAATCTGGCCTTCGGTCACCTCTTCTTCACTTTGTGCCGACGACAACGCCGGGTTGAAATCGGGGTTCTCCAGCAGAAGTTCCGGCTCACGCCGCGCGCGCCACGCCGTGGACATTCGACTGAACAGCCCTGCACCACCGGTCTGCGTTTGTGAAATTCGGTCGAGGATCACGGCTAGAAGGAAGAACCCAAGACCTGCCGATGCCGCCAAGTTGACGTCCTGTTGGCCGAGCGCTCGGAAGAGTAGGGCACCCATGCCTCCTGCTCCAAGGATTGCCGCAATTCCAAGCATCGAAAATGCGAGCAACAACGTTTGGTTGATGCCCGTCATGATTGCGGGTCGCGCTAGCGGAAGTTGCACGTCTCGCAACACGCGCAGCTCACGAGCCCCGTAGGCGCGCGAAGCTTCAACAACATCTTCAGGAACTTGACGGATACCAAGGTTTGTCAGTCGGATCAGAGGTGGGAGGGCGAACACCATCGTGGCCATCGTTGCCGAGACTCGGCCAACTCCCCAGAAGTAGACGAAGGGCAACAGGTACACGAACGAGTGAATGACTTGCATTGCGTCGAGCGTCGGTCGCATGACTTGCCAGACCGAGTCGACGCGGCCAGATAACACTCCAAGAGGAATACCAATGATGACGCACACGATCACTGCAACGAGGATGAATCCGATCGTTCGGGCGGTTTGTACCCAGAATTCGTTTCCGAGGAGTCCACAGATGATGAGGCCTGCTGCCGAGCCCAGTGCAACGGTCAAGTTCCGTACGAGCCATGCGATCACAAACATGATCGCTACGACGACAAGCCACGGAATTGCGATCAAAAAACGGTCGACGAGATTTTCAAGCAAGAACTCAAATGGCCACGCAATGACGTCGAGCACCCCACCCATGTTGAGGGTGACCCAGTTGACGGCTTCTTCAATCCAACTTCCGAACGGAATGTTGAACTCGTCAAGAACAGCATCGTCAAGGATGCCAGGGCCGTCATCGTTGCGAACGAGGCTCACAAAAACACCTCCCGTTCAAAACTGTCAATCAACGACTCGACTCGTCCGAGTTCTTCCATGATGTGACGGGGATCAAGGTTGCCGACAAGCTTGCCGTCTTCGACGACGGCGATCGGCAAACCGCGTCCGGCGAAGGCGTAAATCTCGTTCAGTGTCTGCCTCGGACCACACCGTTCGAAGTCGGTACGTAGGGCCTCTGAAACTACCGACGCTCCACCCTCGAGGGCGTGGAGGCCATCGGCGACGGTCAGCATTGCTTCTGGAGCGCCATTCGCGTCGAGGACGAACACTCCAGCCCGGTCTTCAATTGATCGGACTGCGGTTGCAAGCGAATCGGTTGCGGCGATCGGCGCGGGTTCAACCATCACTTCCTGAACCTCAATGACTCGGCCTTGATCAACGTCTTGGACGAACTCGGCGACGTAACCGGATGCCGGATTGGTCAGAATCTCTTCTGGCGTACCTATCTGCACCACTCGACCGCCCCGCATAATGCACACCCGATCGCCAATTCGGAGTGCTTCGTTGAGGTCGTGGGTAATGAAAAGAATGGTCTTTTTCAGTTGTTGCTGAATCGCCATTAATTCGTCTTGCATTTGACGACGGATGAGTGGGTCTAGAGCGCTGAAGGCTTCGTCCATGAGCAGAATCGAAGGGTCGCTTGCAAGGGCCCGCGCAAGGCCAACCCGTTGCTGCATGCCACCAGACAGCTGCGAAGGCATCGACATGGCGTATCGCTGGAGCCCGACGAGCGACAACGCTTCCATCGCCGTGTTGAGGCGTTCAGTTTTGTCGACCCCTTGCACCTCAAGCCCATACGCCACGTTGTCAATGACGTTTCTGTGCGGGAACAACGCAAAGTGCTGGAATACCATTCCCATCTTCTCGCGGCGTACTGCCTGCAGCGCACGCCCCGACAAGGTTTGGATATCAACGTCGTCAACCCAGACACTCCCGGCTGTAACCGAATGCAATTGGTTAACCGTGCGGATCGCTGTCGACTTTCCAGACCCTGAAAGCCCCATAATCACAAAAAGCTCACCCTGACGAATATCAACGTTGACGTCAGCGAGGCCTACGACGTGGTCGGTCCACGCTTGAATTTCCGTCTTTGAATGTCCGGCTTGTGCGAGTTCGAGGGCACGACCACGCGGTTGTTCCCCGAAAATCTTGTAGACGCCTTCTAGGCGGATGGTTCCTGTCACGATCTCGATATATGTCGGCTCGGGCCACCAAAACGCCAAGCAACTCCCGAGGAACGCACTAGCCCAGAACGCCGGACCTGTGTACTCACCCGGGGTCACTCAAAGCGACCTCATGAGAACACCTTAGTCGGTTTCCCCGGTAGACGCCATTATCCGCCACCAAAAACGATCAACATCAACCGCTGTGAACAGCAGATCACTTCTTTTTTCGTCGTCGAGCCGCCCGATTTCCTGGCTGCCCACCTCCGGTGCGGCGACTTGCTGCGACTGGTTTACTTCCACGGTTTCCGCCCGCCTTATATGGCTTTGCCCTAAACCAGAGATTGCAGGCCCACTTCTCACCATCACCAACTGGCATTCCACCGTGAAGAGAGCGCGGATGCAGGTTCGTTGCTTCATCTTCGATGTTGTGAAAGATCACCAAGCGGCCAGGTTTCGCCTCAACCTCAAGGTCGAGTTTTGGGAAACTTGTTCCCCCGCCTCCGGCAACATCGTTGAGATACATCAGTGCGGTGAGAACACGCTGACCACCATTTTCTGTTCGAAGACGACCCTTTTCGGTTCTCAAATCCCAGCCATCGAAATGAGGCCGATATTCCTGGGTTTCGGCGTAATGAACCACCTGCATCGACTCCGAGTGATGCGGAGGAATACCAACGAGATCGCTCGCCCGATGAATGATCTCTTGGACTTGGGAAGAGTCGCCGTAACGCACCCACGCAACAGACCCCGTTCTGGCCGCTGAGGTGGTGTTCACCCGAGTCGAGGTCACCTTTGCTTCCTCCAACCGAGGAGCGGCAATTCCGATCACATGAAGCCGTTCCTCTGGGCTCAAGAAATCGTCGATCACCCATACGACCGGGTCGTCCGCAAGTTGTTCACCAATTGGATACGACGACGCGAGTTTCACATCACCATTGTTGCAGGTCGGGCTCCGCCCAAAACCGTGATGCGCAGACGTTTGCCTAACGGAACAAGTCGCGAGAGATGTCCCGGAGTACCGGAGCCATCGTTGCATCGTCATCAAACGTGAAGTCAACACCGCTCACCACAGCAACCGGAATGCGCGATGTATTGCCCTTCACAAGTTCAGCTGCTGCGGTCACTTCATCGACGACGCACAGTTCTTGCACCTTAAATTCGTGCCCATGCGGATCAACTTCGCCGATGTACGACCTCATCGAATGCATCCCGGCAAGCCCCACGCAAATATCGGTTTGGCCCTCACGCCACGGCCGACCGAACGTGTCACTGATCAGCACTGCGACATTGACGCCCAAATCGTTGAATCGAGCCCGCATACGTCGTGCCGAAGCATCGGGGTCTTTCGGCAGGACAACAATGCGGTCGTGAGCACCACTTGATGACTGATCAACCCCTGAATTTGCGCACACGAAACCATGATGCGTTTCAGTGATGAGCACTGGACCAAGTTGACGAACGATGCGACGACTCTCACGCAGCACAACCTCAACGACTCGCGGATCTTTCTCCCAAGCCTCAGACCAACTCGCAGCAAATGGCGATGGCACGATGTCGTCAAGTTCGATAATTGCGCCCTCGGCTTTCGACACAATTTTCGATGTCACGATGACCACATCGCCATCGACAAGATCAGTTCCTGCAGCCACACACTGAGCGTGAATCATCTCCGCAAGGTCGGCACCGACCTCGATCTCTGGAAGACCAGGTACCGGCCAAATGCGTATCGAACCGTCAGATGACATAGGAGAGACGGTAGCCGGTGTTGAGGCATCTGATGCAGGCGCCAAGGTGACCTTCAGGTGGCACACGAGACGAGATGATCTCTCGACTGCACTCGCTGCTAGACAAGAGGTGATGACCGGAATTCACCGAATCGATGCCATCACACTCACCACACCAGATATGGCTGCCTCAATTGCGTTCTACCGAACGGTCGGTTTCACCATCTCTTTTGGCGGTGACGATTCAGAGTTCACGACAATGTCGATTGAACCGAGCGGCCCCCACGTCAATCTCATCTCAAACCATGAAGCCGATCGAACACCGGCCTCCTGGGGTCGGGCGATCTTTCATGTCGACGATGTCGACGATCTCCACCGACGACTCGTTGCCGCCGGTTATCAACCTGACACCGAGCCAGCGAATGCTTCGTGGGGCGAGCGATATTTCGCAATACATGACCCGGGCGGCCACGACCTCAGTTTCGCAAGACCTCTCGACAAATAGCGCCGCCTACGCAGGCTGGCAGGACGGGCACCACCACACTCGACGAGTTGCGAGAATCGCAGAGAGAATTGGAGTCTCACACCGTCGGCATGGCTGGCCGGCCCGCTTGTAGACGTAAAGGCGATTACCTTTCCGCAGATCACCAGGCTTACGCGCTCCGACTTCGGCGGGATCAACCGTCACAATCCGACCGATGCGCTCACCGATCTTCATCAGTCGCACCGATAACTCCCACAATTCTTCGGCTGAGGTCTCACTCACTTCACGGGCAGGTCGTCGAGGGTCGATTCCAGCCAAGAAACAAAACTCTGCGCGATAGACATTGCCGATTCCGGACACCACGGCTTGATCAAGCAACACTTGGGCGATCGGAGCACTCCGACGAGAAAGCGACGACATCACTCGGTCGAGGTCTCCCTTACGAACCGCTAGAGGGTCAGGCCCGATGCGGTTCCGAAGCTCTTCCTCTTGATCTGCACTAATAATCTCGCACGCCGTTGGCCCAGACAAATACATCGCTCCGGAGTGGCCAAGCCATCTCATCCGTGTTCCATCAGAGGGTGTGGGAGCCTTTTCCACGTCGGTGAACACTTTGAATTTTCCGAATAAGCCGAGGTGGATATGTACGGTGAGGTCACCTTCCCAACGGTGGAACAGATGCTTACCGAGCGCGTCAACACCCTCAAGTCGCCGGCCATTTAGTTCTGCGGCACCATCAGAAAATCGGCCCTGCGGCGAGTCGACTTCGAGAACCTCACCAGCGAACCGCCGCCGCTGTAGCCGCGCCGCCCGGTGGATGGTATGGCCCTCAGGCATGGCACCGTTGCGGTGATAGGCGAGTGAGCACGTTGCGATTGTGACCGACTACCCCACGATGTTCCAGTCGTCCTCAGAAAGATTTTGGGGTTAGGCGGGCGAATCTCGATCGGCGTATCGGCGATGTGTTTCCCGACGCCGGAGGCATCGGGTTACCGCGCAGTGGGCATATCAAAGGAGGCGTCGCCCGG
>CBFHYI010000033.1:0-15543 GCA_965660025.1 uncultured Ilumatobacteraceae bacterium | reverse complement strand
ATTGGGCGCTCCGTGTGCTTGTCGTACAGAATTGGCCCACCGTGAGAGCCCTCGCGAACACTGAGTCCGAACCACACCGGAAGACCTGTCGCACATGCCGCCTTAGTGGCGACTACAGCTCGAGCGGGATTAAACATCATCTCAAGGAGGATCATGTCGACGCCTGCGGCGCGTAACGCTGAGGCATGTTGCTCGCAGTCGTCTTCGAACCCGGGGGGAACGTCGCCGAGAGTCGGGTCGACCATGTCAGTTCCTGCCATATGCGGAATCATGTGCGACATTGACCCGGCAACGGCAGAAGTCTCTTCTCGACCGCATTCAAGAGTTGCTTCGCGCGCGATCGCAACGGCCCGCTCAATCAGGAACGAGTGGTTCTCCTCCTGGCCCGCAGCCCTCAGCATGCTCGGCACGCTTGCGTACGTATTCGCTGTGGTGATGTCGCATCCGAGGTTGAGATATTCCATATGAATTTCACGTAGCACGTCGCCGTGCTCAGCCACCGACGGCCCACACCACGCATCAGCATCCATCGGTACACCACGGCGTTCCAACTCGGTGCCTATTGCACCGTCGAGGCGAACGAAGTCGTTGTGACGCAATTTGTTGGCAATGTATTGGTGACCCATACGCATGACGATAGCGAGGCCGTAAGGTCACCAGCGCGAGCATCGTGATGCACGAGGTGCGCGCCACCTCTAAGTTCTGTTCCGTGCAAAAGAACCCTCCCGCCGCGCTCACCGGGCTGCACCTCATTGCAACGTGGTTCATGGTTGGGTTGATCTGGACGATTCATACCGTGCATTACCCACTCTTCGCCCTGGTGGGTGACGAGACCTACGTCGAATTCCAAGCCGCTCATGTCGACCGAATCGGAAAACTTCTCCTTGTTCCGTGGGCAGCAGAAGGAGCCACCGCTCTCCTTCTACTCATCTGGGCCTGGCGTCAGCGTGATCAAACTCTTTTGCCGCCGCTTGTCATCGGCGGTATCGCAATGGGCGTGGTCTTAATCGTTAGCGGCTTCTTCTCTGCACCTGCTCACTCCGATCTCGCAAGTGGATTTGTTCCCGACGTTCACGACCGACTGATGACTGCAGATCTTGTTCGAACGCTGGCATGGACGCTGCGAGGGGTGACTGCAAGCTGGGTTTCCGTCGTGATCTGGAAACGCAGAACATCATGATCTTCGAACACTGGGGGTCAACCGATGAAGAGACGAAGGAGGCTCTGCCGGGCGACAATCTCGTTGGCGATCCCGCATTTAGCGCAACGCGATCGATCACCATCTCTGCAGCACCGGCGGAAGTGTTTCCGTGGGTTGCGCAGCTCGGTTTCGGAAGGGCTGGCTGGTACAGCTACGACCTCATCGACAACTTTGGACGCAAGAGTGCGACCACGCTTCACCCCGAATGGGCAGTGCACTCGGTGGGAGATACGGTTCCCGGTGGCCCGATCAACTTTTCTGTGAGGGAGATCGATGCACCCAACCACCTTGTTCTCGAACTCTCAGGCGCTCGCCGCACACCTCGACTTACCTTCACGATGAGTTATGTTCTGCGCCCGATTGATGATTCAACTCGGCTTATTTCTCGTGTCCGCAGTGGGTTACGCGCCCCTTTTGGCACCATGCTTCTTCGCTCGACCCTCGGGCCGGGTGACGGCGTCATGCTTCGGCGCCAACTGCTCGGCATCAAAGAGAGAGTTGAGCGGCACAGCCAATAGTTCGCCAAATTACAGGCCTTTATAAGGTGGCAGTTATGGAAATTGCTGGATCGACCGCATTCATTACCGGCGGGGCCTCCGGGCTTGGGGCCGCTACCGCACGTCACCTCGCATCACTCGGAGCCCGGGTGGGTGTGCTCGATCGAGATGGTGAACGTGGCGCAGCGATTGCGTCTGAAATCGGTGGCGTCTTCGCCGAGTGCGACGTGTCTTCTGCCGAATCGTTAGAGGCCGCATTTGCTCATCTCGTTGAACAACTCGGAGCACCTCGCATCACTGTTGCGTGTGCTGGCGTCGGCGCCGGAAAGAAAGTCATCGGACGCAACGGTCCGCACCCGCTCGACGAATTTGAACGCATTGTCAACATCAACCTCATCGGAGTTTTCAACATCGTTCGACTTGCCGCCTGGGCAATGCATGATCTTGAGCCAGTTGGTCCTGACGGCGAACGTGGAGTGGTTGTGACAACGGCTTCAATCGCTGCGACCGACGGTGTTGACGGAGGGGTGTCGTATTCGGCATCAAAAGGTGGCGTGCTTGGCATGACGTTGCCGCTTGCGCGCGACCTCGCCCCGTGGGGAATACGCGTTGTTTCTATTTCCCCCGGGTCGTTCGACACGCCCCTTGTTGAAGGAATGCCAGATGAGTACGCCGAGCAGATGGCGGCAACAACACCGTTCCCTCCTCGATTTGGTCAAGGGCCCGAGTACGCCCAACTGTGTGCTCACATCATTTCCAACACCATGTTGAATGGTTCTGATATGCGAATCGATGGCGGCATGCGTATGGCTCCATCACGTTTGAGGTGAACGCCATGGGAGAGATGAACCTGCTTGACCCCCGTGCGATCGATGACCCTCACGGCTATTTTCGTCAGTTCCGTGACGGTGGGCCGATTCAGTGGAGCGATCGCCACCGCGCGTGGATCGTGATGGGGCACCCAGAGCTCAATTCAGCATTCCGCGACCCCCGTCTCTCCACCGAGCGCATGTCCGGTTTCAGAGAACGCCTCAGCGGCCCTCGGGCAGAGGCGCTGTCGATGGCGATCGATCT
The DNA here is from genome assembly GCA_965660025.1 of uncultured Ilumatobacteraceae bacterium. Lineage (GTDB taxonomy): Bacteria > Actinomycetota > Acidimicrobiia > Acidimicrobiales > Ilumatobacteraceae > Casp-actino5. The sequence goes on along the minus strand of CBFHYI010000033.1, from coordinate 12,771 downwards.
TCTCGATGGCTGGATGCTCTTTCACGAGCCACCCGAGCACACTCGACTTCGTGGGCCTCTCGCTCGATCATTCACTCCACGTTCAGTGAACGCGTTAGAAGATCGAGTGCAGCAGATCGTCGATGACCTTCTCGACAAGATGGCGGCGACGTCTGGTGGTGATCTGGTCGAGTTACTCACCCACCCACTTCCAGCCGCGGTTATTGCCGAATTGTTCGGTGTCCCGATCGACGAACGCGACTGGCTTGCCAACTGGTCAGAAAAATTTGGTGTTGTTGTCTTTGGTGCCGTTGGCCGTGACGATTACGACGAGGTAGCCCGTGAAGCAGGAGCGGAACTCGAAGGTCGCCTGCAACCGCTGTTCGATCGTTACCGTTCGGAGCCCGAAGACAACCTGCTTTCACTTCTTATTGCCGAAGAAAACGAAGTTGACGGTCTCACGCAGATTGAGCTCCTTGGCGCGTGTTCTCTTTTGCTGTTTGCGGGACATGACACGACCGCGTCACTCCTCGGTTCGGCCACCGTCGCACTGTGCAGGAATCCTGATGTTCGACGCGCATTCACCACCCTTGAGGGCGACGACCTCGATACAGCGGTCGAAGAACTTCTTCGCTTCGAGGCGCCAGCCAAAGCAATGATGCGAACCGTCGTTGAAGATCATGAAGATTCTGGGGTTGAGATGTGTACCGGACAGTCAGTGTTTCTCAATATTTTGGCTGCCAACCGTGACGACCGTGTGTTCGACTCACCCGACGACATCGTTCTCGATCGCAATCCAAACCCGCATCTCACATTCGGGTTTGGACACCACTTCTGTCTTGGTGCAGCTCTCGCTCGACTCGAAGCCAAAGCGACGTTGTCATCGCTATTCCAGCGATTTCCAAACCTCCAGCTTGATGGAGAGCCAACGTGGCGTCCAACGATCAGCGACAGATCACCGAAGTCAGTTCCACTGCGATGGTGACATCATTCACCGCCTTCGGATGAACGGCGTTCGCACGGTTTCGCATTTTGGCTGTTACCGTCCTTCCGGCTGATCGGGACTTCCGGTCGGTGGGTTCGCAGAACGGGATGTAGTTCCTCCGATCATCGTGAGCCATCCCTCCCCCCCCAACATGAACTCATCAGCCTTGCGCTGAACACGCAACACTGCGCCCACCTCTCCTGGAGAATTTCCATGTCACTAACCGAATCCGAACCACGCGCGCTGACATTTGAAGAACTCGGTGTCCCCGACTTCATTTGCCGCTCGCTTCACCGCCGCGGCATCGACGAACCGTTTGCCATCCAACGCGTCGCTATTGCCGACATCATGCAAGGAAATGACGTCTGCGGTGCTGCTCCAACCGGGTCTGGCAAGACGCTCGCCTTCGGAATTCCTCTTGTTGCGATGACCCGAAAGGGCAGTCCTCGTCGGCCAACATCTCTGGTGTTGTCACCAACGCGTGAACTGGCCGATCAGATCGCATCTGAAATGGAACCGTTGTCGAACCGCACATCGATTACCACGGTGTATGGCGGCGTCGCGTATGGAAAACAAGTCAATGCCCTCAAACACGGCACCGACATTCTCGTTGCGTGCCCAGGGCGTCTCGAAGACCTCATGGAGTCGGGCACCGTCGTACTCGATGACATCGAGCGTGTCGTCATTGACGAAGCCGACCGGATGGCCGACATGGGCTTTTTGCCTGCTGTACGTCGCATTCTCGATGCCACCACATCGCGTACTCAAACGATCTTGTTCTCGGCCACCCTCGACGGTGATGTCGCTCATCTCGTAAAGCATTACCAAAATGATCCCGTGCGGCATGAGGTGGTTCCTGAGCACAACAGCATCTCGATTGCTGATCACCGATTCTGGACGGTTGCTCGCGACGCGCGGGTAAGCCTGCTCGCCGAAACGGTCGCCGCTGCGTGGCCAACAATCGTGTTTTGCCGCACCCGACATGGCGCTGATCGCCTAACGAAACAACTTGCACGAGATGGCATCACCGCGGTCTCCATTCATGGGGGAAAGAGTCAACCTCAACGCACCCGAGCTCTCGCAGAGTTCACCGAACACCGAGCACACGCACTCATCGCCACCGATGTTGCTGCTCGCGGCATACATGTTGATGACGTGACATCAGTGGTGCACTTTGACCCACCGGAAGATCACAAGGCCTACATTCACCGTTCGGGACGCACCGCTCGTGCCGGACAAGGCGGCGTGGTTGTCTCTCTCATCGAGCCAAACGGTCGTCGAGCCGCACGTCGCATGCAGCGCGAGGTCGGTATCGAAGTGGAGATTGTCGATCCTGATGTTGCATCGATCACCTCATTTGGTGACCCCACGGCGACACTCACACCAGCACGTGAAGTGCGTGAACGCCAGCGTCCGTCGTCGAAGCAGCGTCAAGGGTCGAAACCCAAGAAGACCGGTGGTCAACCTGGCAAGAAGCGAAGTAATACCTCGCAACGTGGTGACATGTCGTCAACGCGTGGTGATCGCAAACCGCATCGTGGCCAAGGGTCTCGCCAAGATGACCAGCGCTCAGAGGCAAGACGTAGCGACTCGAATGACCGGCCTCGTCGAACTACTGAGGCTCAACAAGATCGGAAGCGTACGGCAGAAGGCGACGGCTCCTCTCGGAACAGTCACGGCGAGCGTCGCCAAAGTGGACCCGGCTCGCACCGAAAAGGCTCTAAGGCTGGCCAGCGTCGTGCGTCTTCGGGTGGTCACCGCAAAGGTCAATCCCCTCGAGCTCGCACCTCGAGTCGTCGCGGATAGGCCGGGCTGTAACGCCACTTCGAAATATCGTGCTCACCTCGAAACGAGTGCTCTTCGGTAAGGTCATCTCGTTGGTCGCCACGTTCAGATCAAGGAGATGCTGTGAATCCCGTTGATATTCCCGACGTTCTCACCGAGGACTTGCGCAACAACCTCTCCTCTCTTGCGGTTGCAACAATTACTCATCAATTGCAAGGTCGCGGTATTCAGCACGCCTTCTTGAGCGGCCTGCGACCGCTCAACCCGCGTCAACGGCTCGTTGGAAGAGCCCGCACGCTTCGTTATGTGGCGTTACGTGAAGATCGCGTCTCAGAGTTCTCTGCAGGACAGAATGCTCAGCGCCGCGTTGTTGAGGCGGTCACCAATGGCGATGTCATTGTGATCGAGGCTCGGGATGTTCCTGATGCCGGCACCGTGGGAGACATTTACGCTCTGCGAGCGTTTCATCTAGGTGCGGTGGGAATCATCACCGATGGCGCGCTTCGTGACACCGAGGCGATCGCGGAACTCGGCAAACCGGTCTATCACCGGGCATCTCATGGCTCTACATGGGGACGGCGACATATGCCGTTCAGCCATGATGAGCCCATCACCTGTGCAGGAGTGTTTGTTGAACCGGGTGACATCATCGTGGGTGACACCGATGGTGCAGTAGTCATTCCACATGCCATCGCCGCCGAGGTTGCCGCAGACGCTGAAGCGCAGGAGCATCGGGAGGCGTTTGCGATCGAGAGGGTGCGGGCGGGGGAATCGCCTCAAGGAATCTTCCCTCTGTCAGAGGAGCGTCGACCCGACTACGAAGCATGGAGCGAGTAGCAATAACGCATTGCACGGTTGCGAGAGTGTCAACCGCCCTCCGGCTTACTCATCTCAGGTGATGTGCGGGAGCATCGTGATGTCAGCGCCCCCGGCAGGACTCGAACCTGCGACCTGCGGTTTAGGAAACCGTTGCTCTATCCACTGAGCTACGGGGGCGGGGATGGCCCGAAACGTGGTCCGAAATTCGGAAGCGACGCGTTGGGTTACCGATGGATGAGGATAGTGGGTAACCCTCGCCGACTCCCCTTGACCAACCTCGCCCGACAAGCGAACTCGCTACCAACCGCGAACGGGTGTCCGGCCTGTCGACTCCACTAAACGGCTCAGCGTGTCATCACCACACGCCGGATTGAACGCATAATCATCTGAGCGAACCAGATGGACGAGATGACCCGACCGCTCCGATGCTTCCAACGCTGTCTCTTCGTTAATACGGTGATCGATCGCCGCTCCGTCAGCAATGTCCCAGGCGTGGATCAGTGGGTCGTAGGCAAGCGACCCGTAAAAGTCATCGAACGATATTTCGCCAAATAGTGGGTGGGTGAACAGATCGTCGGGCTTCACCTGCGGCAGAGCCTCGAGAAGGCGAGCGAGGTGGTGTTGCGAGGACTCTGAAGGGTTGGATCCTGCCCAAGACCCGTCGTTTATGTCGACCACATCGGCCCCGATCGCGCGGGAACGGAAATTCACGAGAACTCCAATTGCGTGCGACGCACAATCTCGAACGCTCCAACCTTCGCAGCATGTCGGGGCCTCCCACGCAGACTCAGGTACCCGAGAAATGACATCGTCAAGTTTCGAAGCGCATCTCACGAGGTGGCGGATACCCGCACTGAACTCAGAATCACTCATGTCAGTTTGTACTCATTAACTATTCGGGGCGTTATACGAACCGCTCCCGCTTGCATCGAACTCCGCAGCAGTCATGATCACCTTCGTATCCTGCGCGACAACTGCCCCGGTCGGACTTACGGCCTTCTTCACTGCGGCCAGCGTGTCCGCGCCAGGTACGTCGATCATCAACATGAAGTCCCAATCGCCCCCAGGGAGCATGTAAAACGCATCCAGCGAGGCTCCAAGACTCTCAAACAATGCCCTCACCTGGGTCTCTCGCGCAGTAGCGCCTTGCTCCACTGCGCCCTTCCAGGCCTCTGGGCTGTACTTACCGAACATAACGGCTTTTGGCATGGTGATTCCCCCTGATGTGTTGGTCTGTTCTTCAACGTAGCACGAAAGATATGACCGAAATCTCGTGAGTGTCTGATGCGGTGGTGCTCTTCAATTTCCTCTCGCAGGACCATGAGACGCGACTGCCAAGGTCGGGATGTCCAGACACAACTCTGGACAATTTGACTTGCTGTCTGGGAGGTTTCGACCACCGAAAACCGCGGGGTGCCTCCGAACGTCTGATGCATGAACAGGATGTTCAAGTTTGCTCATCGACCCGCACTAACTGTTGCTGGTGTTGCGATGTTGTCAACAAGCCTGCTTCTCGTTGCATCACCTGCGAGCGCCGACGAGAGGCCCAACTCAAGCGACCCGACTGCCGAGATTGACTCGAACGACACGATCCCGAATCGCGCAGTGGCCATGCAGATGAATATCGTCTCGACCGACGACGATGCTCTTGCAGCAGCCGCGAGGAAGAGCAGTGAAATCACTCAGCGATACCCGTCTGCGACTACTGATCCTCACTCGGTGATCATTGAGATCAAAGAAGGCACCTCCCCTTTTGCAGTGAGGGTCGCGATGGCGAGCATCGATGCAGACATTGCCGAATTTTGGGAAAGTGCCGATGCGGCCCGAGTGGTCAGCAGCAATAGTGTCTACCTTCACGAACGGGTCCGAGGCCTTCCTTTTGTCTCGAACGCAGCGAGCGTCACGAAAACCTTTAGTTCGGGATACGGAACAGAACCCCGAGATAACAGTCTGTGGGGAATCAATGGAGGAGCAGGCGTCGACTCTGTGAGTGCGCAGCCCGACGCACTACCTCTGACCGACATACCGGTCGCAGTTATTGACACAGGTGTTGATATTTCTCATGAAGATCTCGCAGGGCGCCTGTGGAGTAACCCCGGGGAAATACCTTGGGATGGAGTTGACAACGACAACAACGGTTTCATTGATGACATCCACGGCTGGGACTTCGTCTGCGACCTCCCATACCCGCGGCCCCCAATCCGCGATTCAGAAGGGGCGTTGCAATACGACGACTTTGGGCGTGTCGTCACCGATACGTCCTCGTGCCCCGGAAGCCCGGCAGCGGACACCGGCGGCTACGACCCGCACGGACACGGCACTCACGTCGCCGGGACTATCGCCGCACAAAGTGACAACAACACGGGAATCAGCGGGGTAGCTCCAAACGCTCGCGTCGTGGTTCTACGAACACTCGGTGATAGCGGGAGCGGCTGGAGCAGCGCCGGCATCGCCGCGCTCAACTATGCGGTGGAAAACGGAATCGAGGTATCCAATAACTCGTATGGCTGTCTCTCCTGCTCACTGCATGGCTACTCACCAATGCTGATGGCTCTCGGCGCGCACCCCGAGCATGTGTTCCTCGCCGCTGCTGGTAACGACAACCTACTCACCGGTCCCGGTGACCATTACCCGTCGGGCCTAGAGGGTGCCAATGTCATTTCCGTTGGGTCACACTCTTCATCTGCAGTTCGCTCTTGGTTCTCAAACTACGGCGTAGACGCCGTCGATGTGTCAGCACCCGGAAGCAACATCATGTCAACATTCGCAGGCGGCTATTACTACATGTCCGGGACATCAATGGCGACGCCACACGTTGCCGGAATAGCAGTAATCATGAAAGGCCTAAATGGAAGTCTGACCGGCGGTGACGTTAAGGACATCCTCATGGACACGTCGACCGCAGTGGCAGGCTTCGAAACCCTTGTTGCATCAGGTGGCATCGTCAATTTGCCCGACGCACTTACCGAGATCTCTGCTTCATCGACACCAACAACCACGACCACGATTGCCCCAGAAGGCACAACAACCACGACCGTCCCGACCCCCACAACTACCCCACCGACCACAACAACCACGACGATCCCTGCGACCACAACAACCACAACCATCCCGACCACCACAACACCGGTGACGCCGATCCCGGAACCAGAGCCGCCAACCGAGACAGAACCAATCGACCCGGTTGACCCGGAAGATCCGGTCGATGATCGTGTTGACACCGTCCCTGGTAGGCGCATATTTGACAGTCGAGACGGTGAGGCTGGTCGGCTACCAGAACAAACGGTTCGTTACGTCCAGATCGCCGGCATTGGCGACATCCCATCTGACGCAACAACTGTGACCATCAACTTCACTGTGGTCAACCCGTCAGGTTGGGGTTTCGTCACCGCATGGGGCTGCAACAGCAACAGAGATGCCAAGCCAGACACCTCGATCGTTAACTATGACGCTGGATGGACTCGAGCGAACACCCAAACCATCGGCCTCGGCAACACTGGCGGTATCTGCGTGTGGTCGTACGCCGACACGGACATCATCGTCGACACACAGGGCTACATCACCTCTGACGGCATCACCATGCACATCAAACCTGTCAGGGTCATGAACGCCCGTGGATCGTGGAGTTTCACTGCAGGAGAAGTCCGCAGAGTAAACGTCAATGGCACCAACCTGACAGCAGCATTCGTGAACCTCACTGCAGTTGACCCAGCCGAATGGGGTTTCCTCACCGCATGGCCATGTGCCACAAGCAGCGACCCAATTCCGAACTCCTCAGCAGTGAACTACGACAGCGGCGCAACTGTTGCCAACAATGCAGTCGTCGCACTCACCGACGGCGGATTCTGTGTGTACAGCTACGGCAACACCGGTGTACTGGTTGACGTCATGGGAGTCATCGACACCACCGACACCTCAGTCACACCACTCGACCCGGCCCGGCTCGTCGACACCCGGGTAGGTGGAGCCACCTCTGACCGCAACTATCAGGGGGCTGGCAGATACGCATCCGGAGAAACCCGCATGTACACCATCTCAGGGCGCTCCGGTATCGCAGAAGACGCAACCGGTGTTTACATCAACGTCACATCGGTCAACCCTCGAGGACATGGCGGCTTCTTGACGGTATGGGCGTGCAGCAGCCCAGATGACACGCCTCCAAACACCTCAGTGGTGAACTACACCCAAGGCTGGTCAGCAACACCGAACTCGGTGCTGCAACAACTCAGCGAACACGGAAACCTGTGCGTCTTCGCCTACAAAGCAACCGACGTCATCATCGACGTCACCGGCTACGTCTCGTAACAGAAAACTTCCGAACAACTCGGGAAGGCACCCCACGGCACCAACAAAACCGGAGGTGAACTTCGCTCAAGATCTGTCAGCCATAATGGGCGTGATGTCAAAACCTCACTCATTTCTTGTCGCAAGCGGCTTGGCGTCAGCAGCATCGGCGATCATTCCTATCGAAATGGCTGCGATTGCCACGAGCGCGGGTAGTGCAAACGGAGGTAAGTACGCCGCAGTCGTTTTCGTGTTGGTGTCGTTAGCCACAGCGATAAGCACTCCGTTCATCCCGCTCTGGGCTCAACGCTGGAGTTATTCACGTGTTCTTCGGGATGCAATGTTGTTGAGAAGCGCCTTGTTTGTCGGCATGGGTCTTGCTGCGATCATTGGCGACTTTGACTATTTGATGATCTTTATTGCAAGCCCGCTCATCGGGGTGTTAATCGCTATTCGTATGAGCTGCACGCCGCTGTTGGGTCGAGCCATCCTCTCACCTGATTCTCCTGTGATGTGGTCGAGGCGACAAATGGTCCGAGCTCCTGCGGCGGCTATGGGAGCAGTCATCGGCGGTTTGTTGGTGAGTAGCGAGGCGATCTCTGGCTTCGGTCTCATGCTCGGTGGGCTCATGTCAATCCCGTTGGCTCTTGTAGCCGCATCAACAAATGCGGATCACATCACACCAACGGTCATGAATCGACTGAGGTACAACCTCTTTTCCGAACTCAAGGCAATGTGGGGTCAGATGCCAATACGTGTCGGATGTTGCGTTGCGATAGTGGGCTCTTTCGTCCTCACCCCTTTACACACCATGATTGTTCCAATTCTGGCCGAACTCGATCGCGACAGGCTCTGGCAGGGTGCAGGTCTGATCCTCGCATCGCTCCAACTCGGCTCGATGGGAACAAAGTTTGTGCTCAACAAGGTCCGCCGAATACGCCAAGCCTCAAATGGTCAAATCGCGACGGGTGCGATGGCGGTGAGCGGCGCTCTCATGTTCTCCTTCACCGTGGCGACCTCGTCTCGTCTCGGCAGCCTGGAACTCGTCATGTGGATCATCATCTCAGGTGGTGTTGCCCTCTTCCGCGGGGTTGTCAATGCGACTCAAGTGGGCGTGTTCATTGATGATGCCAACAGCACCGAAGATGAAGATGCAAATGGAATTGCCGCTCTCAACTTCATCAGAACCACGTCAACCACAATCGCTCTCCTCGTCTGGGGAGTCTTGATCGACGAAGTCGGATCCGAGTTCCTCCTCGCTGGAGCTGGCCTTTTGGCAGTTGCTGCAGGGGTGATACTGATGCCGATGATTCGACGATCAACAATTGCAGCGACTGGGTGACTCTCTGCACTACCAGCGAACGATCGGCAACGAGTATCCGCCTCCTTCGGGTTGGGCCACCAGGCGGTAAGCCTCACCCTCCTGAGACCCCACTTCGCACATGCGGGCACCATCGGGGCGCTGTGAGAGCGTCTTCCTCATCTGTCCTTCACTCCCGTCGAAACGTTCCGCTGAACGGCAAGGGTGCGCCAATGCGATACCGTTTTTTCATGGACTTGCTGAACGACCCTGACCTTCATTGGAGCCACTTCACCGGCACGCCAAGGTTTGGCTACCCAATCGATTACTGGGGTGCGATCTTGCATGTAGGCGACGATGGCCACCTCGACTTTGCCTACCGCTGGGCACCCAACAGTTACTGCCACTTCCATCGTCACCTCTGCTCCACCACATCAACGGTGATCGCCGGTGAACTTCATGTCACCGACTTCGACGATGACGGCAACGAGACTGGTGTTCGCATTCGGCGAGTTGGCGACTACAGCCACACCGTCGAACCAGATGTTCATATGGAACGAGGCGGCCCCGATGGCGCCATCGCTGTGTTCAATCTGTACGCACCCGACGGCCTACTTACCGACGTTCTCGCCGACGACCATTCAGTGATTCGCACGAACACTGTTGAACAGGTCGTTGAGGCGTGGCGCCGACCCGTCGCCCACTAACAAACTCGCACGGTTGAACCCAACGTGTGAGCAATCACCAACATGCTCACCACATCATCACTGAAGTCTGATGTGACATCATTGCGGCATCAACGTTGTCATCACCGGAGGATCCTCAGGAATTGGCCTTGCGTTTGCGCGTCACCATTCCGAACTCGGCCACAAGGTCACCTTGGTTGGTCGCGATGTCCATGCGTTAGAGGAAGCCTGCGCATCGCTGCATGACACCCCCGGTGAGTGCAGTGTCATCTCCGCCGATCTCTCTGAAGCCGAGGGGGTAGAACAACTCATTTCGAACTGCACCGACGTCGACGTCCTCATCGCAAATGCGGGGGTGACATCCGCAGCCGAAATCGGATCGCTACCACGCCCAGAGATCGACAGGCTCACCTACCTCATGGGAGCGGGCGTCGTTCGACTCTGCGAAGGCGTCGTCCCCGGCATGGTTACCCGCGGAGGCGGGACGGTCGTCATCATCTCCAGCATCGCGGCTTTCACACCGATGAGGAAGTCCGGTCCGTATGCGGCCTCGAAAGCGTTTTCGACCTCATACGCGAAGAGCCTCTCTCTTGAGGTTGCCGTCCACGGAGTCAATGTTGTTGCAGTGTGCCCAGGTTATGTACACACCAACCTTCACGCTCGTGCCGGGCTTCACCACCTCGAACAGAAAGTCCCCCGATTCTTGTGGTGCAGTCCTGAAGATGTCGTCGAGGAAACTCAGCGAGCCCTGCGCCGTAACCGCGTCGTGTGTGTGCCGGGGAGGGCCTACCGACTGTCACGCCCATTTCTCTCGTCTCGACCCGCACAATATGTATGGCGTCGGATCACGGCTCGAACATCAACACGAACAACGTCGTCATAAGTCGCTACTCGTTTCTTAGCTTGCGACGAGAAAGCGACGATGAACACTCACGCCGAAGTGGTAAGCGGTCGTCAGTTCTCAAACAGACAATCGACAACACCCGAAGGCGTCATCGTCATGTGGGAAGAGTGCTTAGGCCTGCCTTCCGCAGAGGCCCAACAGCCGATCAAGCGATGACGCATCGTCAGCAACGTCAACCACAGGAGCAAACGAGCCACCATCACGAGATGCATCAGTGATGAAACCCTCGAAGAATGCGTGTGTCGACTCGATGAGATCTTCCGGTGGGTCAAATTGCTGGCCGGTCGCGGTGGCAAGATCCCAACAGTGGATGAAATTGTCAGCGGACAGCATCTGCAAGGCGTAACTGCCGGGCATTTCGCCGAACACTAACGACACAGGTTGATCGAGATCGGGGAAACCCTCGAGGGCGTGTTCGAGCCGCTCCGATGCGTCTCGATAGGTCTCCTTATGTCCATCTGCAACAACGTCACCCATGCGAGCCGGCATTCCCGCAAGCAATTCGTCGCCTCGATCTTTATCGGCTGCAAAACCGGCGGCAAATAAGAACCGACCAAGTGTGAAATGGCCAACGAGGTCTCTCACCGCAAAGTCGCTGCACGGTGTCGAGTCATCCAGTTGCGAAGCATCGGTACCTTCAATGAGTGCCGACAACATCTCAGTGATGCGATCAAAATCTTGCTTTACGTTCATGCCCTAGTGTCGCAGTAGGGCGCTCAGCGGTCAATAGCCATCTCGCAACACTCGCCAACACACCACTCACACATCTCTCACCGAGCAATTCCGAAACACCTGAGCGGTAAGGAACAGACGTCGATCGCACCGAGAGCTCGGCACGCCAAGAACGTCACCGCCTCACTTCGCTGGTCGCCTGCAAGATACTGTGAATGAGCACAGGCACATAAAGGGGGAACACATGCTTGTCACAGCAATCACCACATGGGAAGGCACACCGGCAGCCCTAGAAGGAGTCGTCGCAGGTTCAAAAGCTGCCGCACCAGTCCATGAAAGCCTTGGAGCGAGAAACCCGCGCCTTATGCGTTCTTTCGCGGGCGGCGACATGGACAGAGTTGAATACATGATCGATTTCGATTCCTTTGAAGCATGCGGAGCATTCACCGATGCGATGATGAACAGCGAATGGTTCGAAAACATGATGGCGACGGTCGCTGCTGCGTACCCAGACATCAAAAATTGCGGCACGCGCTTCGTCTACAACGCCATCTAAACCGCTGCTTTCAGTGAGGTTCTCAGCCCCAGGTTCGGATTGAGCGGTTCGACCTGAGCGGTTCGGTCATCGCATCTCGCCTACCTGGTTCCAACACCGGTTTCTTCATGGATGTCACGAAATTCCTTCAACCCGAACTTGTTGAGGTCAATCGTCTTCCTGCGCGCCAGCCGTTAGAGAGTTACGCGAATGTTGAACAGGCACGCCTAGGCACCTCGCGCTTCCGCCGCTCATTAGACGGAACATGGCGCTTCAAATTGGTCGATTCACCCTCATCTGCGCCGCGCCGCTGGCAGCATCCGGCCACGAATGACACCCGATGGACGACGATCAACGTACCGGGTGTATGGACACGCCAAGGCTTCGATGACCTCCCCCATTACACCAACGTCGTGATGCCCTGGAAGGGCAAGGAACCGCCCTATGTTCCTGACCACAACCCAACAGGCCTCTACCGAACAAACTTCACCGTTCCGCGCAACTGGCGATCTCGCGACATCATCGTGCACCTCGGCGGAGCAGAGAGCCTCGCTGCTGTGTGGTGCAATGGAGAATTCGTCGGAATGGGAAAAGATTCTCGACTTCCGTCCGAGTTCGACCTCTCCCCGTTCGTCACCCAAGGCGACAACCTCCTCGCAGTCATGGTGATCAGATGGAGTGACGCCACCTGGATCGAAGATCAAGACCACTGGTGGCATGCGGGCCTGCACCGATCGGTCTATGTCGAGGCCCGCCCAAAGGTACGGCTCGACGAGCTCATCGTTGACGCTGATTATGACCCTGAAACTCAACTCGGTACCT
>CBFHYI010000032.1:0-15753 GCA_965660025.1 uncultured Ilumatobacteraceae bacterium | reverse complement strand
GCGATCTGTGACACCGCTCGCGACGGAGGGTTTCACAGCATCATCGCCCGAATCGAAGCAAGTGGCGAAGGCTCGCTTGCGTTACACCGCTCTGTTGGTTTCGAGCTTCTCGGCATCGAGCGTCAGGTGGGCCGGAAATTCAACCGATGGCTTGATGTTGCGGTGATGCAACTCATGCTCTGAACGTATCGAGCCGGTCGGAAGGTCTCCGGCCGGCTCGAAACGGGGTTGGGCTGATCCGGTTATTGGCCGAAGCAGTCACATCTCTTTTGTTGGTGGGCCGGGGAGGATTTGAACCTCCGAAGGCAATGCCGGCAGATTTACAGTCTGCTCCCTTTGGCCGCTCGGGCACCGACCCATATGTCGACCCGGAATGGTATCTGCGGATATCGCCAGCCACCCCTTCGATGGCGATTCCGATACGGTATTTCTCATGCCAAGTTTTGATGTTGTCTCCGAAGTCGATGCCCAAGAGGTGCGAAACGCCATTGACCAGGCTCAGCGAGAGGTCTCCAACCGCTTTGACTTCAAAAACACGAACTCGACGATTGAACAAAACGACATGGTCATCACCTTGCACACCGTCAGTGAAGATCGTCTCGCCGCGTTGAGAGTCGTACTCGAAGAAAAACTTGTGAAGCGCGGGGTGTCCCTGAAAGGAGTCGACTACGGCGATGTCCAAGAGGCGACTCAAAACACCGTGCGCCAGGTGGCCACGATCAAGGTGGGTATTTCTTCCGAGAAGGCCAAGGAAATCAACAAACTCATCAAGTCAGATGGCCCCAAGGGAGTGAACAGCCAGACTCAAGGTGAGTCGGTTCGCGTCACTGGCAAAAAGCGCGACGATCTACAGAATGTGATTGCGATGTTGAAGGGTGCCGATATCGGCATCCCATTGCAATTCAACAACTTCCGCGACTGAACGCCCTTTGACGTCAGTCTTCAGAAGGAGCCTCAGAGGCCCGTCGCTGCAGTTCGTCGACGACGCTCGCATCAGCCAACGTTGTTGTATCGCCAAGGTTGCGACCTTCGGCGACGTCTCGCAGCAGCCGGCGCATGATCTTTCCTGATCGCGTCTTTGGAAGATCAGGTGTGAAGAAAATTGCTTTCGGTTTTGCAATCGCACCGATCTCTGCAGCGACGTGATCACGCAACGTTGCGACATCAACGTCGTGGCCGCTGCGCAAGGTGACGTACGCAAAAATCGCCTGCCCGGTGGTGGGATCGTTTGCTCCGACAACCGCTGCCTCCGCAACCGACGGGTGCGACACCAGGGCTGACTCGACTTCAGTTGTAGAAATGCGGTGACCTGAGACGTTCATGACATCGTCGACGCGACCGAGCAACCACAGGTAACCATCGTCGTCGAGGCGGGCCCCGTCACCAGCGAAGTACGACCCATCGAATCGGCTCCAATACGTGTCCACAAAACGCTGAGGGTCACCCCAAATGCCGCGGAGCATTCCTGGCCATGGACGGGTCAAAGTGAGGTATCCCCCTCCCCCATCAACTTCGTTACCACCGTCATCAACCACTGCGATATTCACGCCAGGAAGCGCGAAGGTTGCCGAGCCCGGCTTTGTTGTGGTGTAGCCCGGCAGCGGCGAGATCATGATGCCACCGGTTTCGGTTTGCCACCACGTATCAACGATCGGGCAACGCCCGCCACCGATGTGTTCGTGGTACCACATCCATGCTTCAGGGTTAATCGGTTCACCAACCGTGCCGAGCAAACGAAGCGACGACAAGTCATGTTTCGCGGGTTCATCAGCGCCCCACTTCATGAACGTTCTGATCGCAGTTGGTGCGGTATAGAAAATGGTGACCTTGTACTTTTCGACGATCTCCCAGAACCTGTCGTTGCCCGGGTGGTTCGGTACACCCTCGTACATGACCTGAGTGGCGCCGTTCGCAAGCGGGCCATACACGATGTACGAGTGACCAGTAATCCAGCCGACGTCAGCCGTGCACCAGTAGACATCGCGGTCGCGATGAAGGTCGAAGACGTTGCGATGGGTGTACGCCACATGAGTGAGGTAGCCACCCGTCGTATGCATGATGCCCTTGGGCTTGCCCGTCGTGCCTGATGTGTACAGCAAGAACAGCAGGTCTTCAGAATCCATCGCCTCAGGCGGGCACGACGCATCAGCTGCCGCCATGAGGTCGTGGTACCAGTGGTCACGCCCCTCCACCATCTCGACCTGATTGCCACCGCGCTCGACCACAACGACGTGCTCGATCGATGGTGTCTGGGCGACCGCTTCATCGGCAGCGGGCTTCAGCGGGAAGACTTCACCGCGCCGATATCCACCATCGGCTGTGATCAACACCTTTGCTTCAGCATCATTGATGCGATCGATGAGCGATTGGGACGAGAAACCTCCGAAGACCACCGAGTGTGGTGCACCAATGCGAGCACAAGCCAACATCGCAACCGCGGCTTCGGGAATCATCGGGAGATAAATGTTGACCCGGTCACCCTTGGCCACCCCGAGGTCTTTCAGCGCATTGGAAAACTGCTCAACCTCAGCGAGTAACTCTGCATAGGTGATAGTGCGGGTATCGCCCGGCTCCCCTTCCCAATGGATAGCGACCTTGTCGCCAAAGCCAGCCTTCACATGTCGATCGAGACAGTTCTCAGCAACGTTGAGTTTGCCGTCGACGAACCACTTTGCGTAGGGAAGGTCCCATTCGAGCACCTTCGACCATGGCTGCTGCCAACTGATGAGCTCTGAAGCCTGGCGAGCCCAAAAAGCCTCAAGGTCTGCGGCAGCCTCATCATGCAGGCCTCCATCGCTGACATGGGCGCTCGATGAGAAGTCTGCAGACGGCGGGAAGCGCCGATTCTCATGCGAAAGTGCGTCGATGGTCTCGTGGTTCTCTGTCATCGTTCCCCCTGTGACGTGCGAATTACCTCAAACTCTACGACAACAGGGGTGGTCGATTCACTGCCGCCACTCGATCGCGAGGAATCCACCAAGCCCCTCAGAGTCGGTTAAGGCTTCAGCTTCAGAAATCCGAGAGCGCATTTTGAGCGCCCTCACATCTGGGCGTGCAGCATTCTTCTCCCACTCACGACGTCCTTCTTCAACCAGTTCCGACAGACCGTGTAACTCGAGCCACTGAGATTGCGAGCGAACCGTCGAAGGCTCAGGTAATTGATCGATCGGCACTTCGGTAGTGATGTCCTGCTCCCCTGGCGACGTGAGGTAGTGGCCACCTCGTTCATGTGACCGGTAGGTGCGTAGCCATTCCCGCCATGGGCGCTCCACCAGCCCTGACGTTGTTTGAGTGAAATAATCAAAGGTAACCAGCGTGCCGTTGAGTCGCTCGGTTACCCCTTTCACCCATGATGCAGCCTCATCGATGAGGGGCGCTCGGGCGCCGTGAACCGCCTGAGCAGGAAGCACCGGTGGGCACGGATCAAACGGTGCGCTCAACAGCTCTTGGACTCCCGAGCTTGTCTCGGCCACGAACGCTTCCCGCCACATTCCATCGAATACCGCAAGTCGAAATGGCAGGTTGTCAAGTAACTCGTTGGCGAGGACGACACCATGAAGATCTCCTTCGGGTAGCGAATTCAACGACGTGGCACCCGAAGGATGTGCTTCCCGTTGGTGATCTGCAATTTCGATTGCGTGATATCTGAGAGCATCAGAGCACTTGGGTTCAGCGGTGACGACCGAACGGGCCAAGGTTCCTGGCCCGGCCCCGACTTCGTAGACGTTGAATACTGACGGCGACCCCGCGGCATTCCATTCAGCGTCAAGGAAGCGTGCCACCACCGCACCAAATAACGGCCCTATCTCTGGTGACGTGATGAAATCGCCTCGGCGTCCAGCCGAACCTCCGGAGGTATAAAAACCATTGCTGCCGTAAAGAGCGTCAGCCATGAACCGATCGAAACCGACCGGTGAGAGCTCAGAGCCCGAGGGCACCGGTCAAGTCAGGAAGATCAGCGAAGCGCAGCACGAGTCCTGGCAAGATGCCGAGAACAACGGTTCCACCTGCGGTAATGCCAAGCGCCAACCAGATCGGTGATGGTGGCGATATCGGGGTCGTATCACCATCTGGCACCGGCGACATCCAGATTTGGCGGAGCACACGCATGTAGTAACCGGCCGCAATGACCGTGTTCACCGCTGCGATGATCGCCAGCACATACGCCGAACTTGAACCCGCATCGATCAGCGCTTTGAACGCCTGGAGTTTCGCAATCCAGATGCCGAGCGGTGGGATACCTGCGAGCGACGCCAAGAAGATAGTCATGAGTACACCGAGGCCAGGGGCATAGGTGATGAGCCCACCAAACGATGAAATCTCGCCCGAGCGAGTCTTGCGAGCAACCGCAATGATGACCGCAAATGCGCCGAGGTTCGAGAAGGCATAGATGAGCAGGTAGATCACGACGGCTCTCAGCGATGACTCCGCAGCTCCGGTACCCATGACTGCGAGCGGCATGAGAATGAACCCACCCTGACTCACCGATGAATAGGCGAGCATACGAACGATGTTGGTTTGCCGCAGGGCGACCATGTTGCCGACGGTCATCGTGAGTGCAGCCATCGCCCAGATAAATGGGCCATGCACTTCATCGGCTCCATAGAGACCGAGGTAGAGCACGGTGAGCAGAGCCACAAAGCCTGCCGATTTCGATGCAACCGACAAGAACGCGGTGACGGGAGTTGGGGCACCTTCGTACGTGTCTGGTGCCCACGTGTGAAACGGAACCGCAGAGATCTTGAACGCGAAGCCGGCGACGACAAAGACAACTGCCAACACCTGCATTCCGGTGAGATCACCCGAGAGCGCTGCGCCGATTTCAGTGAGTTTGGTCGAGCCTGTCGTGCCATACAAGAAACTCATTCCGTACAGCAGCACACCGGAAGCGAATACACCGAGCAGGTAATACTTCACACCAGCCTCGTTGCTCTTCACATCACGCTTACGCCAGGCAGCCATCATGTACGCAGGAATCGAAAGCAGTTCAAGTGCAACAAACACGCTGAGAAGGTCACGGCTTGAGGCCATCATCACCATGCCGAGCACGCTCACCAACATGAGCACATAGAACTCGCCCTGGTAATAGCCACCCTCTTCGAGCTCGTTCTGACTGAGCAACACCACGACATAACCGACGAGTAAGAACAATGCCTTCAGAATGAGGGCGTACTCATCGACCACATATCGGCCATCGAAAATGGCGTCTCGCACATCTCCGCCAAGAACAGCAAGTGTCACCACCGGAATCACTGCGCCAAGCATGACGAAACCGGTCAAGGTCGCCATCGCCCACTTTTTCGACTCGTCGAGCCAGAGGTCAATCAGCAGCACCAGGTTGATACCAGCAATCAACACCAACTCAGGTGCGATGGCATGCCAATCAATCGTTGGCGCCGTCCAGGCTTGAGCGAGCAGAGAACTGATCACGGGATGCCCGCTCCTACACGCTCAATGAGCAACGACACGGCCGGGTCCATCACACCGAACATCAGCTGTGGGTACACACCCAAGACAACGATTGCAATGAGGAATGGAGTCCACGCAATCCACTCGATCTTCGTGACGTCGTGGAGATCAACATCGTGGTGCTCATCGTTCACACCAGCACCAACTGGGTGATGAGCGCCCTGTTCGAACTCTGGGTTTGGACGGCCAAATGCGGTGCGCTGATACAACCACAAGAGGTAGCCAGCCGCGAACACCGTACCGATCGCAGCGACCACCATGAGCGTCCGGAACAATGCCTCGCTGAGCCCGAAGTTGGGGTTATAGGCCGACAAAATTGCGGGGAATTCACCCCAGAACCCGGCAAGGCCGGGAAGACCGAGAGATGCCATTGCTGCGAAGCCAAGAATCCAACCCAAGCGCGGCATCTGAATGAGCATGCCGGAGAGCCGTGAGATCTCAAGGGTGTGGTAACGGTGCTTCACAGAACCGGCAACGAAGAAGAGCATGCCGGTGATGAGACCGTGAGCGACCATTCCGAATAGAGCCGCATTGATACCGAAGTCGGTGAGGGTCGAGATACCGAGCATCACGAATCCCATGTGAGCGACCGAGGAGAACGCGATCAGTCGCTTCATGTCGGTTTGAGCGAGGCATCCGAGTGCACCGTAGATGATGCCGATCACGGCGAGAATGCCGATCACCGGAGCCCACGCCTTTGCACCCTGCGGAAGCATCGGAATGGCGATGCGGACAAAACCGTAGGTGCCGAGCTTCAGAAGGATTGCGGCCAAGATGACTGAACCCTGTGTCGGTGCCTGGGTGTGTGCATCAGGCAGCCACGTATGGAACGGGAACATTGGCACCTTCACCGCAAAGCCGACGAACATTCCCGCAAAGATCCAGATCTGCACATCACGATCGATAAACGCTCCAGCCTCCATGAGGTGCGCAAATGAGAACGATGCTGCACCGGTCTGGAAGAAGAGCGCCAGGAAGGCCACGAGCATGAGGGCCGACCCAAACATGGTGTAAAGGAAGAACTTCAACGACGCGTACTGGCGATCGTCGCCGCCCCAGACACCGATCATGAAGTACATCGGCAAGAGAACGACTTCGAAGAACACGAAGAACAAGATGAGGTCTTGGGCGATGAACGACCCCGCCATACCGACCTGCAGCACCAGCATCAGAATGATGAACGACTTCGGGTTGCCAGCGTCTGGCATGTTGTCCCAGGTGTAGATCATGACGAGCAACGTCACGACCATCGACAAGAAGTACAGCGGAAGGCTGATGCCATCGAGGCCGATGGTGTAATTCGATTTAATGACGGTGATCCACTCACTATCAACGAAGAACTGCAACTTCTCACTCTGGTCAAAATCGAAGCGAAGCAGCGTGTAGACACCAACAGCTGCGGTCACCGCAGAAGTAAGAATGCCGATCTGCTTATGTGTCTTCTCTTCTGATGCCGGTACGAACATCATGAGAAGAACGCCAACGAGCGGCAAGAAGGTGCCGACCGTTAGGAGCCAGGTGTCGTTGGTAATGGTTTGCATAATTGTTGTGCCCTCTGGGTGTGCTGACTCAGATGTTCACGAGGATGAGAACGATTGCTCCCACCGTCGCCGCTCCGAAGAGCAATGCTCCGTACTGATTGACCTTTCCTGATTGGACTGGCTGCAAGGCGTGGCCGCCTTCGCTCGCTGCCAATCCAGATGCGTTCACCGCTCCATCAACCACACGCTGGTCGACGTTGCGATAAACCCATTCGCCGGTTCTCCGGCCCCCGCGTCCAACGTTGTTGACGATGCCGTCGAGAATGTTTTGGTTCACCCAGTAGGCCGCTCGCGCTATCGGATGCGCGAACGCAAACACGATGACCTTTTCGTAGAGGTGATCCAAGTAGTACTTGTTGACCAGCAATGTGTGAACCCACCGTGCTGGAGCGAACTTTGATGTGAGGCCGGCAAACGGGTTTCTTCGATCGCCGTAGATTCCCATGCAGACCCACGCGCTGAAGAGAATGCCCGCAAAGACAAGGATGATCGACGGCATCGCCTTCGACCATGAGAACACAGCATGACTCAATTT
The DNA here is from genome assembly GCA_965660025.1 of uncultured Ilumatobacteraceae bacterium. Classification (GTDB taxonomy): domain Bacteria; phylum Actinomycetota; class Acidimicrobiia; order Acidimicrobiales; family Ilumatobacteraceae; genus Casp-actino5. The sequence goes on along the minus strand of CBFHYI010000032.1, from coordinate 8,208 downwards.
CGGTGCGTAACAGACAGTGCCTTCAGATGGATCCGCGAATCCACAACCTTTTGCTTCGCCGTCGTACTCCTCGTCGCCTGCCTGCACCGCCGCGAAGACAATGCCCGCACTCTCATCTTCTCCAGATGAGTGCCCGTACTCGTCATCGAGCGCAACTTCGACACCGACGGGCTCTACCCAGTCGGTGAAGTAATGCGTGCCAAACGCAGGCGCATTGAGATATCCGGAGCCAATCGCAAGAATGGAAAGAACGATGAGTGGAGCCGTGATCCGCCACGGCGACTCGTGCGGCCCATGGTGGGCGCCATGATCACCGTGATCGTCGTGGGCGTCGCCGTGATCGTCGTGGGCGTCGCCGTGGTGATCGTCATGATCGGCGTGCGCGGCTCCGTGAGCGTCGTCATGGCCTTCATCGTGATGCTCACCTGCTGCGGCACCGCGCGGCTTCCCAAAGAACGTGAGGTAGGTCGCCCGGGTCATGTATGCAGGGGTCATGAAGGCGCCAACCAGCGCAACGTAGTAGAAGAACTGGTAGCCGTTGTGGCTGGCGTTATCGATGATCTCGTCTTTCGAGAAGAACCCTGAGAAAAACGGAATGCCGCACAGCGCAGCGGTCGACACCATCCATGTGGCCGCCGTGATCGGCATCTTCTTCGCCAGACCACCCATGTCTTTCTTCATGTCGAATGAGTGATGAGAACCGGAATGGCTGATCGAACCGGCACCCAAGAACAGCGCACACTTGAAGAATGCGTGCGTGAAGATGTGGAACACGGCGGGAAGCCATGCACCAACACCGAGACCGAGCATCATGTAGCCGAGCTGAGACACCGTTGAATACGCCAAGACTTTCTTGATGTCGTCTTGAACGAATGCAAGCGCTGCAGCGACGATGATCGTGATACCACCGATGATGGTGATGAAGTTCACCGTGGTATCGAGGATGTCAAAGCCGACGAAGAACACCGGGTAAAGACGAGCGACCAAGAAGACACCAGCGACGACCATGGTCGACGAGTGCAACAGTGACGACACCGGGGTGGGGCCGGCCATGGCGTCAGGTAGCCACGTGTGAAGGGGGAATTGGCCCGACTTACCGATCGAGGCAATGAAGAGCGCAACGCCACCCCAGAACAGGACGCTCTGTGACGCCTCGCCCGACAGTGCCCACGCTGAGATGCCTCGAATGGAGAAGCCGTTAGATCCGTGTTCGACCGCCCAATCGTTCGCACCGAAAAAGATGATTGCGGTGCCGACGAGGAGCCCAACGTCACCAACACGAACGGTGAAGAACGCCTTCATGGCGGCACGAGAGTTTGCTTCTTCTTCCCACCAGTGACCGATGAGCATGAACGAGCACAGACCCATGATTTCCCAGCCGAGGATGAGCTGCAACATGTTCTCCGCAAGAACCATGACGAGCATGCCCGCCGAGAACAACGTTAACGACGCAAAGAAATGGGTGTAGCGACGGTCACCTGAGACGTACTCGGTTGAGTAGATCTGCACCAAGAACGAAATGAATGTGACGAGCAGCAACAGCATGATCGCCAATCCGTCGATGTGCTGTCCGAGGCCAAATTCGAGACCGCCGGATTGCCACCAGGTCCACGACTTCACCACCGGCTCGACAAACGACGCCCCGTAGCCTCCATCGGCAGCGGTAGGGAAGATTGCTCGGAACGCACCGAAGAAGCCACCTGAGGCGTAGTCGCTGCCGCCCGATGCCGAGTTCACTCGGTCGATCCATTGGAACGTCGCACCGATTGAAATCGCGAGCGAAATACCGATCGAGAGGATGCCTATTTCGCTGCCATTTTGCGGCATCTTCTTGCCGAACAGAATGATGAAAACGAAACCGATCGCTGGAATGAGCGGGATCAGCCACGCGTTCTCCAAGAACCAGCCAGATGAGAGGGTTGCTCCAAGCATTAGACCATTAACCCTTCATCACCGAGAGTTCATCAAGAGCGATCGAACGACGGTTGCGATAAATCATCAGCACCATCGCCAGGCCGACACCAACTTCTGCGGCCGCTACCGCAATCACATACAGAGCGAAGACATGCCCCTCGGGTGAATTATTCATCATTGCAAATGCGATGAGGTTGAGGTTCACCGAGTTAAGGATGAGTTCAATCGACATCAGCACCATGACGGCATTGCGACGGGCGATGACGCCGAACACTCCGATAGAGAACAGCACTGCCGCCAAGATGAGGAAATTCACTGCGTACATGTCAGTCCTTCCTCGCTAACACGATTGCGCCGATGGCTGCTGCGAGCAGCACGAATGACAGCGCCAAGAACGGCACGAGGCCTTCACGCAGGAACACGTCAGAAATGGCGGTCGTCGACATCGGTTCATCAGGAGATGCGAGCACTTCGCCGCGGTACTGGTCGACGATGACCCACACCAAGGTGCCGGCAAGCAACAACGACACCGGAATTCCGATAGACCAGTTCTTGTTGTTGAGATCTGATTCCTCGCCGATCGTCGCTCGGGTCAGCATGATGCCGAACAAGAACAGCACCATGACGGCTCCGATGTAGACCATGACCTGAGAAATCGCTACGAATTCGGCAGCCGCCAACACGTATTGAGCAGCAACTCCACCGAGAACGACCACGAGCCACAGCGCAGTGTGAACGACATTACGGCCACTCACGACACGCAACGCACCGAACACCATGATGGCGGCGATGATGTAGAAGCCAACGTTCTGCGCAACGTTGACATCAGCGGCGAGCATCGAGCTCATTTCTTCTTCTCCGCTCCGGCTTCAAGTTCGGGTGCTTCTGGAACGGTTTCCATCCACTCACCGAGTTTGTCTTTATCGTGCAACAAGTCAGCGATACGAGGCTCTGAATACTCGTATTCGGGGCTCCAGAAGAGTGCGTCGAACGGACACACCTCTACGCAAATACCGCAATACATGCACAGGGCATAGTCGATATCGAAACGGTCGAGATGGTTGACCTGGCGAGGCTTACCACCGGCGCGTCGAGGCGGTGCGAGTTGCTTGTGTCCTTCGATGTAGATGCACCAGTCAGGGCATGAACGCGCGCACAGCATGCACGCCGTGCAGTTGTCTTCACGCAACGCAATCACGCCGCGAGCCCTAGCGGGAGGCGCTTCTTTCGCATGCGGGTACTGCACTGTGTCTGCACCATTTTTTGCGGTACGGAACAGCGTCCCCATGGTGACGCCAAGACCTTTAACGAGACCAGGAACCTTTGGCATCAGATCGCAACCTTCAAGATGGCGGTCACCGCAATATTTGCGAGCGACAACGGAATGAGCACCTTCCATGCAAACCGCTGGAGTTGGTCTTCACGGAACCGTGGGTACGAGAAACGCACCCACATGATGATGCCGGTGAGCACCAGCATCTTCGTCAGCATGATGACTGGACCAACAATGTTCATCCAGCCGTCGACAGCGTCGAGCGACTCCCAACCAAACCACGAGAACGGGATACCCCAGCCACCGAGGAAGAGAACCGACGCAATGAACGCAAACACACCGGCGGTAGCGAACTCGCCGATGAAGAAGATGAGGAATCGGAAGCCGGAGTATTCCGTCATGTAACCCGACACCAACTCTGACTCTGCGATCGGCATGTCAAACGGCACCTGAGTGAGTTCTGCCTGAACCGCAATCATGAAAATGAGGAACCCAACGAACTGAGTGAGCACGAATGGGAAGCCAACTCCGTCCCAGCCGAAGATTGAGCCGGAGTTCTGCGCCACAACGATCTGCTGCAAGTTCATTGATCCGGCCTGAATCACGACGCCAACGACCGCCAACACCATCGGAAGTTCATAGGCGATGAGCTGACCTGCGGCTCGGAGACCGCCGAGCAGTGAATACTTGTTTGCGCTTGACCAACCGGCAACAAGAATGCCGATCACCGACACCGAACCGATGGCGAGCGCATAAAACACGCCGGCGGAGAAGTCGGTAAAGAGAGCATCGGGCCCGAATGGAACGACGACGACGAGCAAGAACGTTGACACCAGCACGATGACCGGAGCCAACTTGTAGATCTTTGCGTCAGCGTTCTCGGGAATGATGTCCTCTTTCTGCAGCCATTTGCCGACCTCGGCAAGCAACTGCATCGAGCCGTAGGGCCCAGCTTCCATGGGGCCAAGACGGCTCTGCATGAACGACATCATCTTGAACAAAAAGAGGTAAACGATCGTGCCAGCGGGCAGCAAGACGGCACCAATACCGCCGAGCACCCGGAGCAACGACTGGCCCCAGTAGGGAATTTCAAGGGCGATGCTCATCATCAGCGATCGATATCTCCAAGGATGAAGTAAAGGCTCGCCAAAATCGTGATGATGTCGGGCACGTACACGCCCTTCAACACCCACGGGGTGATCGAAATGTTGTTGAAGGATGCCGAGCGAATCTTCACCCGGAATGGTCCAAGGTCACCCTTTGAGACCACGTAATAACCCATCTCACCGAGCGGGTTCTCAGTTGACACCCATGCTTCGCCCTCAGGAACCTTGATGATACGAGGCACCTTCGTCATGACCGGGCCGGGGGGCAGAGTTTCGATGAGTTGATCGACGATCTTGGTTGCCTCGCGAACCTCTTGGAGGCGAATCCAGCATCGTGCCCAAGCGTCACCGTCTGGGTGCGTCCACACCCGGAAATCGACCTTGTCGTATGCCAACGGAAGTGACTGGTCTCGGCGGAGGTCCCAGTCGACACCTGAGGCTCTCAGGTTCGCTCCTGACAACCCATACTGGCGGGCAACATCAGCGGGGATCACGCCGATTCCTCGGGTACGACTTTGGAAAATCTCGTTTCCGAACAGCAGGTCTTCGATTTCATCGCAGAAATTGCGGAGCTTCTTCATGACCTGACGGGTCTCGTCAAGCCAGCCCTTCGGCAGGTCGTCTTTCAGCCCGCCAATGCGGTCAAAGTTCGGATGGAAACGGCCGCCAGTTGCACCTTCAATGAGGTTCAGCACGTACTCGCGATCACGGAATGCCATGAATACCGGGGTCACCGCGCCCATCTGCACGCCGAGGTCGCCGAGAAACAGACTCACATTTGCGATACGTGAGAGTTCAAAGAGAATCGTTCGGATGTGCTGCGCACGAGGCGGAGCCTCAATATCCATCAACTGTTCGGCAGCAAGAATGAAGGGCACTTCGTTTGCGAACGATCCGAGCCAGTCAATTCGGTTGATCAGCGCAGTGACTTGCGGGAACGTACGAACTTCGGTGAGCTTCTCGTAGCCCCGGTGCATGTACCCCGCCGATGGCTCGGCCCAGACCACCTGCTCACCGTCAAGACGAGCGATGATTCGGAGCGTTCCGTGGGTTGCGGGGTGCTGTGGGCCGATGTTGAGGGTCATCCCCTCGGTTTCGAGCTCGACATTCAATCGGGCGTCAGCAGCTTGAGCAGCGATATACGACATCTGCTGGCGTTCGGACAACATCGTCATGAGTCATCTCCTTCGTCATCATCGCTCGCTGGCATTGGTTCAACATCGACAATCCCGGGCCATGGCTTCACCAAGCGTGCGAGCAGGGGGAAATCTTTTCGCAATGGGTAGCCCTCGAAATCACCGGGGAGGTACATATTTCGCAGATCGGGGTGGCCGTCAAACGAAATGCCGAACATCTCATGGGTTTCACGCTCATGCCAATTCGCACCGGCGTACACGGGAATCCAACTCTCGATCGACATTGTGCCGTCGTCATGTTGAGGGAGGTCCGCTTTCAAGGTGACGCTCACATGCCGCCGGGTGTCGGTGACACGGGCCAGCATTTGGAATCGGGTGTCTCCCCCGGTGTAACCCTGACGGATCTCGCTTGCGGCCGGATCTTCTTCGACTTCTTCGGTCGGGTCGTTCTCGCCGTCACCAAATGGCGATGGCATCCAGTCCATTGCTGAAAGAAAGCAGAAATAGTCAAAACCCTGTGCCCGCAGCGCTTCACCAGCTGCACGCCACGACTCGGGAGTCACTCGCACCCAGAGATCAACCTGCGGCACCTGATGAACGTCGACCACCGCATCACCGAGATCTGCACGAAGCCGGGCAACGATCTCATCGCGCAGTTCGTCAACAACTGGTGTTGATTCGTCAGTGTCGGTGTCACTCAATTGGGCCACCTCCGACGACGATGGGCTCACTCTCTCGCACAATCGGCTTGAAGCCTTCTCCACGCCAACGGGCACCCATATCTTCGTGCTTAATCCGCTGCTGCAGGAGCACAACGCCTTCCAACAGAGCCTCTGGTCGAGGAGGGCAGCCGGGCACATACACATCGACCGGAACGATCTGGTCGACACCCTTCGTCACCGAGTACGAATCCCAGTAGGGGCCACCACAGTTCGCGCATGAACCCATCGAGATGACGTACTTTGGCTCTGGCATCTGCTCGTACAAGCGCTTCACAGCTGGTGCCATCTTGTCGGTGACAGTTCCTGATACGACGACAAGGTCGGCTTGACGAGGGCTTGCTGGCAATGGGATAACACCGAGACGCATGACGTCGTAGCGGGGCGATCCGAATGCCGCACCCATCTCGATGGCGCAACACGCGAGACCCCACTGATATACCCACATTGAGTAGGAACGACCAATGTTGAACAATTTGGTGAGTGGAGCCGGCAAACGGCCACGGTCGACTAGACCCATCGGAGAAGTCCTCGCTTCCAGGCATATACGAGTCCGTCAAGCAACAACACGATGAACGCGAGCATGGTGACCAACCCGAAGGTGCCATAACGCTCGATGGCGGCAGCCCATGGGAAGATAAACACAGCCTCAACGTCAAAGATGACGAAGAGCAATGCGAACACGTAGTACCGGACTTGGCTTTGTGACCATCCGAGACCTACCGGATCAACACCTGACTCGTAGGTAAGGAGTTTCTCAGGGGAGGGTCGAGACGGCCGGATAAGCGCAGCAATACCAAGCAGAAGACCTGCCAACAGCATTGCCGCCAGTCCGAACCAAACAACGTTGAGGTAATCGCGCAGAAATAGCGACATCGTTTGACAACGATATCAGTCGGGTAAGGCCATGTCCCAAACCCTATGGTGTGATCCTGTGCAACGATCTTCCGGCCATCGAGTTCTTCCCCTCGTTTTTGCCGTCACGCTGACGGGCATTATGGCGAACAGTCTCGTTTCACCGTTACTTCCCGACATTCTTGACACGTTCGATCAGTCGGCTGGTTCAGCTGGCCCTCTCGTTGCAGCCGCATCACTGCCCGGCATTTTTCTTGCTCCGATCATCGGTTTTGCCGCCGATCGGTGGGGCCGGCGGCCGATTCTCACGCTCTGCCTCATCGTGTTTGGTCTCGCAGGAGTGCTCACCGCTGTCGCTGCGAACTTCGCCATGCTCGTAGCAACCCGATTTCTTCTCGGTGTCGGCTCAGCCGGACTTATCAACCTTGGTGTTGTCCTCATCGGCGACCACTTTGAGGGTGAGGAGCGCACGACGTGGATTGGGCGAAATGCAGCGATCCTCACCATCGGTCTTGCGATCATCCCGCTCGCATCCGGTGTGATCGCAGAATTCTTCAGTTGGCGGATCGCAACACTCGGATACGGATTTGGGTTTCTGAGCGCGGCCTATGCGTGGAATGTGCTGCGCGACGAGCCCGTCCGAACTGCTCAACCACTGAAATCACAGCTCGCGGGCGTGGGCACCGCAATGAGAACACCAGTGATTGCGACCACCGTCACCGTCGGCACCCTGTCATTCGCAATCATTTTCGGCGTCTTCCTCACCGCAATGCCCGACCATCTTGACACCCGGTTCGCGATGTCATCGGGGTGGCGAGGCTTCATGATCAGCGTTCCCGCACTGTCATCTGCACTGGTCGGGTTCAATCTCGGACGTATCCGGCGGGTGATGAGCGTGAAGTGGGCGCTTGCGATCAGTGCGTGTTTCTGGGCGATGGGGATGATGTTCATCGGTTGGGCTCACGTGCTCGTCGTGCTCATCATCGGGACATTGTGTTACGGACTCGGAGAGGGGGCGCTCATCCCCAACCTGCAGGAGGTGGCAATGAGCGAAGCCCCCCAAGAGCACCGGGGAGCGGTTGTTGCAACGTGGGTCGGGTTCGCCCGACTTGGTCAAACCATCGGTCCGCTTCTTGCAGGCGTGTTGCTCAGCGCATCTCGCGCTCCAGCAGTATTCATTGCTGGAGCAATTGCCTCTGCATGCG
>CBFHYI010000031.1:0-16764 GCA_965660025.1 uncultured Ilumatobacteraceae bacterium | reverse complement strand
TGTTCATGCCGTCAAACTAAGTGGAGCAGGAGGCATTCGTCAGACTGTGCGGACAAAATCCCGTCAGAGCAGCGACTCGATGAGGTCGGCGTCAAACACGCCTCGAAGGAGTTCGCTCGACCCGTCTGGGCGAATGATGACCGCAGCGGGCTGATACGGCACACCAAAGCGGTTGTAGACGTCTCCACTGGTGTCGTCGACATTGGGGAAGGTAAGCCCGCCCTCGTCGATGAAGTCGAGATACGTCGCCTCGTCTCCTGACCACGCAACGCCAATGATGTCGATGGAGTCTTTCCACTGTTGTGATGCCTCCTCGACCGAGGGGGCTTCTCTCATGCACGTCGTTCAATACGGTGACCAGAACCAGAGCACGACGGCAGTGTTGGCGTAGCCGGCAAGATCGATCGAACCTCCGCCAACGAGGGATGCCGACCAGCCATAGACCTCTGGGGTGGCTTCTGGGGTCGGTTCAGTGGCTGTCGCTGTGGCCTCAGGTGTCGTCGAAGGTGTTGGCTCAGCGCCGGCTTCTGATGATGTGGGCGCCGACGCTGAGTTCGAGATGCTCGAGGACTCTGAGGTTTCCGAGGAATCAACAGGCTGGGCTGAGTCAGTATCAGAGGCACATCCTGCGGCGATCAACATTGCGACGCACACAAATGAAAGGCTGGCCCTACTTCCCATGACGAAGTCAAACGTACATGGAGATCTCAACTTCTTCTATCTGTGCGTAGTCTGATCGTGTGAAGACCCGAACGCTCCTATTGCTGTCACTCGGATGCGCAATCGTCATTTTGGCGGCAGGACTTGGCCTCTTCCTCCGACTTGGAGCGAACGACGCGACGACGGTTCCAAGTGAGTTCGGAGACCGGGTTGAGGTTGGAGACCTTCAAGTTGTCGTGTTAAATGCCTCAAGGGAAGGCCTCACCCAGCGCATTTCGGTCACGGTGTCAGGAATCGACGACCGCGAGGTGACCGACTCATTCGCCGTTATTAGTAGTGGGGTCCCGCTCAACGCGGAGCCCAACGATTGTGTTGCAGTCATCGAAGCCGACACCTCATGTGACGTCGCATTCGTGCTGTCGACTGAGACATCAGAACCGGCTGTGCTCATCGTCACACGAGGTGAAGAACGAGGCCGATGGGTATTGGCAGCGACTGAAGACCCGATACCGTGACATCTGATGTCTGAGAACTTTGATCTCGTCGTTATCGGTGGCGGTCCCGGAGGATATTCGGCTGCCCTCTATGCCGCTTCAGCAGGGTTGTCGGTGGCGCTCGTAGAGAAAGACAAATTAGGAGGGACCTGCCTCAACAGAGGCTGCATTCCGGCGAAAGCCTTCCTCGAAACCGCGGCAGTGCATCGGCATGTGCAACACGCAGCAGATTTCGGAATCGAATCATCATCGCCTCAGGTTCGTTTTGAAGTGACCCAAGCCCGCAAACAAAAAATTGTCGCTGGCCTTGTTGCTGGCATCGGGGCGATGTGCAAAGCAAGGAAAGTCACTGTTTTCAACGGGGAGGGGTCGCTTCGGCCCGGCCGACGCGTCGATGTCGGTCACGAAGACGGTTCGACCACCGAAATCTCTGCAACACATGTGTTGCTTGCAGCAGGTTCGGTACCCCGGACAATTCCCGGTTTCGACCCGGGCGGCCCCATCATGACGAGTGATGAGGTGCTCGAACTCGAAACTGTTCCTGCTCGAATTGCAGTGATCGGTGGCGGCGCCATCGGATGTGAATTCGCATCGACGTTCGCTGATCTCGGCGCTGACGTCACCATTCTTGAAGGCCTTCCGAAGATATTGCCTGGCCTTGATGCCGACGTCGCAAATGTTGTTGTAAAAAGCTTTAAACGCAAGTCGATTGACATCCGCACAGGAGTCAGCGTCTCTGGGCACACGCCGCAGGCCGATGGTGGCACTGTGGTGCACCTTGAAGACGGCACGGAACTCGCCGTTGATGCGGTCATCGTGTCGGTTGGTCGCCGCCCAAATAGCGGTCCGCTAGGGCTCGAAGCAACCGTGGTTAACGTCGACGAACGCGGATTTGTCGTGACAGATGAATACTGTCAGACGACCGAAGAGGGCGTGTACGCAATCGGCGACCTCATCGATAGCCCGCAACTCGCCCATGTTGCCTACGCCGAAGCAGTGATGGTCATCAAACACTTGCTCGGCGAGCAACCACTCCCGGTCGACTATGACCGGGTCCCGTGGGCAATTTACTGCGACCCTGAAGTGGCGTGGGCAGGCCCCGGTGAAGACGCAGCGAAGGCCGCCGGACTTGATGTCGTCGTTGGAAAACATCCATTCAAGTTCAACAGCCGCGCCCAGATCGTTGGCTCGACCGATGGCATGGTGAAGGTCATTGCGAAAAAGAACGCCGATGGCTCCGCGGGCCAAGTTCTTGGCGTACACATGGTGGGTCCATGGGTGACGGAGCAACTTTCCGGTGGGTATCTCGCTGTGAACTGGGAGGCGACCGTCGAAGAGGTTGCCGCATTTATTCAACCCCACCCGAGTTTGAGTGAGTTGTTCGGCGAAACGATGCTCTCAATGACAGGGCGCTCATTTAACGGATGATGTTCGACGCGTAGACGTATTTGGAGATGACATGGCAGACGTAACACTTCCTCAACTCGGTGAAACGGTGACTGAAGGCACCATCACCCAGTGGTTCAAAAATGTTGGCGATGTGGTGAACGCCGACGAGCCGTTGTTCGAAGTATCAACCGACAAGGTTGACACCGAAGTTCCGAGCCCGGTGAGCGGAGTTGTGACCGAAATTCGAGCAGCGGAGGGTGACACCATCGATGTCGGAGTCATCGTTGCCGTCGTTGCGAATGATGGTGAAGTGCCGGCCGCTGCGCCAGCTCCTGCACCAGAGCCGGCTCCTGAGCCGGCGCCAGCTCCAGCGCCTGCTCCAGAACCTGCGCCAGCCCCCGCTCCAGCACCGGCGCCAGCCCCCGCAGCCGCACCGGCGCCGGCTCCAGCAGCAGCGAGTTCAGCGGGTGAAAACGACGCTCGGTTGCTCTCTCCTGTCGTGCGGCGATTGGTCAATGAGCATGGCATCGACCCTTCGGCAGTTACCGGCACCGGTCCTGGTGGGCGCATCACCCGCGAGGACATTCTCGACCACCTTGACAAGGTGGGGTCGAATGCTGCACCAGCGCGTGCACCGAGCCCCGCAGCGGCCCCAGCTCCCGCACCGGCCCCAGCTCCCGCACCGGCTCAAACCCCGGCAGCTGCACCGGCGCCAGCCCCTGCCGCACCGGCAGTTGCAGGAGCCCGTCAAACAGTTGTGCCGCTGTCAAAAATTCGTCAACTCACCGGCGACCATATGGTGGCCAGCAAAGCAACATCACCGCATGTCCTCAGCATGGTGGAAGTCGACTACGCAAACGTCGACCGAGCAAGGTCAGCGGTGAAAGCTGACTTCCGAGCAACCGAAGGATTTTCTCTCACGTACCTTCCGTTTATCGCACGGGCGCTCGTCGATGGTCTGCAAGAATTCCCCCACCTGAACGCAAGTGTCGTCGGGTCTGATCTCGTCGTGCACGGCTATATCGACCTCGGTATCGCAGTCGATCTCGACTACGAAGGACTGATCGCTCCGGTGATTCGAGGGGCCGAGACCAAGCGTCTTCGAGCGATCGCTCAAGAGATCAATGACCTCGCCGATCGCGCCCGAAATCGACGCTTGAGCCCAGATGAGATCCAGGGTGGAACCTTCACCATTTCCAACAACGGATCTGCAGGATCGGTGCTCACGATGCCGATCATCAATCAACCCCAGGTCGGCATCGTCTCGACCGACGCGATCGTTCGCAAACCTGTCGTCGCAAATCTCGCCGACGGCGGCGAAGCGATTGTGGTGCATCCCGTTGGAAACCTTGCGATGAGTTGGGACCACCGTGCATTCGATGGAGCGTATGCGGCTGGTTTCTTGCGTCGAGTGAAAGAGATCTTGGAAACGCGCGATTGGATGGCAGAACTCTGAGCGACACGCTGCGCCCACTTCGGGTGAGATGGCTCGGGCGTGTTCCCTATGCCGAGGCGCTCGAACTTCAGCGCGGCTTCCATCGGGGAAGCGATTCTCATTTGTTGCTCGTCGAGCACGATCACACCTTCACCTACGGACCCCATGCGAATCTGGCTGAACATTTACGCTGCGAGCCGGAAGACGTTGGTGCCGAACTCGTTTCGGTAGATCGAGGCGGTGACATCACTTACCACGGCCCTGGCCAGTTGACCGGATACCCGATTCTTTCGCTCACCGCTGGGGCGGGCCCACTTCGACATGTTCTCTCGGTCGAAGAAGTCCTGATCAACGCCTTGCGTGACCTCGGCGCAAGCGACCCTGGTCGCCTCCGCGGTTATCCGGGTGTGTGGGTCGATGCCTCATCGGAGAATCCGCGCAAGATCGCGGCGATAGGTGTCCGCGTCGCTCGTAAGCGAACGTTGCACGGCTTTGCTCTTAATGTCACCACCGACATGGCCTACATGCGTGAACATATCGTTGCGTGCGGTATTCCTGATCGCCCTGTTACCTCGCTCGCCGAGGAGGGGCTCACGGTGTCGATGTCAGATGTCGTGGCAGCGGTTTCGCGTGCCGCCGAAGCGCAGTGGGGAAGTGGCGGGGTCGACCGGCAAGATGTCCAGTGGCGAACATCGGTGACCGACCTCTCGTTGTTCTCACAAGGCGCCGGCCCCGGTGAGCCTGTGCGGTTGCGCTCTCGTGCTCGCTCCGCTGGTCTTAACGACGGCTTGCCACTAGGAGAGCGAAAGCCAGACTGGTTGCGGCCAGTTGTGCACCATGGCTCCGAAGTGTTGGCCACGAGAAAAGTACTTCGCGATCACAACATGGTCACCGTGTGCGAAGATGCAGGTTGCCCAAATCTTTCCGAATGCTGGGCTGACGGAACGGCAACATTCATGGTGCTCGGAGATCGTTGCACTCGGGCCTGCGGGTTCTGCCTCGTCGACACCTCGAAACCCGACGGCATCGACGCTGACGAGCCTCGCCGGGTCGCAGAGGCAGTCGCAGCGCTCGGTCTCCGACATGCGGTGTTGACGATGGTTGCACGCGATGATCTCGCCGATGGCGGCTTCGGTCACGTTGCCCAATGCGTTGAGCACATTCGTCAGCTGAATCCCGACACGACCATTGAAACGCTTGTGTCGGACGGAGCGGGTAACAGCGATGCGTGGAGAGCACTGTTTGCCCAGCGGCCTGATGTGGTGAACCACAACATCGAAACAGTGCAGCGCCTACAGCGTGTGGTGAGGCCGTCAGCCGGTTACGCGAGAAGCCTCGCGTTTCTCGCAGCAAGTAAGGCCGAAGGGCTCCTCACCAAATCAGGGCTCATCCTTGGGTTGGGTGAATCAGCAGATGAAATCACTTCAGTGCTCGCCGACCTTGCGGCCCTTGAGGTCGACATCGTGACGATTGGGCAATACCTTCGGCCGACATCACATCACCTTCCGGTTGCTCGTTGGGCCGAGCCCGACGAGTTTGCGCAATGGAAACAGGTCGGAGAGTCGATGGGTATCCGCCATATCGAGTCGACCCCGCTGACGCGGTCGAGTCACCACGCCGCGGAATCAGTAGCGGCGGTTCAACTTTCTCTGAGCCGTACTTCAGTTGATGATCGCACGACTGCTTGACTAGAGCTATGAGTTCGACGTTTCACTCAGCCGAAGAGTTCGCCTCTCGCCTCGCATCGGTGAGAGCACGCATGGCCGACAAGAACATCGATTCGGTGCTGCTGTCAGTGGGGCATGACCTGCCGTATCTCACCGGGTACACCGCAATGCCCCTTGAGCGTCTCACGATGCTGGCCGTGCACTCCACCGGAGTTCCTCTGCTCTTCGTGCCTCGATTAGAAGCCCCTCGGGTTGAGGAGATGCCGGGGTTGTTCGAGCTCGTGTCGTGGGACGAGACCGTTGAGCCACTTGATCTCGTTGCACAAGACTGCTCTGGCAGCTCGACCATCGCAGTTGGCGACCAGACATGGGCCCGATTCATTGTTGGCCTGACTCATCGGTTACCTGGGGTGCGTTGGGAGCGTGCAGTTGAGGTCGTTGGCGATCTGAGAATGCGGAAATCAGAGATTGAAATCGCAGCATTGCGGGCCGCGGCTCGAGCCGTCGATGAGATCGCAGGCGAGTTGCAGTCTGGGGCAATTCCCCTCATCGGACGCACCGAAGCAGAGGTCTCGGCAGATCTGTCTCAACGCATTCTCGATCGGGGTCACCAGAAGGTGAATTTCGCAATCGTTGCTGCAGGAGAAAACGCGGCAAGCCCGCACCATCACCCCGGTGACCGGGTCATTCAGCCTGGAGAAGTAGTGCTGTGCGACTTTGGTGGCACGATGAACGGATACTGCTCCGACATCACCCGATGCGTCGTCACTGGAGAGATCCCCTCTGATGTCGCTGCGGCATATGGCGTGTTGATGGAAGCTCAGGCCGCAGGGGTTGCAGCCGGTATCAACGGAGTTCCGTGTGAAGAAGTTGATGCTGTCACCCGACAGATCATCGCTAACGCGGGGTACGGAGAGTATTTCGTGCATCGAACCGGTCACGGGATTGGCATGGAAGAGCACGAAGACCCGTACATGGTGTCAGGAGACCGTCGGGTTGTAGAGACCGGTTTCGCCTACAGCGTTGAGCCCGGGATCTATATTCCAGGCAAGTGGGGCCTGCGACTCGAAGACATTGTGGTTGCCACCGATGATGGCCCGGTGAGCCTAAATGAGGCTGACCACAATCTTCACGCAGTCTGATCGTTTACGTTCCGCCAATTGAAAATAACTCGCGATTAACGGTTGTTGAGTAGTCGGTGAGCTCGATGAGAAGGTCAGGTCCGGCGTAATGGGCAAGAACACCCTCATCGGTTGCGCAGTAGACCTTCGTTCCCCCGACCACAGGCACTGAGACGCAGTTGACTTGCGTGTCAGCAAATTCAGCGAGATACGACTCGCTCGGACCGATATTTCGACTCGCATCGATTCGCAGACGCTGCTTAGTTGCCCGAGACCAAAATTGGTGAGTGATCTGAAGGTCGCTGACCTTTGTGTCATCGAGGCCTTGGGAACAGCTCGAAGATGCGAGGTCACAGGTTCGAGTGCGGCCAGTTTCGACCAAGTAGCGAGTGTCACCAATCGTGATCGACCTCTCTTGCTCTCCTTGCGTCACGATGGCGGTTGCGGTCGTATTTCCGTAGTTGACGTTGATGCGGTATGTGGCCGTGAATTCCGCTGAATCGACGAGAGCAAATGTGTCGAGCAGAGAAATAATATTTGCGTCGCCGACGGGAAGATCTTCGACGAGAGTGGGCCGAGGGCCGAGTGCACATGCGGAGAGCGTGATGCTCGAGCAGAGCACGATGATGAAGGTCGGTAGTCGCATCGTGGTTTCAGGCTACGGGGTTGAACGTCACACCTGTTGTCCGATGAGAACGGGATACCCTGCCCAAGGTGAATACGGCGCCAATCACGCTTGAGGCCTCGACATTTCTTCTTCAGTGGTCGACGGGTGGGATGTTGCTCGGGTGGGTGACGACCCGGCGCCGTGAAGTGAGCCTCGGATACGGCTGGATGCTCCGTCTCACCTATGGCCCGCTCGCTGCGGGAGCAGTCATCGCAGGGTTTCTTTACGGATCGAACGTGGTTCGTGATTCGGCAAGTGCTCTTGTTGCTGTCGCAATTGGTGTCGCATTCGTGTCATCAGTTGCGAGAAAGTCAGCAGGTGTAAGCGGAGCTCAGAAAGAGTTCGACCGTCGATCTGAACGCGTTGCGGCAATGACCGGCATCGATCGTTCGACGACGAGCACCGCCACGGGCCGTGAATTCCATCCGATCCTCGATCTTGTTCCGGTGATGATTGGCGTTATCGGTCTCATCGCAGCTGGGCTCGCCGCGGCGAGCGATGGGTTCTTGACCGATGCTCTGTCAGTTGCGCGACTTCTCGTGGGCGCGCTGTTCTTGGGGGCGGTAACGAACGCGATGCTGCTCGGTCACTGGTATCTCGTGCAGCCCGGGTTGCCTCGCCGACACCTCAACGAGTTGGTTGACATTCTTGGGAAGGTCTGGCCGTTCGAGGTGTTGGTATTGATAGCGCCAACTGGGATGGTAAGTGTTCTCAACGGCTCAATCGATGATGGCTGGGGTGGCGTGCTCGGATGGTTCTGGGTGACCTGTGCGCTGACAACGATTGTGCTGGTCGTCGTCACCAAGGCTGCGCTGAGAGAACGTCAATACTCTGCGGTCATGGCGGCGACAGGGCTGCTCTACCTCGCCATTCTCACTGCCTTTGGAACCGATCTCGTTGCGCGGGCGATCCTCGACGCAGCCGTTTCTACATCGGCGGTCTGAGCCCTAGTTGACTTGCCGGTCGTGGCTTGCCCAGTACTGCTCGCGGAGTTTGAACTTTTGGAGCTTTCCGGTCGCAGTACGGGCGAGTTCGTCTCTGAAGTCAACCTTCTTCGGACACTTGTAGCCTGCCAACTTCTTCTTCGTCCACGCAATGACGTCATCTTCTGTGAGCGATGAACCAGGAGTGGTCACCACGAGCGCAGTGACGAGTTCACCCCACTTCTCATCAGGAATACCGATCACCGCAACCTCTGCAACATCAGGGTGCTGGAAGATGGCATCTTCAACCTCAATTGACGACACGTTTTCGCCGCCCGAAATAATGACGTCCTTCTTGCGGTCAGAGATGGTGACATAGTTGGCTTCATCAATGTGACCGCCATCTCCCGTATGGAAGAAATCGTTCGGGATGGACGCTTGCGTGGCCTCGGGTTGCTCCCAGTAGCCCTCCATGATCATGTTGCCTCGGGCGAGCACTTCGCCATCGGCGGAGATGTCCATGGTGCATCCAACGACTGGTGCGCCC
The DNA here is from genome assembly GCA_965660025.1 of uncultured Ilumatobacteraceae bacterium. Lineage (GTDB taxonomy): Bacteria > Actinomycetota > Acidimicrobiia > Acidimicrobiales > Ilumatobacteraceae > Casp-actino5. The sequence continues at coordinate 7,861 of CBFHYI010000031.1, read as the reverse complement.
GCACGATTCAGCATCGTTGCTCGGTCAGCCGAGCTAAGGTCGTCCCACTCTTCGCGGCCACGGTTCATCGTGAGCAGAGGAGTGGTCTCGGTCAGACCGTAAATCTGCACAAACTCCCAACCAAGTTCTGTTTCGCAACGCTCAATGGTGCGGGTGGGAGGCGGAGCACCGGCGACAACGATTCGAACCCTTCCTGAGCCCGGGATTGGACCATCCCATTCGACAGCTGCATCGAGGACGGTGTTGAGGACCGCGGGAGCTGCACACATCAGCGTCACGCCCTCAGATTCAATCCTGCGGAGAATTTCTGGGCCATCAACTTTTCGCAGAATGACATGTCGAACACCCATTCCGGTGACGGCGTACAGCATTCCCCACCCGTTGCAGTGGAACTGGGGGAGGGTGTGCAGGTAAACATCACGGTCGTCAACGCCCATGTGCCAGCCGAAAATCGCGGCATTGAGCCACACATTGCGATGCGTGAGCTGCACGCCTTTCGGGCGAGCCGTTGTTCCTGAGGTGTAGTTGATCGTCGCCGTCGCATCTTCATCTGGCTCCCATGCGACGGGCTCGACGTCATAGCGCATCAACTTGTCATCGGTTTCAGATCCGATGATCCATTTCATCTCACATTCGACATCTTGCATTGCCTCCTCGAGTTCGGGGTCAATGAGGAGAATGCGGGCGCCGGAATGCTCGACGATGTACGACACCTCTTCAGCGACAAGCCGGAAGTTGACAGGCACAAGAATTCGACCTGAACCTGACACACCGAAGAGCGCGGTGAGTAGGCGAGCCGAGTTATGCGACACCATGACAATGCGTTCGCCGACCGCGATGCCGAGTTCGTCAAGGCCTGCGGCGATTGCCCGTGCTCGGCGCGCCATTTCGCGGTAATCGATTCGACCCCAATCATCGGCGGGCTGATCTGGCTCGTCGACAATTGCGACCCGATCGGGATACACCAGTTCGGCGCGTTGAAGAAAGTCGTTGACGGTTAATGGAACTCTCACAGCACTGATGTTAGTCATCTGCGGTTCGCCGCCGTGCTCGGAGTCGCATCGGTTGCAGGTGGTGAAGGTGACTACCGTGTCGATATGGCCAGTGAAAGTTCCACCCTCGACCGCCGCCTTGGAATGACAGTTCCTCTTCCCGGGCCTCTCCACAGTCACAAGGAGTGGTTGCATGAGTTAGCTGACGTTGGCTACACCGATATTTGGAGCGCAGAAAGTGACAGCGCAGACGGGTTTACTCCCTTGGCGCTTGCCGCCGCCTGGGAACCTCGATTGCGGCTTGGTACGGCGATTATTCCGGCGTATACGCGTGCGCCAGCATGCATGGCGCAATCTGTTGCGTCGATGGCCGATGCCGCCCCAGGTCGCTTCTGTATCGGCATTGGTTCATCGAGCAACGTCATTGTTGAGCGGTGGAATGGGGTTCCCTTTGAACAGCCCTACCGGAAGGTCAGAGACATGGTGCGGTTCTTGAAAGAGTCACTCGAGGGTGAGAAAGTCAGCCGCGAATTTGACACATTTTCGGTGAATGGGTTCCGCCTTGGAGTTCGTCCCGAGCACACTCCGCCAATTTTCGTTGCAGCGTTGCGCGAGCAGATGTTGCGCCTAGCGGGCAAAGAGAGCGACGGAGCGATCATTAACTGGCTCGGTGCCGATGATGTGCCTCAGGTGGCATCGATTGTTCATGATGCGGCGGGTGGTGAGTCGCGTGAGATTGTCGCTCGGATTTTTGTATGCCCGAGTGATAACACTCAGGTTGTTCGAGAAGCCGCAAAGTTTGCAATTGCGGCGTATATGAACGTGCCGGTGTACGCGAAGTTCCAGGAATGGCTGGGACGTGGCCCCGAACTTGAAGGGATGTGGGCTGCGTGGTCGGGAGGAGATCGCAAGGCGGCTCTCGCTGCGATTTCAGACGACGTTGTTGACGCTCTGATCGTGCATGGCACGCCCGATCAATGCCGAGAACAGATCGGTCGTTACCTCGACAACGGAGTAACCACTGCAGCGCTTGCGCTGCTGCCTCTCGACAAAGAACTCGACCAGCGTGAGGCAATGCGAGCGCTAGCTGGCGCGTAAACCGGTGCGTGCTTATGCAGCTGGTTGGGCGGCGTTGCGGGCCATCCGTCGATGTTCGAGCTCGGCTCGTAATTCGCTGATATGGCGCAAGCCGGTGATGCGAGTGACGTCGTCGATACGAAGGCACTCGGGGAGGTCTGATGTTGGCAACAGCATCAATTGAAGCGGGTGTTCAGGCTCTGTAGTTGACATGTCATGAGTGTGCACGAGGGGTGTGACAGCGAAGCAGAGAGCCGAGTTCAGCGACTGGGGTGGGGTTCGGTTGGTCAACCAGAGATAACAACGCACCCAGCCGTTGCCGCCAGAAAGATCGCTACCAGAAGAAGTGGTTGACGTTCTTTTCGCACAGAGGTCTGCCGAGGGGCGGTCACAACGAGCGCACAGAGAGCGCCGGTTGCTGCTCCACCTAAATGCCCTCCAATGGAGATTCCGGGAACGAGAAATGTGATCGCAAGATTGAGCAGCAGAAGGGTTCCAATTTGCGTTCGCATCGGATTGATTCCCCGTTGCTGGTACGCCATAGCGGTAACCCCCATCAGCCCGAAGACCGCACCCGACGCACCACCATGCAGGCCATCTGGTTGCAGCAACAGTGCACCAAATGACCCACCAGCGAGGCAGGCGATATAGAGAAGGAGCATCTGCACACGGCCAATAGCAATCTCGAGCATTCCCCCCAGCTGGTACAGCAAGTACATGTTGAAGGCGATATGGAGGAGCCCGAAGTGAATGAAGCCCGATGACACAATCCGGTACCACTCGGTCGGCCCTTGGGCTACCAACGAACTATTGAGTCCAAGATCGACTTGGAATCTGGTAAGCGAACCATTGAGCGCTCGGGAGTCAATCGCTGCGGTAGCGACAAAGACAGCAAGGTTGAGGCCGATCAGAATCTTCGCGACCAGCACACCCTGTGATGCTTGCCAATATCTCATTCGGGTAGTTGCACTTGGCGTTGATGCTTTTCGACACGTAACGCACAAACTGCCAATCGACCCCCGAACGAGACACTCACTGCACGCAGGGGAACCGCATCGAGTGCACTGCCTTCCCGTCGAGCGGTCAGGGTGGCGAAGGCAACGGGAATCATCGACCGGCGCCGCAGAGGGGGAGGGAGGAGGAGGTAGTTCGCTCATTCGTTCAGAGTTAGTGTGGGATGAGTCCAAGTGTTGCCGCTGAAGATGCTTGAGGTGGCTTCAATTCGCGGCCGTCATTGGTGTCACACGACTGGGCTGCCCAGCACGACAACAATGCAATCGCCACAAGCATTCGCTGCTGGCGTTGCCCGCTCTTCTTCATACCGGCAGGCTACAGGTAGCCTCGGGACTGTGTCTGACGTTGATGAGAACCAGCAAATGCGCTCTCCGGTCATCATGACTGTTCACGCTCACCCTGATGACGAGGCATCAAAAGGCGCTCCTACGATTGCAAAATATGTCGAGCAAGGTTGCTCGGCGGTTCTGGTCTGTTGCACTGGAGGTGAGGAAGGCGATCTTCAGAATCCTTCGCTCCAAGAGCCAGGGCAGCCCTTCGAAGGCCTTGATGAATCTGAAACAAAAGCGTTGCTCGCCGAGGTTCGACCAAAAGAACTTGAAGCTTCGGCGAAGGTGATTGGGTTCTCCGAGGTCATCATGCTCGGGTACCGCGACTCCGGTATGGCAGAAAGCCCATCGAACGACCACCCGGAGTGCTTCCATATGGCTGACCTCGATGAAGCGGTTGGGCGTCTCGTGAAAGAGATTCGGCGGGTCAAGCCAGATGTGCTCATCACTTACTCAGACGATCAGGCGGGGTACCCACACCCAGATCATCTCAAAGTGCATGACGTGAGCGTTGTCGCATTTGAGCGAGCAGCGGACCCCGCTGCGTATCCCGAGATGGGCGCGCCGCATGTGACCTCAAAGTTGTATTACTCGGCATGGTCAATCGAACGGTTGAAGCGAGTTCATGAGGCCCTGCTTGCAAAGCATGGGGAGTCACCATTTGATGAGAACTGGTTCTCACGGCCGAGCCAAGACGAGCGCATCACCACCCGTGTCGACGTCTCTTCGTACATGTGGGCTCGCACTGGAGCACTTCGCGCCCATGCAACGCAGGTTGACCCAGCGGCTCTCTTCTGGTTCGGGCTCAACGATGACGAACTTGCCACGGTGTATCCGAGCGAAGATTGGATTCTTGCGCAGAACCGGTGCGGGCCTATCTCTTATCAAGAAACGTCGCTGTTCGACGGGTTAGCACAAGTCGTGAGCGAAGCGTAAGGAGTAGCGAATGTCGGTCACTGTGCAATACCGAGTGCAAATCTCAAAAGGAAATGAGAACGTTGAGGGTCCCGATGGAGCCGATCTCGTGATTACGGTGCCGATCAAGGTCGCTCAAGAAACAGGCTTTGACCCGACCGTGGCATTCATGAGAGGTCAACTCAAAGCGGTGGGCAGCACTGGGGCGCTGTTCGATGAACTTTCTTCAGGTGACGCCAGCGAGATCATCGGACGACTCGCCAGCGAGGATGGTTAAGCCCGCATTGCGGCGCGCAACTCGCGGTAGCCGATGAGGTGTACATCGGCAGTTGCAAGTGCATCGTTGAGCTCCGGTCCGAGGAGGAATTGGTAGTCGTCGATCCACCCAGCAGCGTCATCGGTGAGCGCCCGCACCTCCGGGGTGTCGACTGCGGGCTGTAGGTGCAGTTCGGTAACCCCTGATGGAAGCTCGGCAATCGTGTCGATCACCCGCTGGCGCGAACCCGCACGCCAATCATGGTTGAAGAAATCCGGGAACAGCACTCCCTCTTCTGCCGCAAGGGATCGATACGGAAACCCTGCCTCTGCGGCGGTCACAGTCGACGGCAGACGGATGGGGAGTTGGAATTCGACCGCAACATCAAGGTACGCGTCAAAAAACTCTGGTCGGAGGGTGATCGCCGACAAGTGAGGTGCGAGGTGGGTGACATCAATGCCCCACGCTTGCGCTCGTGTCACCTGTGTTCGGAGTTCGCGGCGCACCTCCGTCGGGTCGGCGTGCTCCCAAAGATCGTCGATGGCTGACGGAAAGCCTCCGTCTCCTGATAGCAGAGAGGGAGCGTGCGTAAGCGGCCCAAACCGGTAGCACTCGTGTTCAGCGTTGAGCGTGAGGTGCACGCCGATGTCATCTGTCTCGCTCACAAGTCGAGCGGCATGGCGGGCCCAAGGTGCAGGCACCATGATCGACGCACATGTAGCGGCTCCGTCTCGCAGTGCGGAGATCACGCCTTCATTTGACGAGTGGGAAAGACCAAAGTCATCGCAGGAGATGATGAGGACGCGATCGTTTGCGGCAAAGCCCAGGCGTTCGTTGAGTTCGCTCATTACCGTTGAATGTATCCCCGAGAAGTTTCACAGGCTCGCCAGAGCCCAAGGTTGCTTCTCCGAGCGAACGCAGCGGCGTCGCGCAGCTCGGAGAGGTACGCAGTATTCGGCTTGATCTCAAGAACCCGCGCATGGCCTCGAGTAACGAGTTCCTCGTTAACGAACAAGTTGTCGGTGGTCGTGAAGAGATACGCAAGGAGGCGGTCGTAGTGGTCTCTTGCTACGACATCACGAACCACGTGCACCCGGGAACCTGCAGGCAGCATCTGCTCGAGTGCAGCGGTTGCCTCGTGAGCCCAGCATTCGTCCGGCTCACCGTCTCGACCGAATTCGGGCGTATCGATGCCGATGAGGCGAACACGCACAGAGTTCTCACCAAATGCGATATCGAGCGTGTCACCGTCGATCACTCGCTCGACGACGCCGGAGGTTTCAGCTGTGGGAGTTCCACACGCGGCCGTCAACACCATGGTGATGACGGCGAGCCAGGAGCAGCGTCTCAGATGCGCTCGATAAGTGTTCCTGTGCCGAGACCACCACCGCAGCACATCGAAATGAGGCCGTAGCGGCCTGAGGTGCGCTCGAGTTCATACAGCGACTTCGTCATCAGGAATGCACCGGTTGCTCCAAGAGGGTGGCCGAGGGCAATTGCACCACCATTTGGGTTGGTCTTCGCGAGATCTGCGCCGACCTCTTTCGCCCACGCGAGAACGACCGATGCGAACGCTTCATTGATTTCAAAGTTGTCGATGTCGTCAATGGAGAGCCCGGAGCGGTCGAGGAGGCGGCGGGTTGCATCCATCGGACCGGTCAGCATGAGGACAGGGTCAACTCCGACGAGGCAGGTGTCGACTACCCGTGCCCGAGGGGTGAGACCGAGTGCCTCTGCGCGCTCCGCTGTCATCATGAGCACCGCTGCTGCGCCATCAGAAATCTGTGAGCTGTTTCCGGCGGTGTGTACGCCGTCTTCACGTGCCACCGGCTTCAGTTGACCCAGTTTTTCGAGTGATGTCTCGCGAATGCCTTCGTCGCGTGTCACCGCAGCGGTCTCGCCGGTGGGGTTGCCTTCTTCATCAAGAACTGGCGCATCGACCGAGATCCACTGCCCGGCGAATCGGTCTTCGTTCCAGGCTTGTCCAGCACGTTGCTGCGATTCGAAGCCGAAGCCGTCGGTGTCGTCGCGGGTGATCTCCCACTTGTCAGCAATTCGCTCTGCCCCTTCGAACTGAGATGTCATCTCGAGGCGAGCAAAGTATTCCTTCGGAATCGGTACGCCGAGGCCAAGTTTCTTCGAGGAGTTAATACCGATCGGGATGCGACTCATGACCTCAACGCCGCAGGCCATCGCAACATCGGTGGTGCCTGAAGCGATGAGTGAAGCCGCAAGGTTGGTTGCCTGTTGACTTGAGCCGCACTGAGTATCGACAGTGGTTGCTGCTGTTTCAATTGGGAGACCAGCTCCGAGCCATGCCGTGCGGGTCACGTTGAAGCTCTGCTCACCAACTTGGCTCACGCAGCCGCCGACGACCTGCTCGATTGCCGATGGGTCGATGCCTGTGCGCTCGATGAGCGAACTCTGCACTTTGCCAAGGAGAGATGCTGGGTGCATTCCCGCAAAACCGCCGTTGCGGCGTCCGATAGGGCTCCGAATCGCGTCAACGATGACGATTTCGCGGCCGCTTTGAGAAGATGAGGTGCTGGTCATACCCTGAGGTTACGCCCTCAGTTCTGAAGATCTGCAGTCAGTTCATTCTGTTCGAGGCGCATCTCGCTTCGCCGGCCTCGCTGCCAGTCGGTCACGAGAGAAAACTCATCTCCGCGGATATAGGTCGTGCGCCACTCAATGACCTTTCCTGAGCGTTCCCCCTGCCGCACGAGCTCAAGAACCCCGATGTCACCATTGAGGCCAAGAAGCTCGGCGACGTTTGAGCTTGGAACTACCGCAGAAATACGCTCAGAGCCCGCTGTTGGGCGACCAAGTCCGGAACGCTCAAGCTCGTCGTAGAGAGCGGTATGAGAGAAGTCAAGCTGTGCAAGTTTTGCCGTATACGCCCCTGGAAGCCATACATAATCAACGGCAATCGGCCGCTCGGCGGCGAGTCGTAGACGGGCAAGATGAAAAAGCGGCTCATCGCCTGCGAGACCGAACCGCTTCGCAATCTCAGCATCAGATGTTGTCCCGATCGTTATCACGATGCTTTTTTGAACAACCCCGGCAGCCTCAACGACTTGAAAAAGGCTGTAGAGATTGCCGAGTGACTGAGTGATCCTCCCGCTATTCAGCGCAGTTCCAATACCTCGTGAACGCTGAACAATGCCGTCACGACCGAGCGATGAAACGGCATGACGCGCGGTATGACGGCTGACCTCGTAGTCCTCCATGAGCTCTCGGTCTGAAGGGAATTTGTCGACGAAGTCTCCGAGTTGAAT